>CACXLY010000035.1 GCA_902768605.1 uncultured Bacteroidales bacterium
CCGCTTGTGGAGGAGATGGGAAAGGGCATCGCAGCCATCAATCCCGCTGCGCAGTGGACGGTGACGACGGGTTGGCGATACATGTTCGGCAGCGAGGCAATCCCGGCCGGCCTCTTCGCCCTGCTCATCTGCTTCGTACCCGAGTCTCCGCGCTACCTCGTATCTGTCGGAAAGAACCAAGAAGCCTTCAATGTCCTCGCCAATATTAATGGCAGCAGCAAGGCCGAGATAATCCTGCCCGAAATCATCGACTCGCTGGTGGTGAAGACAGAGAAACTGATGACCTACGGCTGGATGTGCATCTTCGTGGGCATTATGTTGAGCGTCTTCCAGCAAGTGGTGGGCATCAACGCCGTCCTCTATTACGCGCCCCGCACCTTTGGCGACATGGGCATGCAGGACCCGATGATGATAACCGTGATTATGGGTTTCATCAACATCATGTTCACATTGGTTGCCATCTTCACGGTGGAGAAGCTGGGGCGCAAACCGCTGCTCATCACCGGCTCCATCGGTATGGCCATCGGCGCCTTGGGCGTGGCTGCCACCTTCGGACACGAGGGGCTGGAGGCCATCACGTGTGTCAGCCTCATGCTCTACGCCGCCTGCTTCATGTTCTCATGGGGACCAATCTGCTGGGTGCTGATTGCCGAAATCTTCCCCAACACCATCCGCGGCAAAGCGGTTGCTATTGCGGTGGCATTCCAATGGATATTCAACTTCATCGTCTCCAGCAGCTTTGTGCCGATGTTTAATATGCACATCACCGAGGGCGACGACTTCGGCCACTGGTTCACATACGGCCTCTACGGCATCCTCTGCATAGTGGCCGCCATCTTCGTCTGGAAGCTCGTGCCCGAGACAAAGCGCAAGACGCTCGAGGAGATGGCTGCCTTGTGGAAAGAAAGGATGAAGTAACACAGGCCCCCTACCCTTACAGCGGGCAGGATGTCCAATCGACATTGTTCAACCTTCAATATCTAATCTATTTTTATTCGATGAGACATAACTATTTACTTGGCTACGACGTAGGCAGTTCAAGCGTTAAGGCATCCCTCGTGGATGCTGAGAGCGGAGCCTGCGTGGCCTCGGCATTCTATCCCAAAACAGAGGCGCCCATCAAGGCCGTACGTGCCGGCTGGGCAGAGCAGGACCCGGAGGCCTGGTGGCAATACCTGAAGGCTGCTACGGCCGACATTATGGCGGCCAGCGGCGCCGAGAGAGACGAGGTGAAGGCTATCGGCATCTCCTATCAGATGCATGGTCTGGTCTGCGTGGATAAGGAGTTGAAGCCGCTGCGCGATTCCATCATCTGGTGCGACTCGCGCGCTGTCCCGTACGGACAGAAGGCGTTTGCGGACCTCGGCAGCGAGCAGTGCCTGAGCCATCTGCTCAATTCGCCGGGCAACTTCACGGCGTCGAAGCTGGCATGGGTTCGCGAGAACGAGCCCGACACTTTCAGTAAGATATATAAGGTGATGCTGCCAGGCGACTACATCGCATGCCGTCTGTCGGGCACGCCGGCCACAACCGTCAGCGGTCTCTCCGAGGGGATGATGTGGGACTTCAAGGAAGAGCGGCCCGCTCAGTTCCTTTTGGACTACTACGGCATCCCGCGTGAGATGCTCTCCGACATCGTGCCGACCTTCGGCATGCAGGGCGAGGTGAATGCCGCCGCTGCCGCAGAGCTGGGCCTGCAGGCGGGGACGCCCATCACCTATCGCGCTGGCGACCAGCCCAACAACGCGCTTTCGCTGAACGTCTTCGAGCCGGGAGAGGCTGCTACGACGGCAGGCACTTCGGGCGTGGTATATGGCGTGCTCGGCCGCGTCGCCTACGACCCGCAGAGCCGCGTCAACACGTTTGCACACGTGAATCATGGTGTACGGATGACGGACGACGGACGACGGATGACGGATGATGGACGACGGATGACGGATGATGGACAACGGACGACGGGCGACAACGGACGACGGATGACGGATGACGGACAGGGGGCGACGCGATTGGGCGTGCTGCTCTGCATCAACGGCACGGGCATCCTGAACTCCTGGGCGCGACGCAACGTGGCGCCGGCAGGCATCGGATACGCCGAGATGAACGACCTGGCAGCGGGGGCGCCCATCGGTGCAAAAGGCCTCTCAATCCTTCCCTTCGGCAACGGCGCGGAGCGCGTGCTCTGCGACAAGGAGGTGGGAGCCAGCATACATGGCATCAACTTCAACACGCACACGCAGGCCCACCTCCTTCGTGCTGCGCAGGAGGGCATCGTCTTCTCGTTCGCCTATGGCATGGAGGTGATGAAAGAGATGGGCATGGAACTCAAGACCATCCGCGCCGGCAAGGCCAACATGTTCCTCAGTCCCATCTTCCGCGACACCTTAGCAGGCGTGACGGGCGCCACCATCGAGCTTTGCGACACCGACGGCAGCGTGGGCGCCGCACGCGGTGCAGGCATCGGCGCAGGCATCTATGCCGACAACAAAGACGCCTTCTCGGCGCTGAAGAAGCTGCAGGTCATCGAGCCCGACCTCAAGAATCAGGCCGCCTACCGCGAAGCATACGAGCGCTGGAGGGAATTAGTCCCATAACTCCCATTTATCCCTTTAATTCCCATTTATCCCATTAATCACATCAAAACCCAAATAAAACTATCAACACAATGAAACAGTATTTTCCTGAGATTCCCGCCATCAAGTTTGAGGGCGTAGAGAGTAAAAACCCGTTGGCCTACCGCTATTACGACCGCGACCGCGTGGTCCTGGGCAAGAAGATGAGCGAATGGTTCAAGTTCGCCATGTGCTGGTGGCACACCCTTTGTGCCCCGGGCGGCGACCAGTTCGGACCTGGCACGAAGACCTTCCCCTGGAACGTCCCTGCCGACCCAATGCAGACCGCTAAGAACAGAGCTGATGCCGGATTCGAAATCATGCAGAAGCTGGGCATCGAGTATTATTGCTTCCACGACGTTGACCTCATTGACGAGGCAGATACCGTCGAGGAGTATGAGAAGAACCTGAAGGAAATCGTGGCCTATCTGAAGCAAAAACAAGCCGAGACCGGCATCAAGCTGCTTTGGGGCACAGCCAACGTCTTTGGCCACAAGCGCTATATGAACGGCGCATCGACCAACCCGGACTTCGACGTCGTTGCCCGAGCAATCGTACAGATCAAGAATGCCATCGACGCCACCATCGAGCTGGGCGGCACCAACTACGTCTTCTGGGGCGGCCGCGAGGGCTATATGAGCCTGCTCAACACCGACATGAAGCGCGAGAAGGAGCACATGGCCACCATGCTGCGTATGGCTCGCGACTACGCACGCGCCAAGGGCTTCAAGGGCACCTTCCTCATCGAACCAAAGCCGATGGAACCAACCAAGCACCAATACGACGTGGACACCGAGACCGTCATTGGTTTCCTCAGGGCACATGGTCTGGATAAGGACTTCAAGGTCAATATCGAGGTGAACCACGCCACCCTGGCAGGCCACACCTTCGAACACGAGTTGGCTTGCGCCGTGGATGCAGGACTGCTGGGCAGCATCGACGCCAACCGAGGCGACTACCAAAACGGATGGGACACCGACCAGTTCCCCATCGACCACTACGAACTCGTGCAGGCCATGATGCAGATTATCCGCGGAGGAGGCTTCAAGGACGGTGGCACGAACTTCGACGCCAAGACGCGCCGCAACAGCACCGACCTGGAGGACATCTTCATCGCACATGTCGCAGCAATGGATACCATGGCACACGCCCTGCTCAGTGCTGCCGACATCCTCGAGAAATCGCCCATCCCCACTATGCTCAAGGAGCGCTACGCCAGCTTCGATAAGGGCGAGGGCAAACGCTTCGAAGAAGGCAAGATGACACTCGAGGAGGCTTATGCCTACGGCAAGCAGCTGGGAGAGCCCAAGCAGACCAGCGGCAAGCAGGAACTCTACGAGGCCATCGTGAACATGTATTAAGAGGCACTTTCAGACCCCACACGAGGGAAAGCCTTTTCCCTCGTGTGGGAACTCTCAACGCCACAGCAAGAAAGTCCAAACGCCACAGCAAGGAAGTCCAAACGCTACAGCAAGGAAAAGCCCCTCGGTTCGCTCATCCATTGCACCAACTGCAAAACCATTCCCAAATATTGCTGTCAGGTAAAAAGCACCGAACCAAAGGTCGACGATAGTCAAGGTGCGAAAGACCACAGACGGGGGTGTTAACCCCCGGGACAGGTTAGCTTAACAATAATAAGCCCTAAAGGGGCGACAGAATATGTAACTTGTTTAATTTCAACCTACTTTAGGATTCTGTCGTCCCTTCAGGACTTTCCCTTTCATCGCACTTATTGCCGGGGGCTACACCCCCGTCTGTGGTCTGTCGTCTCTTCGAGACTTAAGTAAGCCCTCATAAGCTGCTATTCGTCAGAATCACCGATGGGAAAGGACCTAAAAGAAAAAGGAGAAAAAATCCCCCGGACAGCAATAATTCCCCAAACAAAAGAGTCCGGTAAATCTACCGGACTCTTTCTATGCGCTTCAGGATGGGCTTGCTCCGGCCTTTGCCGCTTGAGCGAAGCGAAAAACCACGACACCGGGCCGTTGGTGAAAGCCCATAAGAAAAGCCTGGCATTTGCCAGGCTTGCGCTTCAGGATGGGCTTGCTCCGGCCTTTGCCGCTTGAGCGAAGCGAAAAACCACGCCCCCGGGCCGTTGGTGAAAGCCCATAAGAAAAGCCTGGCGTTTGCCAGGCTTGCGCTTCAGGATGGGCTTGAACCAACGACCCCATGATTAACAGTCATGTGCTCTAACCAACTGAGCTACTGAAGCAGATTTCTTGCTTTCTCTCGCAATTGCGGTGCAAAGGTACAACAAAAAGTGAAAAGTGAAAAAGGAAACGTGAAAAATTTTTGTTTAAATCGCTTTTTTTTCTCTTTTACCCTTATCTTTAATCCTTAATCTTTATTCTTTAATCAATATTTCATACCTTTGCAGAAAAATTTGCGCAATATGGAGAAAATAATTGGAATCGGCAACGCCCTTGTTGACATTCTTGCGCGTTTGAAAGACGACACGCTGCTCGAGCAGACAGGATTGCCGAGGGGTGGCATGACGTTGATCGACGAAGCCAGACAGCGTGAGCTCCGCGCACGGATGGAGGGGCTTCCCGTAGAGCAGGCCACCGGCGGCAGTGCGGGTAACACAATTCTTGCAATGGCTCGGATGGGCGCCAGTGTCGGCTTCGTCGGCAAGATAGGACGCGACGAACTCGGCAGGTTCTATCAAGAAAACTGCAAGATGACAGGTATCGAGGCGCGTCTCTTGCAATGCGACTTGCCGACGGGTGTCGCCAACACGTTCATCACGCCCGATGGCGAGCGCACCTTCGGCACGTTTCTCGGGGCCGCTGCCACACTTCAGCCGGGCGACATCACGCCAAGGCTCTTCGAAGGCGTCACGATGGCACACATCGAGGGATACCTCGTGCAGAACCACGACTTGATGGAGGCCATCTGCCAGACGGCGATGGAGATGAGCGTCCAACTCAGTCTCGACCTCGCCAGCTACAATGTCGTCGCCGCAGACCGCCCGTTCTTCCAGCATCTCGTACAAGACTACATCGACATCGTCTTTGCCAACGAGGAGGAGGCGAACGCCTTCACGGGCAAGACGGACCCTGTGGAGGCCTTGCGCCAGATAGCAGCCTACAAGTGTCTCTCTATCGTGAAGCTTGGCAGCAAAGGTTCCATTGCAAGGCTTGGCGGGGAAGAGGTAATGGTGCCTGCCAGGAAGGTTCCCGTCGTCGATACCACCGCAGCAGGCGATTTCTTTGCCGGCGGCTTCCTTTTTGCCTTGAATAAAGGATATTCTTTAGAGGATTGCCTCAGGTTTGGCACACTTCTTGCAGGGAACATCATAGGGGTGGTCGGCACAAGGCTGCCCGAAGAGGTATGGAAGCAAATAAAAGACCAATGCTCAAAGTTCAATAGGCAATGAAGAAGGCTTATATATATATAATAATGTGTATGCTGCCGCTCGCCCTGGCAGCACAGAAGAAGGAGAACGCCAACTCGGCCATCAGCCGCAACCTCGAGCTCTTCAACGATATCTACAAACAGCTCGACCTCTTCTACGTCGACTCTCTCAACGCGGACACCGTCATAGGATGGGGCATCCGCTCTATGCTGCAGCAGGTTGACCCCTTCACCGACTACTATCCCGACGAGGACGAGGATCTCCGCCAGATGGCAACGGGAAAATACGCCGGCATTGGCAGCGTGATACGTTATCACAAGAAGGAGCAGCGCGCGGTAATCAGCGAGCCATACGAGGGCACACCAAGCCAGTTGGCTGGCGTGCAGGCCGGCGACGTCATCCTTTCCATCGACGGAAAAGACGTGAAGGGAATGCTGACGCCCAAAGTGAGCAGCATGCTCAGAGGCGAAGCAGGCACGACGTTCGAGCTGAAAGTTCGCCGTGGGGAAGACGAGAAGTCGTTCCTCATCACGCGACAGACGATACAGCTTCCGCAAGTGCCTTACGCCGGCATGCTCTCCGACGGGCAGACGGGCTACATTTATCTGACGGGATTCACCGAGGGCGCATGCCGAGAGGTTCGTGAGGCGCTGGATGAGGTGCGCCGTCAGGGAGCAAAGCGCCTCGTGTTTGATTTGCGCGGCAATCCCGGCGGCGCAGTAAACGAGGCCGTCGACATCGCAAACCTCTTCCTGCCGAAAGGCAAGAAAGTGGTCTACACGAAGGGCAAGATGACGCGAACGAACCGAGAGTACTACACTGCCACAGAGCCCGTGGACAGCTTGATGCCGCTCGTCGTTCTCGTCGACGGGGGCTCGGCCTCCGCTTCAGAAATAGTGGCCGGTTCCTTGCAGGACTTCGACCGCGCCGTCATCATGGGTGTGCGAACCTATGGTAAAGGGTTGGTTCAGATGATACGTGAGGTGCCTTATCACGGCAGTCTCAAGCTCACGACCAGCCGCTACTATATCCCCAGCGGACGTTGCATCCAGGCTTACGACTACCGTCACCTCAATGCCGACGGCTCGGCGGGAACGGTTCCCGATAGCCTGACGAAGGTGTTCCGCACGGCAGGCGGCCGCGAAGTTCGCGACGGGGGTGGCATAAAACCTGACATCGAGGTGAAGCCCGACAGCTTACCGACGATGATCAACGAGCTGTTGAACAGCGACGAGTTTTTCGATTACGCCACGCATTTCTGCAGAACGCATCCGACGATCCCGCCGGTGGGTCAGTTCAAGCTTAGCGATGAGGACTATGCCGCCTTTGCCGACAGCATCAGCACCAGCGGCTTCGAAGCCGGAAAGCCTGCCAAGGAATTGTTGAAGGTCTTGCGGGACGTCATCAAGCGCGAAGGCTACCAGGAGGCGACGCAAGCCGAGCTGGACGCCCTCGAATCCAAATTGACCTACGACGTCAAGGCCGACCTGTTGCGTTTCCGCAAGCAAGTGGAGCCTTACCTTTGCGACGAGATTGTCATCCGCTACTACTATCAGAAGGGCGGCGCTCAGCAGCAGCTCATCGATGACCCATGCATAGACCGCGCCCTGCAGGTGTTGTCGGATGAAAGCGAATACAATAAAATACTTGGGAAATGAGAAAGCTAAGCGTCTTCCTACTGCTATGTCTATGCCTTAGCGTCCGCGCTCAGGTGGACAGCCTTTTGCAGGACAGCATCGTCCGCGTGCTTGCCATCGGCAACAGCTTCTCGCAGGATGCCGTCGAGCAATACCTCTGGGAGCTGGCCAACGAAGCAGGCATCAAGATGGTCATCGGCAATGCCTATCGCGGCGGACAGGGGTTCCAGTCGCATTGGATTGATGTGACGGAGGCGAACAACACCTTCGAGTACCGCAAGGTCGTGGATGGCAGACGCAGCAACAGGCCTCGCACGGCCCTCGCCGACATCATAAAAGACGAACCCTGGCAGTATATCACCTTCCAGCAAGTCAGTCAGGAGTCGGGTCTCACCGCAACCTTCGAGCCTTATCTCACTTATCTTATAGAATACACACAAGGGCTGCAGACCAACCCGAATGCAGCCTTTGGCTACCACCAGACGTGGGCTTACTCGCACGATAGCACGCACGGCGGCTTTGCCAACTATGGCAACCGGCAAGACGTGATGTACGACAGCATCTGCCAGGCCGTGCAATATGCCTTGCAGACGCATCCTGAGTTCAAATTCGTCGTGCCGAGCGGCACTGCGATTCAGAATGCGAGAACCACTTATTTAGGCGACAACATGAACCGCGACGGCTATCACCTCGACCTCAAAATGGGCAGGTACACGGCGGCTTGCGCATGGTTCGAGACCATCACAGGCATCTCGCCCGTCGGCCTCAGCTATCATCCCGACGGCATGGACTTCATAGCTGCCCACACCTGCCAGGTGGCAGCGCACGAGGCCGTGGCAAAGCCTTTCGAGCGCACCGTCCTGGACCGCGAAGGCCTTCCCGCCATCAACGACATCGTGCCGACAGGCCTGGTGAAGCTCAACTTCGGAGCCGACCACACGAGCGACCCCGCATGGAACGACATCATGCCCGGCCAGCGGACATACCTCAGCATCGTGGACAGCAACATGAACCCGACAGGCATCCTCGTCACATTTACAGGCGAGTTCGGCGGCTCGAACAAGAACGGTGCGGCCTATACGACAACCCGTATGCTGATGCCAGCCGACGTCTCGCAGTCCGCGTTGTGGGGCTATGCGGCAGGCAAGTTCGGCGGCAGCGGCCCGCGTCAGAGCGCCACCCTTCGCCTGAGCCATCTCAATCCCGAACTTGAGTACGAATTCACGATATTCTCATCGCGCGACAAGAGCCAGGACTTGCGGCAGACAAGCTTTATCCTGCAGGGCGAGGACACCTGGGCAGACGCCCTCCAGTCCGCCAACAATGCCTCGGAGACGGTCACTATAAAGGACGTCCGCCCGACAGCAGACGGACAGCTGACCCTCACCGTGATGCCCGGCTCGTCAAACAACAGCCCGAACCTCTTCTACTATCTCAACGCAATAACCATTAAATCACATAAATAACATTAAGCAATGGCACAACAACAGAAACAGATTCAGATTCAGTTCCGCTTGATGGACGTCAAGCAACTTCAGTTCGTCAACCTCGCCAACGAATGGCCCGACGGCGAAATGCAAATCAACAACCAGCTGCAGTTCAACTGCGAGACCGACAAGCGCATCGTACGCTGCAACGCCAATTTCGAGTACAAGAAGAACGACATCACGCAGCTCATCCTCAGCGTGCAGACCGTATTCGAGTTCACGCGCGACAGCTGGAGCTCGCTCTACCAGCTCAACGAAGACCAGTGGGTATTGCCAGCCGGCCTCGTTCAGCACATGGCCGACATCACCATCGGTAGTGCTCGCGGCATCCTGGCCGTGCGTAGCGAAGAGGCAGGCATCCCGAAGCAAATCCTGCCGCTCGTCAACCCCGGGCAGATGCTTCGCAACAACATAGCCTTCAAGCGCGTACAGAACCAGCCGGCCGGCACGATTCCCATGGACGGCACGCTCGGCAACGCGTAAGACATAACCCCACTCCTTCCGCTTCTTCTGCTTTTGCGAGAAACGACAGGCGACGATGGGAAGGGCGTATCGACGCATGGAGTCAGTCCATGTCTCGGTACGCCCTTTTGCATTCCTGCCGTAGCGGAGGCCGGACTTGTCCGAGGCATCCGCTGACAAAAAGAAAGACGTTCTCGCATTCCTCTTGCAATATGTCACTTTCAAAAATGAGGGGAATGGCGACGAAATAGGTGGGATTTGGGCATCCGAGGTGAGGGGAAAACGGATGCCACGTGTGGCGAGAGCACTTCCCACGTGTAGCGAAGGCCTTTCCTACGTGTAGCGTTTGGGTTTCCGACAGCAGGGAAATGGCATTTTCATGGGTCGAAAAAGGCGATTTTTGCGATGAAATGGGGAGTTTTTTTAGTTCATAGTGCATAGTTCATAGTGCATAGTTATGGGATGCGCGTTGTAAATCAGGCAGTTCCGAGCTGACGGCGATTCGTGCGATTTCTTTCGAAAAAATGGCCCTGACCATAGCCGAGAGGATTTCAAGCGATTCTCGCGGGCTTTCCAGAAATCAGAAAGTAAGCAATATGGCAGGAAACGGTTGCAAATTGTCAGAAACGGAGGTGGAGCCGCGAGGCGGCGCATTTCTGCTTGTTCCGACACCCGTTAGCATCGGCTCCAAGAAATAATTCTTCATTCTTCTTTCTTATTTATTAATTTCTTCGTATCTTTGCACGCAAATTATACAGTTATGTCGAATATTGTAGCTATTGTAGGGCGCCCGAACGTGGGCAAGAGCACGCTTTTCAACCGCTTGACGCAGACCCGCCATGCCATCGTGAGCGAGGAGGCGGGCACGACGCGCGACCGCCAGTACGGCAAGTGCGAATGGGGGCAGCGCGAGTTCTCCGTCATCGACACCGGCGGCTGGGTCGTCGGCAGCGACGACATCTTCGAGGAGGAAATACGTAAGCAGGTGGCACTCGCCACGGACGAAGCCGACGTCATACTCTTTCTCGTTGACATCCAGAATGGTATCACCGACCTCGACGAGGCAGTGGCCAGCATCCTGCGCCGCTCGAAAAAGCCCGTCCTGCTCGTCTGCAACAAGATGGACAACAATGAGACTTACCTTGCCGCCGAGTTCTATGCGCTCGGGCTTGGCGAGCCGCAGTGCATCTCGGCAGCGACGGGCAGCGGCACCGGCGACTTGCTCGACCTCGTGGTCAGCAAATTCCCGAAGGAGGGCGACGCATTGCCCGACGAAGACATCCCGAGGTTTGCCGTCGTGGGCCGTCCCAACGCCGGCAAGTCGAGCCTTATCAACGCCTTCATCGGCGAGGAGCGGAACATCGTGACAGACATCGCAGGCACCACTCGCGACAGCATCTACACCCGCTACGACAAGTTCGGCTTCGACTTCTATCTCGTTGACACTGCGGGTATTCGGCGCAAGAACAGGGTAAGCGAAGACCTGGAGTTCTACAGCGTGATGCGTAGCATCCGCGCCATCGAGAACAGCGACGTCTGCATCCTTATGATAGATGCCACCAGGGGCATCGAGTCGCAAGACCTCAACATATTCCAAATCATACAGAAGAATCAGAAAAGCCTCGTGGTGGTCGTCAACAAGTGGGACCTCGTGCCCGACAAGGACACGAAGGTGATGAAGACGATGGAGGACGCTATCCGCACCAGGATGGCGCCGTTCACCGACTTCCCCATCATCTTCGGCTCAGCCCTCACCAAGCAGCGCATCTTCAAGGTGCTCGAGACGGCAAAGGACGTCTTCCTGGGTCGCCGCCGCAAGGTGTCCACCCACAAGCTCAACGAAGAGATGCTGCCGCTCATCGAGGCCTATCCGCCACCATCGATGAAGGGCAAGTACATCAAGATAAAGTACTGCATGCAAATCCCCGACACCCGCGTGCCCTCGTTTGTCTTCTACGCCAACCTGCCGCAATACGTCAAGGAGCCCTACAAGCGATTCCTCGAGAATAAGATTCGCGAGCGCTGGGACTTCACGGGATGCCCCATCAACATATTCGTGAGACAGAAGTAAATGCCCCCTCCCAAACCCTCCCCCGAGGAGGAGGGAGTCCAAATATGTGAAATGAAACTAAAAGAGGTAACTAAAAAGGCCTCCCTCCTCGGGGGGAGGTGTGGAGGGGGGCTGCTCCTAGTCCTATTGTTTGCCTGCTCTGGCAGCCACTTCACCCACAAGGCGGCGAGGAAATCCGCTGAGAAGTACTACACGATGCTCATCAAAGGCAACTACAAGGGCTTCGTCAATGGCTATGCCGGCGCTGAGGACTGGCCCGAGGACTATCGCAGTCAGCTCGTCGACGCCACAGCACAGTTCATGACGAAGCACGACATGCGGCAACTCAAGTCCGTCAAAGCCATCAGCGACAGCCTGTTGGAGGACAGCACGGCCTACGTCATGCTCCAGCTCAACTTCAACGACAGCACAAGCGAGCAGATAGAACTCCCGCTGGTGCTCATGAAGGAGGAATGGAAGATGAGATAAGCCTCATAAGCCCGAGAAGCCCCCATGAACCCTATATGCCTCATAAGCCGTATAACAAAAAAACACACAATATGAAGAAATTAATCTTGTTTTTCCTGCTTTGCTTTCAATGTTCAATGTTCAATGTCCAATGTTCAATGGCTTTGGCACAGCAAATGCCGCCTGTCCCCCTTGACCCTGCTGTCAAGACAGGCAAGCTTAAGAACGGCCTCACCTATTTCATCCGCCACAACGAGTGGCCCGAAAAGCGGTGCGACTTCTACATCGCGCAGCGCGTCGGCTCTATGCAAGAGGAAGACGAGCAGCGCGGTCTGGCCCACTTCCTCGAACACATGTGCTTCAATGGCACTACGCACTTCCCGGGCGACGCCCTGAAGCAGTACCTGGAGCGCATCGGCGTGAAGTTCGGCGAGAACCTTAATGCCTATACCTCTTTCGACGAGACGGTCTATAACATCAATAACGTCAACGTCGAGATTCCCGGAGCCATCGATTCCTGCCTGCTCATCCTGCACGACTGGAGCCACGACCTCCTGCTTGAGGACAAAGAGATAGACAAGGAGCGCGGCGTCATCGAGGAAGAGTGGCGCATGCGCCGCAGCGCGCAGATGCGACTCATCGAGGCCGCCCTGCCCATCATTTGCAAGGACAGCAAGTACGCCGAGCGCATGCCTATCGGTACGATGGAGATTGTGAAGAACTTCCCATACGAGACCCTCCGCAGCTACTACCGCAAGTGGTACCGACCCGACCTGCAGGCACTCGTCATCGTGGGCGACGTTGACCCCGATGCCGTCGAGAAGAAGTTGCAGGAGATGTTTGCCGACATCGCTCCCGCAGCCGCCGATGCAGCCGTCCGCGAGGACTATCCCGTGCCCGACAACACGGAGCCGCTCGTCTTCATCGGCAAGGACAAGGAGTTCACCGGCATGGAGGCCATGATTATGTTCAAGACCGACCCGCTGCCACGCGAGATGAGGAACACCATGGCATACATCGCGCTCGACTTTGTGCAGGACGCCATCTCGGGTATGATAAACGAACGCCTCAACGAGATAACGCGTCAGGCAGACGCTCCCTTTGCAGGGGCAGGCGTCAGCTTTGGCGAGTACCTTGTCGCCAAGACGAAGGAGGCACTCTCGCTCGGCATCTCCATGAAGGAAGGCCGTTATGCGGAGGGCATCAAGGCAGCATACCGAGAGCTGCTGCGTGCACAGCGAGGCGGCTTCACCGAAAGCGAGTACCAGCGTTTCAAGGACGAGTACCTGTCGCAAATCGACGCAGCCTACGAGGCTCGCGACAAGCGCACGAACACCTCGCTCGTGAATGCCTACGTCGCTCACTTCATCGATAACATCCCGGCCGCAGGCATCGAGTGGCGCCACCAGATGATGAACCAGATTGTGCCCAACATCCCCCTGGACATGATAAATCAGGCCATCTCACAGCTCTCGGCGGACAACCGCGCCATTGTCGTCCTCATGCCCGAGAAGGAAGGTCTGGTCTGCCCGACCGAGCAGGAAGTTCTGTCTGCGATGGCAGAGGTGGATGGCGAGGACATCGCTGCCTTCACCGAGGAGGTCAGCACCGAGCCTCTGGTGCCTGAACTCAAGAGCAAAGTCAAAGTCAAAAAGATAACCGACGACATCTACGGGGCAAAGCTCATCACGCTCTCCAACGGCATGAAGATTCACGTCAAGCAGACCGACTACAGCCCCAACCGAATCATCTTCCGTGCTACATCCTGGGGCGGCAACAGCCTTTACAGCAACGACGAATACGTCAACGCCAGCAACATCGGTCTCGTTCGCCAGGGCGGTCTGGGCAATTTCTCTGCCGTCGACCTCAACAAGAAGCTTGCCGGCAAACAGGCAGGCGCTTCTATCAGCGTAGGTGCCCGCAGCGAAGGCATCGAGGGCAATTGCGTGAAGAAAGACCTCGAGACGATGCTCCAGCTCGTTTACCTTAACTTCACCTCACCGCGTCGCGACGACGATGCTTTCACTTCGTCGATTGAGCGCATGCGCAATGCCCTGAAGAACCAAGACCTCAATCCGCAGACGGCCCTGCAGGACAGCATCGTCAGCATCGTCTATAATAATAATGTGCGTGCTAAGCGATTCAAGGAGGAAGACCTTGACCGCATCAACTACGACCGCTTGCTCGAGATGTACCGTGAGCGCTTTGCCAACGCTGCCGACTTTGAGTTCTACATGGTCGGCGACGTGAGTGCCGACTCCGTTGCTCCCCTGCTCGCCAAGTATCTTGGTGCGCTGCCGGTAAAGGGCAAGAAGGAGAAGTACGAGATTATCGACCAACGCATGACGAAGGGCGAACGCGAGTGCTACTTCACGAAGGAGCAGGACACGCCCAACTCCCTGAACGTCTTCGTCTATCATACGCCCATGAAGGAGACATTGAGGAGCGACATCCTCGTCGATATGCTCCAACAGGCCATGCAGATGCTCTACACGGAGACGGTTCGCGAAGACGAGGGCGGAGCCTACGGCGTGCCTGTCAGCTCCGACCTTATCGACTATCCTGAAGAGCTTGCAATGGTGCAGATCGTCCTGCCCACGGCTCCCGAAAAGCGTGTGGCCATGACGTCGGTCATCAGCAATGGCATCAAGGAGATGATGGAGAAGGGACCCTCGGAAGAAAACCTTGGAAAGATAAAGGAATACATGCTGCGTTCGCATCAGGAAGACTTGAAGAACAACGGCTACTGGATGAACAGCCTTGTCTCGAAGACGCGCTACGACCAGGAGTTCGTCGAGGGCTACGAGGAGTGCATTCAGGGCGTGACGGTCGACGACATCAAGCAGCTGGCCAAGCAAATCTTCGGCAGCGGCAACCGCCTTGTCGTGGGCATGGAGACACCGCAGTGATAGTTTAGAGTTCATAGTTCATAGTTCATAGTCTATGGCCCATGGTCGAGTGGTATTAAATCGTAAATAGTAAATCGTCAAATAGTAAATTAAAAAGGTGTTTATCACGAAATGGTTGGCTGCCTTTGGCAGGTACCTGCAGCTGATGGGACGCGTTTTAAGTATCCCGGAAAGGTGGCGGATGTTCATGCGGCAGTATGTCCGCGAGATGGGCTCGCTCGGTGTCGATTCTATCGGCATTGTGCTCCTCATCAGTTTTTTCATCGGAGCCGTCATCTGCATACAGATTAAGCTCAACATCCAAAGCCCGTGGATGCCTACTTTCACGACGGGATACACCACCCGCGAAATCATGTTGCTGGAGTTCTCCTCGAGCATCATGTGTCTCATCCTCGCGGGAAAGGTCGGCTCGAACATCGCTTCCGAGATAGGCACGATGCGTGTGACGCAACAGATCGACGCCCTGGAGATCATGGGCGTGAACTCGGCATCCTTCCTTATCCTGCCAAAGGTGATAGGCATGATGACGATGATACCCTTCCTTGTCGTCTTCAGCATCGTGGCAGGCTTCGTGGGAGCGTATGCCACGGCCATTGCGGGCATCATCACGCCCGACGACCTGACCGTCGGCCTGCTGCATAGCTTCAACCAGTGGTACGTCTGGACCAGCATCATCAAGAGCATCTTCTTCGCTTTCATCATCAGCAGCGTGGCGTCCTATTACGGCTACTTCGTCGAGGGCGGCAGCTTCGATGTAGGTAAGGCCAGCACCAATGCCGTCGTGTCGAGCAGCATGCTGATTCTCTTCTCTGACATCTTCCTGACAAGCATGTTGGCATAAATGAATCAAGAATTAAAAAAGAAGAATTAAGAAAGAAAGATTAAGAATTAAGAATTAAAGGTGGGGAATAAGAAAACGATAAAAGAAAAGGACTATCAGAATAAGAGAAGCAATTCTTAATTCTTATCTCTTAATTCTTAATTACGAAAAAAGACATGATCGAAGTTCAGCACTTATACAAGAGGTTCGACGACAGGGACATCCTGATGGACATCAACATGACCTTTCGCGACGGGCAGACAAACCTCATCATCGGTCAGTCGGGCTCCGGCAAGACTGTACTGATGAAGAACATCGTGGGGCTCTTCACGCCCACGAAGGGCAAGGTGCTCTACGACGGACGCGACTTCGTGATGATGAACAAGAAGGAGCGCGTGATGCTACGGCGCGAGATGGGCATGATCTTCCAGAGTGCTGCACTCTTCGACTCGATGACTGTCCTGGAAAACGTCATGTTTCCCCTCGACATGTTCTCCGACATGAACCAGGCCGACCGCGTGAAGCGAGCCCGTTTCTGCTTGGAGAGGGTCAACCTGAAAGGCGCCGAGGACAAGATGCCGGGCGAGATAAGCGGCGGCATGCAGAAGCGCGTCGCCATCGCCCGAGCCATCGCCCTCAACCCGAAGTACCTGTTCTGCGACGAGCCGAACTCAGGTCTCGACCCCAAGACGAGCCTCGTCATCGACGACCTCATCAGCAGTATCACGCACGAATACGGCATGACGACCATCATCAACACCCACGACATGAACTCGGTGCTCGGCATCGGCGAGAGCATCCTTTTCATCTGCGACGGCCACAAGGAGTGGGAGGGCTCGAAGGACCAGATAATGGCCTCGACCAACGAGAAGCTCAACTCCTTCATCTTCGCCAGCGACCTGCTGAGGAAGGTCAAGGAAGAGCAACAGGCTTCGCAAGTGAAAAGTGAAAAGTGAAAAGTGAAAAATAAAAGTAACTTTTTGAGGCGAGGGGAATAATATTCAATATTCAATCTTCAATATTCAATCCTCAATGTTCAATCTTCAATATTCAATATTCAATGAATAGTTTGCAGCTCAGAAGCGAAGGCTTGGTGAAGATTTACGGCAAGCGGACGGTGGTGAACAACGTCACGTTCGATGTCCATCAGGGAGAAATCGTTGGTCTGCTCGGACCTAACGGTGCGGGCAAGACGACCTCTTTCTACATGACGACAGGCCTCGTGCTGCCCAATGCCGGACACATCTTCCTGGGAGACGAGGAGATAACCGACCTGCCCGTCTATAAGCGAGCTCGCCTGGGCATCGGCTACCTCGCACAGGAGGCCAGCGTCTTCCGCAAGATGAGCGTCGAGGACAACATCAGCAGCGTGCTCGAGATGACGAAGAAGTCCCGCGAGGAGCAGCGAGAGAAGCTCGAGAGCCTTATCAGCGAGTTCCATCTCGAAAAGGTGCGCAAGAGCCTGGGCGACCAGTTGAGCGGTGGCGAGCGGCGTCGGACGGAGATAGCACGTTGCCTGGCCATCGACCCCAAGTTCATCATGCTCGACGAACCCTTTGCCGGCGTTGACCCCATTGCCGTCGAAGACATACAGTACATCGTCTGGAAGCTGAAGCAAAGGAACATCGGCGTCCTCATTACCGACCACAACGTGGAGGAGACCCTCTGCATCACCGACCGCGCCTACCTCCTTTTCGAGGGGCAAATCCTCTTCCACGGCACGCCTCAGGAGCTGAGCGTCAATCCCATCGTCCTCGACAAATACCTGACCCGCAACTTCGTGCTGCGCTTCAAGGACTTCCAGCAGATGGAGGAGCAGCGCGCCGAGGCTCGACATGAGATATAGCCTCTAAAACAATTAACCTTTAAATCTTAAACAATATGAAACGTCTGATTCTTATCCTTATTTCCTTGATGCCTTTGCTTCTCTCAGCAAAGAAGAGCGACAACTTCACCCGTCTGGTCATCATCACCATCGACGGACTGCGTTGGCAGGAGGTCTTCTCAGGGGCCGACGAGAGCATAATCTCCAACTCCAAAGAGGTGCGCAACGTCGAGCAGCTGCGCAGACAATACTGGCGGGACACCCCAGTGTACCGCCGCATGGCGCTGATGCCGTTCGTCTGGAACACCGTCGCCAAGCAGGGCACGCTGGTCGGCAACCGCAACGTGGGCAGCGTGATGCAACTCGCCAACAAGACTAACATCTCCTACCCCGGCTATTGCGAGATGATGACAGGCATCGTGGACGAGAAAATCACGAGCAACGACCCCGTCAACAACCCCCATCGCAACGTCCTCGAGGCTGCCAACCAAGACCTTCGCTACAAAGGCAGCGTCGTGATGTACGGCTCGTGGAAGTCCACGCGCTTTGCCATCCACAACGAGCCGGCCGGCATCCCAGCCAGCGTCTCGTATGAAAAGAACATTGCCAAGACGCAGACGCCCGTCCTGAAGATGGTGGACCGCATGATGGAGGGCATGCCGCGCTATTGGGGCTCTGAGCACTTCGATGCCTTCACCTATGCCTACGCCATCGAGACCTTGAAGACCGACCATCCCAAAGTGATGTGGATCTCCTTCGGCGACTGCGACGAGTGGGCCCACGCCCGCAAGTACGACCTCTACCTCGATGCCGCCAATGGCACAGACGCCTTCATCCGCGACATCTACGAGGCTTGCGAGTCGGATAAGTTCTATAAGGGCAAGACGGCCTACCTCGTCACCTGCGACCACGGACGCGGCTTCGGCGACGAATGGGGAAGTCATGGCAGTAAAGTCAAAGGCTCCGAGGCAACCTGGCTCATGCTCTGGGGCAAAGGTATCAAACCCCAAGGCGAGATGCTCAACAACGGTCCCTTCTACACCAAGCAGGTCGCAGCCACCATCGCCCGCATCCTCGACCTCGACTTTACCCCCGAAGACAGCTCCCAGCTCTCGCCCATTGGCATGTAGAGGATTGCAACGGCGCTCACGAACAATGTCATTCTGCCCTAATGCTCAAGGATTATTTGCGGATAACCCTTTAATTCGTCATTGTTTTCCTTTTTTTGAATTTTGAATTTTGAATTTTGAATTAATTGTCGTACCTTTGCACCCGCTTTAGAAAAAAAGGACACTAATTTAACAAAGATAGACAATGAACATTTCGTTTGAAAACGTTGACAAGGTGAGCGCGCTGCTTACCGTAAACATCGAGAAAGCTGACTATGAAGATAAGGTAAAGACTGCCTTGAAGGACTTTAGCAAGAAGGCAAGCCTGCCCGGTTTCCGCCCCGGCAAGGTGCCCGCATCGCTCATCCAGAAGCGCTTCGGCACTGAGGTGAAGGCAGAGGAAATCAACAAGTTCCTCAGCGAGGAAGTCAATAAATACATCCGCGAGAACAAGATAAACATGCTCGGCGAACCGATGCCCAACAAGGAGAAGACTCCGAAGATGGACTTCGAGGTTCAGGACGACTTCACCTTCGTCTTCGACATCGCCCTCGCTCCCGAGTTCGATGCCACGCTCAGCAAGAAAGACAAGCTGACCATCTACGACATCAAGGTGGACGACGCCCTGATAGACCAGCAGGTGCAGAGCTACTGCCAGCGCGGCGGACAGCACGTCAAGGCCGAGAGCTACGAGGCTCGCGACATGGTGAAGGGCACGCTCACGCAGCTCAACACGAAGAACAACACGCTCAAGGACGGCATCACCGTCGAGAACGCCGTGATGCTCCCCGAATACATGAAGGACGACAAGGAGAAAGCAAAGTTCGAAGGTGCCAAGCTGGGCGACGTCATCACATTCAACCCTGCTAAGGCCTACGACGGCAACGCTACCGAGCTTGCCAGCCTCCTGCACATCACGAAGGAAGAGGCAGAGGAGATGAAGTCGAACTTCAGCTTCCAGATAAGCGAGATTATGCGCTTCGAGCCTGCAAAGGTGGACCAAGACCTCTTCGACAAAGTGCTCGGCACGGGCGTCGTGAAGAGCGAGGCAGAGTTCCGCCAGTTCATCGCAGACGACATCAAGAAGAACTTCCAGAGCGAGACAGAGTATCAGTTCACGCAAGACCTTCGCGAATACGTCTTGAACCGCATCGGCAAGGTAGAGTTCCCAGAGGCTCTTCTGAAGCGCTTCATGAAGCTCCGCAACCAGGACAAGGGCGAGCAGTATGTCGAGGAGAACTTCGAGAAGAGCCTGCCCGAGCTGCTCTGGCACCTCGCCAAGGAGCAGATCTGCGACCAGCTCGAAGTGAAGGTGCAGCATGAGGATGTCCTCGAGACTGCAAAGGCCTACACCCGCATCCAGTTCGCTCAGTACGGCATGATGAACCTCCCCGAGGAGAGCATCACGAACTATGCCGCCGAGATGCTCAAGAACGAGCAGCAGGCACAGGGCCTCGTGGAGCGCACCGTCGAGAACCTCATGGCAGCGAAGGTCAAGGAAGCTGTCACGCTCAAGACGAAGGAAGTCACGATGGACGAGTTCCGCAAGCTCACAGAGAAACAATAAAAAACATCGCGCGCACGCGTATTATATATAATGTATAAGTATGGATAACGAATTTCGCAAGTTTGCTACCCGTCACATGGGCATCAACAGCATGGTGCTCGACGACGTGGTCAGTATGCAGAACCGCGACTACAATCGCGCCCTTGGTGCCAAAGCAGCCCAGAACTACTACCTCAATCCCTATATCCTTGAGGAGCGTCAGCTGAACGTCACGCAGATGGACGTCTTCAGCCGCCTGATGATGGACCGCATCATCTTCCTCGGCACCGAGATTGACGACTATACAGCCAACACCCTGCAGGCTCAGCTGCTCTTCCTCGACAGCACCGACCCCGGCAAGGACATTAGCATCTACATCAACAGCCCTGGCGGCAGCGTTCATGCAGGACTCGGCATCTACGACACGATGCAGTTCGTCTCGAGCGACGTCGCTACCATCTGCACAGGCATGGCAGCAAGCATGGCCGCCGTCCTGCTCGTGGCTGGCAAGGAAGGCAAGCGCAGCGCCCTGAAGCACAGCCGCGTCATGATTCATCAGCCGATGGGCGGTGCTCAGGGACAAGCAAGCGACATCGAGATCACGGCTCGCGAGATACAGAAGCTCAAGAAGGAGCTCTACAGCATCATTGCCGAGCACTCGCACACCGATTTCGACAAAGTATGGGCCGACAGCGACCGCGACTACTGGATGACAGCCGAAGAGGCCAAGGAGTACGGCATGATTGACCGCGTGATGATACGCAAGGAGGATTAAAGATTAAGGATTAGAGACCAGGGATGGCAGGCAGGCACCAGAACCGTTGCTCCTTTTGCGGACGCAGCGAGGATGAGGTGGCCTTGATGCTGACAGGCATCAACGGCTACATATGCGACGAGTGTATTCGTCAGGCAGACAAGATACTTCGTGAGAATTGGGGCGGTAAGGGTCGCACGAAGGGCGGCAACTATGCCGACCTCGACATGGACAATATTCCCAAGCCTCGCGACATCAAGGCCTTCCTCGACCAGTACGTCATCGGGCAGGACAGCGCAAAGCGATACCTGTCGGTTGCCGTCTATAACCACTACAAGCGTCTGGCCCAAAAGGTCGACGACGATGGCGTGGAGATAGAAAAGAGCAACATCATCATGGTCGGCACTACGGGCACGGGCAAGACCTTGCTGGCACGCACCATCGCAAAGCTGCTCAAGGTGCCCTTCACCATCGTCGACGCCACCGTGTTCACCGAGGCCGGCTACGTGGGCGAGGACGTGGAGAGCATCCTCACGCGCCTGCTGCAAGTGGCCGACTACGACGTGGCTGCCGCCGAGCGCGGCATCGTCTTTATCGACGAGATAGACAAGATAGCTCGCAAGCAGGACAACCCGAGCATCACACGCGACGTCAGCGGCGAAGGTGTGCAGCAGGGACTGCTCAAGCTGCTCGAGGGCTCCATCGTCAACGTGCCTCCCAAAGGCGGACGCAAGCATCCCGACCAGGACTACATACATGTCGATACGCGCAACATCCTCTTCATCTGCGGCGGCGCCTTCGACGGCATCGAACGCAAGATAGCACAACGCCTCAACACGCACGTCGTGGGCTACGACAGCGTGCAGAACCAGCAGCGCATCGACACGAAGGACCTGATGAAGTACATCGTCCCGCAGGACCTCAAGAGCTTCGGCCTTATCCCCGAAATCATTGGTCGCCTGCCCGTGCTCACACACCTCAATCCTCTCGACCGCGACGCTCTGCGAAACATCCTGACCGAGCCGAAGAACTCGCTCGTCAAGCAGCAAAAGAAGCTCTTCGAGATGGACGGCATCAAGCTCTCCTTCGAAGATGCAGCCTTGGACTACATCGTCGACAAGGCCATCGAATACAAGCTCGGAGCGCGTGGCTTGCGCAGCATCATGGAGACCATCATGATCGAGGCGCAGTTCAGTGCGCCCAGTGCAGGCGAGAAGGCGCTTACCATCACTCGCGAGTACGCCGAGCAGCAGATAGAGAAGAGCGAAAGACTGAAAGGGTGATGAAGGATGATGGTTGATGGATGACGGTTGATGGATGATGGACGACGGATGACGGACAACAGACTTCCGCGCATAACTGCGCGCCTTGGTGCTAAAGCATCCGGATATAGCAGTTGGCACGCTTTTTGAATGGGTGAAAGGGCTTAGTCGGGGGATGATGAAGGCTGAAAGCCTGATGAGAACATAGGCGGGGGTGGAACCCCCGTAAAGAAGACATCGCAACAACTAAGTGCTGAAAGCACGACAGAACATCAGAAATCTCTCCACCCTTTCAGGGTTCCGTTTACCACTCGCACCTGTTACGGGGGTTCCACCCCCGCCTGTAGTATTTCCAGCCTTTCAGGCTTCCATCGTGCCAACTTCTATATCATTACAAAAGAAAAAATAATGTCCGTTGTCCGTTGTCTTTAGTCCGTTGTCTGCATCTTTAATCCGCTGTCATGTTAAATAAAGACTTCTTTTTTCATTTTTAAGCCAAAACATTTGGTGGATTGCGCAAAAAGACGTATCTTTGTCTTTAGCTTTCTTTCAAATACCACCTGAATGCACGATATTAATCTGACAGAACAGCTGAAGCATTACTTTGGCTTCGATACCTTCAAGGGCGACCAGGAGGCAATTATCCGTAACCTTCTTGCAGGCAAGGACACCTTCGTCCTGATGCCTACCGGCGGCGGCAAGTCGCTGTGCTACCAGTTGCCCGCTTTGATCAGCGAAGGCACGGCTATCGTCGTCTCTCCGCTCATCGCTCTTATGAAAAACCAAGTGGATGCCATCCGTCAGTTTATGGACGACGACGGCATCGCCCATTACCTCAATTCCTCGCTCACCAAGGTGCAGATCGACATGGTGAAGGAGGACATCAGCGCCGGCCGCACGAAGCTACTCTACGTCGCACCCGAGTCGCTGACGAAGGAAGAGAATATGCGCTTCCTCTCCAACACCAAGATATCCTTCTATGCCGTCGACGAGGCGCATTGCATCTCGGAATGGGGTCACGACTTCCGTCCCGAGTATCGCAACATACGTCCGCTCGTCGAGCAGATAGGCAAGGCGCCCATCATCGCCCTGACCGCAACGGCTACCGACAAGGTGCGCACCGACATCAAGAAGAACCTCGGCATACCCGATGCCACGGAGTTCAAGAGCTCCTTCAACCGCCCCAATCTCTACTACGAGATACGTCCCAAGACAAAGGACGTGGACAAGGACATCACGCGTTTCGTGCTCCAGAACAAAGGCAAGAGCGGCATCATCTATTGCCTGAGCCGACGCCGCGTGGAGGAGCTGGCGGAGATGCTCCGTGCCAACAACATCAAGGCACGCGCCTACCATGCCGGCATGGAGTCGGTCGATAGGGCCGAGACGCAGGATGACTTCCTCATGGAGCGCATCGACGTCATCGTCGCCACCATTGCCTTCGGCATGGGCATCGACAAGCCCGACGTCCGCTATGTCATCCACTACGACATCCCCAAGAGCCTCGAAGGCTACTATCAGGAGACGGGCCGGGCCGGACGAGACGGCGGCGAAGGCATCTGCCTCACCTTCTTCTCGCCTCACGACCTGCGCAAGCTCGAGAAGTTCATGCAGGGCAAGCCCGTCGCAGAACAGGACATCGGCCGACAGCTCCTGCAGGAAACGGCTGCCTACGCCGAGACGTCAATCTGCCGACGCAAGTTCCTGCTCCATTACTTCGGAGAAGAGTACGAACCCGACAACTGCGGCAAGTGCGACAACTGCCTCCATCCGCGCGAAAGAGTCGAGGCAAGCGACGAACTGCTGCTTGTGCTCAAGGTTATCAACGCCGTCAAGGAGGGCTTCAAGACGCAGCACATCATCGACATCCTGGTGGGCAACGAGACCGACGACGTCATCGCACACCGCCACGAACAGCTCAACTGCTTCGCTTGCGGCGACGACCACGAGGCACC
Organism: uncultured Bacteroidales bacterium; assembly: GCA_902768605.1. The sequence continues at coordinate 24,252 of CACXLY010000035.1, forward strand.
CTTCTGGAACGCCGTCATACGCCAGGCCATGATATCCGGCTACATCGAGAAAGGCATCGAAAACTACGGCCTCCTGAGCATCACCGAACAAGGTCGCGAGTACATGAAGGACCCCGAAGACTTCTACATCACCGAGGACCGCGAGTTCGACGACTTCAACGACGTGGCAGGCGAAGGCACATCAGTACTCGACGAGACCCTCTTCGCCATGCTCAAAGACCTGCGTCGCGACGTGGCACGCCGCAAGAACCTGCCGCCGTACGTCATCTTCCAAGACCCATCGCTCGAGGACATGGCAACGTCCTACCCCACTACAGTAGAGGAGCTTAAGAACATCAAGGGAGTGGGCGAAGGCAAGGCAAACCGCTACGGAGCCGAGTTCGTCCAGCTCATCGCACGCTACTGCGAAGAGAATGAGATAGACCGCTTCGAGGACTTCCGCATACGCACCGTCCCCAACAAGAGCGCCGACAAGATAAGCATCATCACCTCCATCGACCGACAAGTGGACCTCGAGGAGATAGCCCGCACGAAAGGACTCACCCTCTCCGAGCTGCTCGACGAGATCTATTCCATGGTGGATAGCGGCACCAAGCTCAACCTCGACTATTACATCCGCGAGGTCATGGACGACGACCACATGCAGGACATCTACGACTACTTCCGCGAGGCAGAGGACAACAACATCGACGACGCCCTCGACGAGTTCAGACGAATACACCGAAGAGGAAATCAAACTCGTCCGCATCAAATTCCTCGCCGAAAACGGCAACTAAGGACAAGACTGCGAAACGCAACATATTCTTCTATAAACCACGAATTGCACGAATTACACGAATTAGGGGATGCCCTACAAACAGGGCCTGAACGATTCGAGTAGTTCGTGCAATTTGTGGTTTGTCATAACGTGGCAATTACATGTTGAAAAGCATACGAATTGGCCATAAAAGATGTATTCTGTGGCATGGACACGGAAAAGTGCAGGAAAAAGTGCCGATTTGATGCGTTTTTGTGTACGAATAGCGTTTTGGGGAGGATTTTTTTGCATTTAGGATAAATTTTTTCATAGAAAGTTGCATCGTATTGAAAAAAATGTCATACCTTTGCAGCCGAATTACGAGCAAACATATATAAATATATATAAAGGTAAAATCAATTTTTGGGAATTAACAATTAAATTATAAACTTTTAAAAGATTAAGAAAATGAAAAAAACTACTTCTTTTAGGCTTTTAGGCCTATTTTTGGCGATGTTCGCCATGAGTTTGCCTTCTTATGCAGGTCAGGCCTTTCGTGATGCTATCACACGAATTATTACAAGTTGGCAAGAACGATACACTTACCATGCTATGGTAACTGCCCAATCTGTGGGTGAGGGAAAGGTATATGTAAGTTATGGTACTGATGTAGTCGACAACCCAAGCTGGGATGTCGAAAAATATGCTGAAACGCCTTCACCTGGAGCAAATGATGACACAAAACAGAATTTTGTATTGTATGCAAAGGCAAACGGTGGCTATACGTTTGCAGGATGGTGGTATAAAAATGAAAATTGTACAGGTAGTCCCGAGAGCACACAGACTCCTCGTCAGGTTTCCGTGGTCGTTGATATGGGTAGAAATATGCAAAATGAAAACTCCAAAGGTCTCCACCACTACTATGCAAAGTTTGTTCCTCTTTTGACGGTTAAGTTGAACGCCAATGGTTTCGCTACTTTTGCGAGCCCTGTTGCTTTGGATTTTACCGATTCAAATGCAGAATACACAGCATGGGCTATTACAGCTGTTAATTCGGAGAATAAATTCACATTCGAACAGATTACAACCACCGTTGCACCCGGCACAGGTATTCTGCTTATGGGTACAGCTGGTGCAACAATTACTTTAACTGAAGCTGAGAGTGGCGAAACTCTCTCTGATAACCTGCTCGTAGCTTTCACTGAAGACACAGCTATTGCAGCTGGCGAATACTATGGACTTAAAGGCAACACCTTTGTAAAGGGAGCAGCTGGCACAGTAAAAGCTTGCAAGGCTTTATTACCTGCAAATCTCATCAACGAAGATGCCGCAACAGTCAAAGGTATTAACATAGACCTTGAAGAGGATGCAACAGGCATTCAGGAAATTGAAAATGCAGTTGAAGATGGTGCTATCTACAACATGGCAGGTCAGCGCCTGAACAAGATGCAGAAGGGCATCAACATCGTAAATGGTAAAAAGATTTTGAAGAAATAATAAGCCCCCTTTAACTCCCCAATGGAGAGAACTTAGAGTGGAAAAGATTAAAAAGGATAAAGATTATGAAAAAGACATATATTATTCCCGAGACACTGACAGTTAACCTTTCTATGTGCAACATCATTGCCACTTCTCCTGGTGTATCTGGTGATCCTACGCCAGATCCGGTAGATCCCGGTACGTTTGATACCAAGGAAAGTAAGACTGTCTGGGACGAAGAATGGTAAATAGCCTCACCCCAGCCCTCTCCACGGGAGAGGGAGGATGATAAATAGAAAGCACGCTTGGCCGTAAAGCCGGGCGTGCTTGTTTTCTACCACGAATTAGCATGAATATTATTATATGGAGATTAATGGGCGATTCGTGGCAATTATATGTTAAAGATTAAAGTAAGGGGAGCTCTTCATCTCGAAGGGCTCCTCTTGTTTTGTTATATGGTGTTGGTTACTTCAGCACGCCGCGAGGAAGACCTTGGCGTGACGAAGTCATTACTTCAGCACGCCGCGAGGAAGACCTTGGCGTGACGAAGTCATTACTTCAGCACGCCGAGTTCCTTGCCGACCTTTATGAAGGCGGCGATGCACTTGTCGAGGTGCTCGCGCTTGTGGCCGGCGGAGAGCTGTACGCGGATGCGGGCCTCGCCCTTCGGCACGACGGGATAATAGAAGCCGGTGACGTAGATGCCCTCTTCCTGCATCTTGGCAGCGAAGACTTGCGAGAGCTTGGCATCGTAGAGCATCACGGCGCAGATGGCGCTCTGTGTGGGCTTGATGTCGAAGCCGGCTGCCATCATCTTGTCGCGGAAGTAGTTGACGTTCTCCACGAGACGGTCGTGCAGCTCGTTGCTTTCCTTGAGCATCTTGAAGACCTCGAGCGAGGCGCCGATGATGCAGGGTGCAAGTGAGTTGGAGAAGAGATAAGGACGTGAGCGCTGCCGCAACAGGTCGATGATTTCCTTGCGACCTGTCGTGAAGCCGCCGAGAGCGCCGCCAAAGGCTTTGCCCAGGGTGCCCGTGTAGATGTCGACGCGTCCGTAGGTGTCGGTCAGCTCGCTGACGCCGTGACCCGTCTTGCCTACCACGCCTGCCGAGTGGCTCTCGTCCACCATCACCAGCGCGTCGTACTTCTCTGCGAGGTCGCAAATCTTGTCCATCGGAGCGACATTACCGTCCATGGAGAAGACGCCGTCGGTGACGATGATGCGGAAGCGCTGCGCCTGTGCCTCCTTGAGGCATTTCTCCAGCTCCTCCATGTTGGCGTTGGCGTAGCGGTAGCGCTTTGCCTTGCAGAGGCGCACGCCGTCGATGATGCTGGCGTGGTTGAGGGCGTCGCTGATGATGGCGTCCTCCTCGGTGAAAAGCGGCTCGAACACACCGCCATTGGCATCAAAGCAGGCGGCATAGAGGATGGTGTCCTCCGTGTGGAAATAGTCGCTGATGGCTGCCTCGAGCTGCTTGTGGATGTCCTGTGTGCCGCAGATGAAGCGCACGCTCGACATGCCGAAGCCCCGCTGCTGCATCATGTCGGTGGCACCTTTGATGAGGCGCGGATGGTCGGAGAGGCCGAGGTAGTTGTTGGCGCAGAAGTTGAGCACTTCCTTGCCTTTCACTTGGATGGCTGCCCGCTGCGGGCTTTCGATGAGACGCTCCTCCTTGTAGAGTCCTGCTTCGCGAATCTCAGCGAGCGTCTGGCTGAGATGCTGTTTCATTTTTCCGTACATGATTTCGTCGTTTAGGTGATTAGTTGTTTAGTCGTTTTCGTTTTGTTGTGCAAAGATACAAAATATTTTTTAATTCTTCTTTTTTAATTCTTATTTTCTTTGTAACTTTGTGGTCGCTAAGACTAAAAACAACACCAAATCAAATGAAGAACATACTTATTATCGGCTCAACAGGACAGATTGGTTCTGAGCTGACCATGCACCTGAGAAGCATTTACGGAAACGAACACGTTGTGGCAGGCTACATCCCCGGAGCCGAGCCTAAGGGCGAACTGCTGGAGAGCGGTCCGAGCGCCCTGGCCGACGTCATCAAGGCGGAAAGCATCGCCGATGCCGTGAAGAAGTACAATATCGACGCTATCTACAACCTCGCAGCCCTCTTGTCCGTAGTGGCCGAGTCGAAGCCCCGCCTGGCCTGGAGCATCGGCATCGACGGCCTCTGGAACATCCTTGAGATAGCCCGCGAGAACAAGTGCGCAGTCTTTACGCCCAGCTCTATCGGCTCGTTCGGCCTGGAGACGCCGCACGACATGACGCCGCAGGACACCGTGCAGAGGCCCCGTACCATCTACGGCGTCTCGAAGGTGACGACCGAGCTGCTCAGCGACTGGTACTTCCACAAGTACGGCGTCGATACGCGCAGCGTCCGCTTCCCGGGCATCATCTCCTACGTCACGCCTCCGGGCGGCGGCACCACCGACTATGCCGTCGATATCTACTACTACGCCGTGCGCGGCGAGCGCTTCACCTGCCCCATCAAGGCCGGCACGCACATGGACATGATGTATATGCCCGACGCCCTGCATGCTGCGCAGATGCTGATGGAGGCCGACCCCTCGCGCCTCGTGCACCGCAACGGCTTCAACATCGCGGCGATGAGCTTCGACCCCGAAATGATTTACGGCGCCATCAAGAAGTACAAGCCCGACTTCGAGATGGTCTATGACGTTGACCCGCTGAAGCAGTCGATTGCCGAGTCGTGGCCCAACCTCATGGACGACAGCTGCGCCCGCCGGGAATGGGATTGGAAGCACCAGTTCGACCTCGACGACATGACGAAGGACATGCTCGAGAAGCTGGCGAAGAAGCTTCTGTAGCGGCTCCCCTGCCTAAGGTCCTTAAAGTCCCTAAGGTCTCTAAGGTCCTTAAGGTCCCTAAGGTCCTTAAGGTCCCTAAGGTCTTTAAGGTCCTTAAGGTCTTTAAGGTCCCTAAGGTCATTAAGGTCCTTAAGGTCCTTAAGGTCCTTAAGGTCTTTAAGGTCATTATCGCCGTTCTCGGCGGATGCGGCTCATCTTCTCCGAGAAGCCGCCATACTCGGTAAAGTCCTTCTCCAAGCGTTCCAGTTGCTTGAACAATAGATAGTCAGCCTGATAGATGAGAACGATAGCCATGTTGGCAATCGTTTCTGGCGGACGGGTCGCGCATAGCTGCATGAAGAAATCAGCATTGCGATGATCCCTGCCCAATTCGCGCATAGCAGTCCACTCCTTCGAGCCTTCTTCCCACATGCGATGACCACGCGTACGAAGATAATCGATGTAATCCTCCAGCAACTCCTGCAAGCTGGCCTTCGCAACATTAATCAGCTTTATCTCCGTCTTGGCTGAAGTAGCAGATGCCGCACAGCCCTCGATGATGTTCTGTTTGCCAGAACGAGCAGCCTGAACCATCTGATCCACCGTACGATCACCTTTCTGCAAGAAGTTCTGACAGAAGAAGAAAGTCATCTCGTATATGACTTCCGTCTTTTGATAAGAGAGCAACTTGCGGTAATTACCACTATGCCGAATTAATTTCTCAGGCATAATATTTAGATTTTAATTATTGTTTTTTTAAGGTCTCTAAGGTCTTTAAGGTCCCTAAGGTCCCTAAGGTCTTTAAGGTCCCTAAGGTCTTTAAGGTCTTTAAGGTCTTTAAGGTCTCTTTTTTACCACTCGTCGTTCCAAACGTTTACGTCAGAAACGGATTTAGCCTCAACGTTTTCGGCATTAACTATCACGTCCTCCCTTTCATCAATGGATATGATAGGAGAATCCTCAGAGAAAGCAATCATTTGCTCTGGTGTGCTGAACTGTATATCCAGTTCAGGAATAATATATCTCTTTTTCATCATCTATAGTAATTATGAATTATGAAGCTTCAGTTCGACGTAAGTCAACTATTAATTATGAATTAGAAGAGTATCTTTTTCCCGTTTACGATGTTAATGCCCTTTTGCATCCTGCCCAGACGCTGACCGGCGAGGTTGTAAATGACACCATCAGTTGTCCGTTGTCCGTTGTCAATTGTCTTGATAGCTGTAGCATCATCCTCGAACTCAAACGTATAGGCTTTGATATTGTTGCCACCAAGGATGCTTGCGGGCAGCAGGGCTTTGCCAGCAGAAACTGTGCCAGGTTTTACCTTCACGAACTTCTTACCAGACAACCCATAGTATTGGTCAGTTTCAACAAACCAAGGAACTAAAGTACCTTCAAGCAAATTACCATTCAATATGTTCTCGCTATCAACAGAAGTCAGCTCGATGGTGGCGCCAGCCTCACCCTTTAGCAGGATGCCTTGGCCGCCCTTGATGGAGCCTGTAATCTGAGCAAAGGTAATAGCCGTTCCATTGACACCCGTCACCTGCCATGCACTGTAATCTGCTGTCTCATTGTCGCTGAAGTCGAGCGGATACTCAGAGCAATAGGTCGCGTAGCCTTGGTCGTTGAGGGTAACGGAAAGAGTGCTTGGCGAAGAACCTGTCAACCTAATCTCATCAATGACGCCATTAGTATTCGATGTATTCCAAACTATCTTCAAATATAATGTCGAAACCTGTGCGGCGGCCGGTAAAGAATATGCACGCTCGACAAAGGTCGTTGCACCATTTCCCGTGCCAGTCAATTCGGAATATGTCCCATTTGAGCTGGTAGCATAATATGCTTTTGTATAATATGTTTCTTTGATAGAACCAGCCTTCCATTGGTAAGTCAGACCAAGATTATTATAATCTGCAACATTGAGCGGACCGATAATAATGCTTGCCTCTGTGCCCTGCGTAGATTGCATTAATCCAGATAATGTGGAGCCTGTATTGTTCTTGCTTTGCTTGGCATTGGTGATGGTGTAACCGGTAATACCAGAATAGACACTCAGTACGCCGCTCTTCACGCTATAAGAATCGCGCCATTCACGGGCACTACTTGAATTATCACCGAATGTTTCACCAAACAGCAATCCTGATTCCGATGGCTTAGCTGTCCCCTTCCCTTCAGGTGCATTGACCGTTATGGGGAACATCACGCTGCCAGCATTGTAAGTTGTTGTGGCTGATGTATTGACGGTTATCATGGTTGTGCCAACAGCAACAGGCGTAATCGTAAGACCACTGACAGAAACAACGTCTTCATTTAAACTGCTGAGTGTCACATCTCCATTGGTGACGATGTTTGGCGTACCAGTCGTGCCTTTTGTCAAAGTCAGCGTAGAACCCCAATCGACACTCACGTCAGCAAGGCCGTTAAAGATTGGGTCGGCCTTGACACCTTCCACAAACTTATAGAGCTGGATGGCCTGCTGACCTGTATAGGACGATGACTTATAGTAACGGAAACGGTTTTGTTCATTCCCGTTATTATAGCGCAGATGAGCACTGCTGGATACGATGTCCGCATTGCCATTTTCGTCGATAGTAATCGTGTTAGTATAAGTCGAAGATGTACTGGAAGCAAGGCCGTTAGCATCAGATGTTTGTCCGATATAATAGCCTGATGCGCTCTTCAGCGTCTTCGACGTTGCATCGTAGGTAAAGGCATAGCCATTGATTGCGGTAGTTGCAGCGATGGTATTGTTGGAAATGCTGACAGATTGCGTGTTGCCTGTGGCATCAAGCGTTGTCAGAGAACCATCGAAGACTACACTACCTTCTTCATAAACAATCAGGTATTGTCCGCTTGTAAGACTTGCAGTTGACGTTACCTTCACATAACTGTCTCCTGTCATCTCGCCGCCCTGACCGCCGCTGCCACTGCCGGAATTATATCCTGCATATTCGGTAGGCAGAACATAGTTGTTGTAGCTAAAAGTGTCATCTTTCTTGCTGCCCCAGATGTATTGCTCCAGGCCAGGATAGTCTATGAAAGGATTGCGGTTACCTTGAATGCCGGCAACAGCATTGTTGCGAGCTGTCTCCTTGTCGCTTACAGGGTCAGCGGCAGCCCACGCCAAGAGCATGTTCAGCTGCCAAGTCTGGAAGCCGGGATATTTGCTGCCATCGATTGTGGCTCTCGACTCGCTGTTCTTCGAGTACCAGTCGGCGAGCTTCTCCTCGTAGCACGTCACCATATAGAAATATGTACGCGCGAAGTCGCCCTTGTATTCGCCTGCTGGCTCGAACACCGTGCCCGTATAGCCGGGATAAGTACATGTGCCGAGCTTGCTGAAGTCGTTATGGGATTTGTATGAATTGCCTTTCGTCTCGCCGAAGGGATAGTTGCCACGCTTGTTGTTCACGAAGCCGTCGGTGGGATACATGTGATGCAGGTCGGTGTACATCGGCATCACCTCTCCACCGAACCAACTCTTGGGGAACGAATGCTCGCGGTTGTAGCTGTCACCCTCTTGGGAATAGTTAGCACCTTGAGCAGAGCTGCCAAATACATAGTTCGTCATGTCCGAATACATGTCCCAGACCTTGCCGTCGCGGCTGTCTGTTGTACGAAATGCCGTCCACAGGTAGTCGTACGACTTCTCCGTTCGGTTATAGATGATGCCGCAAAGCGCAGTCTTCAAAGCTGCACCATTCTTGCCGTTTGCATTTTGGTAGTATGTCTCAGAGCCGTTCGGCGCAACGGCATTGACCAGCATCGCCACCATCGCAGCGACAATGAGGGAGAAAGATCGTTTCATAATACTGTTTTTTAGTTCGTGCTTCAATCAGCCTTCCATCGCCCCTGCCCCTCCTAAAAGGAAGAGCAGGAGCAATCAGGCTTTCAATATTTCCTACGTCTAACATCTTACTTCAGACATCAGACGAAGTCCGTTACCACAAGTCGTCCCACAGCTTGGTGTCGGAGATGCCTTTCACTTCAACATCCTCTGCTGCGATTGGCGTTTCAGAATCGTCAACTATTACGTCAGGATCAGAAACCGCCATCATCTGTGTTGAACCAAGCACTACAGTCAGTGCCTCGGGAATAATATATGTCTTTTTCATTGATAAATCCAATTAAGAATTAATAATTAAGAAAGAAGAATTAATACAAGACCTTGCGTCCATTCACGATGTTAATGCCCTTCTGCATCTTGCTCAAGCGCTGACCGGCAACGTTGTAAATGACACCATCAGTCGTCAGTTGACCGTTGTCAATTGCCTTAATAGCTGTAGCATCTTCATCGAAGTTGAAGGTAAGAGTCTTAACACCAGTGCCATTGACAACGCTTGCAGGCAGCAGAGCCTTACCCGCAGGAACAATTCCGCCGTTTACCTTCACGAACTTCGCGCCACTAAGACCAAAGTATTTATTACTATTTATTTTGGTAGCTGCAGTGAAACCGACAAGTTTGTTATCTGAAAGGGTAGCGCCAGAAGTAGTATATGCAATCGTGACTTGAGTACTAGCTGTGCCTTTCAGCAGAACACCAGTACCAGCTGCAACGGCACCTGTAATCTGCACGCAGGTGATAACACCACTGGCGTCAACACCTGTTACCTGCCATGCACTGTAGCCATTTGTTTCAGCATTTGTGAAGTCCACAGCACTTGTGCTGGCGAAGGTAGCATAGCCAGAAGCATTGAGGGTAATGGTCTCCGGAGCGTAAGGCTCTGGAGTTGCCTCTACGAACTTGTACAGCTGGATAGCCTTTTGGTTTGTGTATGTACTAGACTTAAAGTAGCGGAAACGTGTTTGACCAGAATTGGCATTATAGCGGAGATAAGCACCGCCACTTACTATATTAGCATTATTATCGCTAAATGTAATAGCATTAGCATATACTGTTGAAGCATCCGCTTTTAGTCCGTTAGCATCTGAAGTCTGTCCTATATAAAGACCACTCGCACTTTCGATACTATAACCATCTTCTGTTTCCTGAATCGTGAACTCAGCAGCAGTTGTTGCACTTGTTGCTGCAATCTCGCCACTGTTGATGTCTACTTCAATAGTATTGCTTACTGCATCCAGCGTCTCAAGACTACCATCGAAGGCAACACCACCTTCTTCATAGACGATAAGATACTGACCATCAGTGAGATCGGCAGTAGAAGTAACCTTCACATACTTGCTGCCAGCTGGAGTGGGAGGTGTAACTGAAGCTGCAGCCTGCGTAACTGTTACAAGATTAGAGTAAACGAAATCTTCATCACCCATTGCAAATACCTTGAAGTAAGCAGTGCGAGCATCAGAGCCTTCATTCTCAATCATATAATATGACACGACATAACCATCTCCAATGCTTGGGTCTTGTTCTGCTACAACAACATCAAGCCAATCTGGTTCTGTTGCTTCTTCACCTGTTGCAGTATAATACTGAACACCGAAATCAGTCATATCACTGATTGTCAAGTTTTCATAAGTGAGATCCAATGTGCCGTCATGCTCATCAGCATTTACATTAACATCAGCAGGGTCAACTGTGATAGAAGCAACAAGGACGGGCTCTGCGTATTCAGCAAGGTTGATATTGCCTAGACCAACATTGCCTGAAACCTTATTTGTGTAAATCCACTTAATGTAACGTACACTTTCACCGAGATTATTAAACTCTTCACTCTGAGTGTCAAGTGCTGTGTAAGTCGCGAGGTCAGTATAGGTTGTACCATCAACTGAAGTCTGTACCGTAAACGTACCACCAGAGAAACCATTACCCTTGATATCAAAGGTCAACACACCGGGACGTTCACTAAATGCCAAGATGAGTTCATCACCTGTTGTGTCAAACTTCAACTTAGTAGTTGGATTTGTAGTTGCGTTATAATCAGTTCCAAGGCCACTCTGAGTCAAGCCATCAGTGCCAGCAATGTCATCTCTGCCTCCATCGAACTCGAAAGGCAATGTGGCAAAGTCAGCTACATAGTGTCCCTGTGTTACTGTAACAACTTTGCTCTCAGCACCTGTGTAGCTAAGGGTGATAGTAGCTGTGCGGTCAGCATTGCCTTCGTTTGCAGTGGTGGTAAAGGTAACACTGCTTGCGCCTACAGTAATGTTGCTAATCCAATCTGCATTAGTTGTTGCGCTAAGCGTCACACCTGAAACTGGGTTTGCAATTGTATAAGCAATCTCGCCACTTGTTGCATCATAAGCGATGTTGACATCAGATGCAGTGATAACAGGAACTGCATTAACCACTTCCTCAATGCTACCAATCATAGTATTGTAGTATTGGCTGGAAGAAATACCCACATAATATCCCTTCACCTTAACAGTCTTACCTGCTAAAGAAGTGAAATCTGTACTAATTGGGAAGGAAATACTGCCTTTAGCAGTCGTAGCTCCGCTGATATTAGTAATGTTGTAATATGTTCCGCTGACGGAGAGCGTACCTTCATACTGCACATAGCTTGAGAGCTGTGCAGGTGTGGTGGACGCAACTCTTGTATCCATATCTGAACCTGATAATACAGTAGGCTCTTCTTCTACATAGTTTGACTCTGTCGCAGAAGTTACTGTGGCAGAACTACTATATTCAAGCACACCACCATAAGCAGAAACAGCACCTGAAAGTTTCACCTTGTCTCCAATATTATAGTCCGTCTGGCTATAGCTTGTGTTATAGTAATACACGTAGCCTGTGCCGTCACCTACGATGAAGCCTCTTTGGCTCTTGGCTACAATGGTACCCTGTACTGTGTAAGTGCCCGCAGCAGTAATATCCGAGATGTTGTCAACAATATTGGGATTACCAGCTTGCGTTACTGTAACGTTCTTGGTTACTGTTTCGCTGGTGTTGTAGGTGTAGGTCAGCGTAACAGTTGCTGTACGAGCGACTTTAGTTGTGTTGGTAGAACAAGTGAAAGGAACAGAGCCATTAGCAACTGTGCCAACTGTGAGCCAATCAGATGTCGTTGCAGCTGTCATTGAGCCACCTGTGACTTCGTTTGTCAACGTATAAGAAATTGAACCAGAAGTAGCATTGTACGCGACATCTACATCATCGGCAGATATCGAAGGAGCAGTAGAACCGCCAGTTTCCCAAGTTATTGTTATCGATTTCAGATACATTGCGCCACTTGATGAACGAAGGCCAATATACTCATAATCGTTCGAAACTGTCACTTCACCCGTTCCTTGTTTGCCATCAAATGTAATCGAACCCAATTTGGTTCCTTGGTTGCTATTATTATACAAATCTGTTGCATTTGTATAAGCAGTATTCTTACCATATATGTCTAAAACACGGTCTGTAGCTGTGGCCGCATTCCACTCTACAGTAACTTTCTTAACCTTACCGCCAGAAGTGGTAGTAACGATACCAGAATTACTTTTATCACTTCTAAGCTGGATTGAATTATTACCTCCCGCACAATTTCCTGCATATACAGCACTTGAAGTTGCGGTTTTATTAGTCCAATTGGAATAAGTTGTACCAGTTACACCCGTCCACTGTTGATTAAGGACATCGACAACCGTCTCTGCCCATGCTGTTCCAGCTAGTGCTGTAGTCATCACGGCTACGATCATCCCGACTCGCAGCCAAAATTTGTTTAAAAGTTTTTGTTTCATTTTTGTTTAAAAATTTAAATTGGTTTGTTGTTTGGTTAATTATTGAATATATTTATCTGAAGTAGTTAAGTAGTCGTCCTTCGGACAGTAGTTCTTGCGCTCCAGTAGGTGCTCAGGCGGCAAAGCCGGAACTTCCCTTTGGTCAGGCGCAGGCGGAGAAGCCGAATGCTTTGGAAGCAGGAAGCAGGCGAATGAGGTATTGGTCAGGTTATATCCGCAGCAAGTCCTTTACGGAATATATGCGGCTCAGTGCTTCGAAGGAGAAGTATTGGTCATCCATTATCATATAGTCCTCGCGCTGCTTGCGGGAGAGCCGTTTTATGTCGGGGAACATAGAGACTGGCACAATGATTTCCCTGCCGTCGGTCAGATATGCTGCCATCGTTCCGCGCTTCACCTTAAAGTCAAGCTTCTTTATTCCTAAATTAGTATCTTTATACTTGCACATATTGCTGTCCTCCTTCATTTTATTTAATTCTCTTTATTCTTATCTTCTTGCCGGCGAAGACATCGTCAATGAGCTTGTTCAGCTCTTCCCAATGTTCATCAATGGCTATTCTTGGATGTCATTTAATTCGGTTCGATTACCTCATTGGCAAGTTTGGCTGGTTCGCGCCTCACATCCCATAAGGCTACTATTTCTATTTGGTCGTCGTTGACGAGATATATGATTTTATTGTACTGTGTGGCTACTATGCTGCGAAACTGTTGTGCGTACTGTATTAATAATGGTTCTCTAGCTCCAAGATTAGGGTTCTGACGCAAAAGTTTGATGGCGTTTTGTATTTTTTGCCTGAACTTTATTTTATATGCCCTACCCCATTCTTGCTCAATGTAATTGGCTGTAGTTGCTATCTGACATTCTGCGGTATTAGTAATGATTACTTTCATACCTTGCTTGAATTGTATTCAACATTTGGTTCGGCTACGATGAAAGATGAGTTTTCTTCGTCCCATTCGCTGAACAGTTCATCTATGTCACGATAATTACCTTTAGCTAAATCTTGTTCTGACTGCATTATCATGGAATCTATCTCTTCTTTTGTGTATGGTGAGAGAATCGGCTCTTGCAACTTCCCTGCCAGCCAATCACGGTCTTTCTTTGTAAGAGCCAAACCTTGCAAATAGTTCCAAAGATTATTGAGCGCAACTGTCGTCATTATGATAATTTATTTGTTTTTTGGTTAATTATTGAATTGATTATTGTTCAGTTCTGTTTTGACTGTCTTTTTGCTGTTTGAGGGTTATTTCTGTTCGTTTATTGATTTGTTAAGTTCTTCGTTTAGATAGCTGTAGGCATAACCTGAAGACTGGAAATATAGTCCTGTTTGGGGATTGCTGAGCTTCTCAAACAGATGCGAGGCATAGACTTTATCGAATGCATCTTGCATTGAGAGTCCATGCTCGTCCATAAGACGGGAGATAAGATCTTTCACTATCTCCTCCTTCATGTTCTGGAATTCTGCCTGAGAGACTTTCATAGCTTTTTCAGTTTATCAATTGCCCTTTGTGTACAGAAGGCATATTGGAAGGTTATTCCTCTGATGTATTGGATACGGCGAAGAAACTCATCGAAAGTGATGTAGCCTTGCTTGTAGCGAGTTATCTGTGCTCCTACACGGTCGTTTGCTATCGGACCATACACGATGTCATAATCGTGTAAGGTTTTTCCGTTTGGCTCAGTTCGATGGTCATACACGAAATGCGCCCATTCTTCGGTATAGTCTTCGAAACGTTTGTAGCGGAGTTGCTGCATATTTGCTTCGTCATACTCATACGCATTGACGACTGGTGCTTTGTCTTCAAACTCTGCCTTAAACTGAGCCATCTCCATTGCCTGCTCTTTGTCGACGGAAAGATAGAATGCTTTACCAAAGTCTTTGTTCGGTTTGGACTTAGTGAGGTCTATCTTTTCGATGTCGATTGTTGAGCCATGATATAGTATCATAGTGTACCTCCTTTCCGTCGGCAATAGGATTGCAGCGTCTCGATATTCTCCTCCACAGAGAGGGTATGCATGATGTTGTAGTGCCTGTCGCACAATGCCAAAGCACCATACTGGCTGAGATAGCGGTAAGCTTGCGCTTCCGTCACCTTGCTGCGAACGGCAAATTCTGCTATCAGCAAGATGAGATATTCTATTTTATCATGCAACCTCTTTGACATCTTCGAGGGTTATTCTGTTTTTGCTGTTTGAAGGTTATTTGTTTTTGAAATGCACCTTACTTATATACTATCGTGCGCAAAGTTATACTTTTTTACGATGTAAGCCAAGGAAAAGTGAATAATTATTTTACTTAATTACAAGAAACGCACCTTTGCAGGGGATTTAAGAAACAAGGCAGCACTATCTGAATGCACAATTAGATTAACCTAATTTAAGTTTCGGGAGTTCTGATTGTATTTGTTGTAGTTAAGTAGTTAAGTAGTTCTTGCGCTCCGTTGGTGCTCAGGCGCAGGCGGAGAAGCCGAATGTTTTGGCTGCTTATTACAGGCGGGAAAAGGTGTTGGCTTAACTACTTAACTACTGTCTACTTAACTACTTCAGAAACTTCAGTTAATCTAATTTATTGCTGTCCGGGGAAAATTTCTCTCTCTTCCTTTTAGGTCCTTTTCCATCGGTGTTTCTGACGAATAGCAGCTAATGGGGGCTTGCCAAAATTCTCGAAGAGACGAAAGACCACAGACGGGGGTGTGAACCCCCGGTAATGTTGCAACGAAAAAGAAAGCCCTGAACCAAAGGTCGACGATAGTCAAGGGGCGACAGAGCCATAAGCAAGTTGTTATTAAACAAGTTACATATTCTGTCGCCCCTTCAGGGCTTATTATTGTCAGGCTAATCTGTCCCGGGGGTTAACACCCCCGTCTGTGGTCTTTCGCACCTTCGGTGCTTTTCCTCGGACACCAATAATCTAATTTATTGCTGTCCGGTAAAAGTTAAAAAGCTATCAATCATGTGTCCGCAGTGCCGATAAATAGGCGCTATGGACTTATTTTTGAAAAAGTAAGCCCCCTCCGTTCTTCCAGCCCCTCTTTTTTGACCAATAGCTCAATTTGCAGGGTGGAACAGCCGTCAAAGGTCGATTCCTACTGGTGTTATGGCCGATTCAAACGTTTCAAGGCATAAATTGACGTTT
>CACXLY010000036.1 GCA_902768605.1 uncultured Bacteroidales bacterium
CAACTCGAAATCTCCTGCGTTCGAGGGAGAGCTGAAGGCTGGCAACGGCTGGCAGACGGTCAATTTCAAGTGGAATCGTCGCGGACGTTATCTCGCCATCGAAATGTTGAGCACTCAAAAAGAGAACGATGTGGCTGCTATTGCCGAACTTTATGTTCTCGGAGATGAGTCGAAACGTCTGAGTCGTGAGCCTTGGACGGTAAAGTATGCAAGCTCAGAAGAAGAAAACGGCAACCATTGGGGCGATAAAGTCTTCGACCTTCAGGAGAGCACCTATTGGCAGACTGTAAAGGGTGCAGATTTCCCGCACCTTTTGGTCATCGACCTCGGCTCGGAACAAATTGTTAACGGCATAGAGTACCTTCCTCGAGCTGAACAAGGCGCTCCGGGCAGCATCAAGAAATTCAGAGTCTTTGTCTATTAGCAAACCATAGTTCATAGTTTTCAATTCATAGTTTTCAATTCATAGTTTTCAATTCATAGTTTTCAATTCATAATTCTCGGATGCTCTAGCACCGAGGCGGGTTCTTGCACGCTTTAGCGGCAAGGCGCAATGTTAGCCAGTGGAGGCAGTCGCGGAGGTTCAACGACACACGTGTAGTTGGCCATTCATGCACGTGTTGTTTCCCATTTGCGCTGCAATCGTGATGCATCTTAATTGCATTGCAAAGGTACGACATTTGCTTCAAAGAGCAAAGGCTTGTTACGACTGGCGGGCGGGGTTGTTACGGATCTTGTGCTTCTGAGAGCAAAGGTGTCCACTGTCCACTGTCCTCTGCCATTTTCAACATATATACATATACATCCTTCATTTCTTTATATTATATATATATAATATAAAAGGTAAAAAAACGTATTGCACCATATCTTGTTTTTTGCAGTGGACGGGGTACGGTGGACGCTTTTTCCCTTCTTTTGAGGAGACAATAAGTGAGTTCGATGAAAAGCGGCTCACCAATTCGGCGGGCCGCTTTTTATTGAACAAGCAAACACTTGTTTTTCGTAGAGATAGAAAGGTCTTCTTTTTTGGTAATGATATAGAAGTTGGCATGTTTTTCGGATGGATTAAAGAGCTTCCATCGTGCCAACTGCTATATCATTGCCTCTTTTTTTTATCCAGTTGATTATTCTGTCTTGCGGTCGTCGATGTTGTCGCCTTCTGTTTCCTTGAGGGTTTCGTCGAAGTCATCCAGCCCGTTCTCGATGAGGATGTTGTACCATTGGATGAGCTTCTTGATGTCGGTGGGATAGACGCGGTCGCGGTCGAAGGTGGGCAGCACCTCGCCAAGGTAGGCGTAGAGTTCGTCCTTCGATGCCTTGCGGTAGTCGACGGAGGCGGTTTTGCCGCTTTCTTTGGTCTTGATGCTGTTCAGCACTATGCGCAGAGGCACTTCCTTTTCGTCGGTGTACATGGCGATGTCGGCGAGCGAGATGACTTTGTCTGCTGCAAAGGCAGGGAAACGCTTCTTCTGAGCGTCGATGGTTTCAACGATGAGGCTGCGATTGCCTCGCGATACGAGTTTGTAGAGTCCGGGCTTTCCGGAAATTGCTAAGATTGTTTCGAGCATGATGTTATATTGGTTATTGGTTATTGGTTATTGGTTATTGGATTCTGTTTATAAATGAGGTTCTAAGGCCTGAGAGCATTTTGCTATATCCGTAATCTGCTGACGCATTTCATCAAGTTTTGACTCTGTAATATACTGTAGGTCTGTCGCTGTCTGTAGTTCGCAAAAGACTTCCATCAACGAACCATAGGAGATTTCAATAAAGTGTATCTTCTCTTTCAGTGATTGGCGGCCGCTTTCTTCTGCAATGTTGGCTGTAATGGAGGTTGATGCCCGTCGCAGTTGGTCGCATAACCCATAGCGTTCGTCTTGTGGGAAACAACGCAGTAAACGATATATATCAGAGACAAGAACTCTGCTTTTTTGGTAAACCTCTAATGCCTCGAATGAAAACTCCCTTGAGTCCATAATTTAAATAATCTTGTTGCTTTTATGGCTTCAATAACCAATAACCAATAACCTATAAACTATATTAGCCAATTGTTCCTGTAATCTTGTGTCGTCGTCCGTGCTGTTGTCGATGATGAAGTCGGCTTGGAGGCGGTGCAGCTCGGGCCTCTGCATCTTCATTCGGGCGCGGATTTGTGCCTCGCTGGCATTGTCGCGAAGCATCGCTCTGCGAAGACGGACATCTTCAGGTGCATCGACGAAGAGAACGTAATCGACTGAGGCGTTGAAGCCGCTCTCATAGAGGATGGCGCTTTCCAATCCGACCATTGACCATTGACCATTGAACATTGAACATTGACCATTCCCGGATGCTCCGGCACCGGGGAGCGATTGTTGTCGCGGAAGAACCATTGACCATTCGACGAAATCCTTCAGGACGACTGGGTGGATGATGGCATTGACCGCGCTGGCGTGCTCGACGTCGGCGAAGAGGTAATCGGCAAGCAGCTGCTTGTTGAGTCCTCCGCCAGCAAACACCTCGGGACCGACAAGAGCGATGAGCCTTTGGCGTATCTCCTCGTCCTCGGCGGTGAGCCGCTTGGCTTCCTTGTCGCAATCATAGACGGGAATGCCGAACTTCTGCCGCAAAAGGTTGGAAACGTAGCTCTTTCCGCTGCCTATTCCTCCTGTTATTCCGATGGTCTTCAAGGTGATGGTTATTAGTTGTATGTTATTGGTTATTGAGGGGAGATTACTGTTCTTCGGCCACTTGTTCGATGAGGTAATCGACTTCCCGAGGCGATATCCTGACGTTCGAGACGCCCTCGGGCACGGTTTTCAGCTGCAAGGCAAGCTTGCTGCTTTCCGTGTTGTCGAGCAACTCCTCGTAGGTCGTGGCGAGCACGAAGTCGTCCGTCGAGACGTGATTATACCGTCCGGATTCAATTCTGAATGTGATGCTGACCTGTGCGGGGAAGGTGCGGAGCTTCTTGTCTGCGGGGAAGTTGAGGCCGATGACGGACACCTTGACGGTCTTCTCCGTATAGTAACCGACACTGACCTTGACGTTGACTTGCGTGGGCTCGTACTTCAGGAGCTTTTGTTGCAGCAGATTTATATGATAGCTGCCGGCTTCGTGAAGTCCCTCGAAGAGGAAATCCTCGGAATAGACCGCCCTCATCGAGTCGAGGATGGCTTTCGGGGCAAATACTCGGACGGAATCCGGCTCGATGCGAATGCCTTGAATGTAGTTCTGCTGCGAGGGCTTGAATGTACCTGTCAGTTTGACCGGCAGGGTTCGCGAGTGGCCGTGGTTGTAAGCAAAACGGAGCGTGTCGGGGCGGAAGGACTGTATTTTCATCGAGGGCACGAAGATGTTTCCCAGCATTCGCTGCATGTCGGCATTCGAGATGTAGATTTCCGCATCCTTCTTTCCCGTCTCGTACTTGCTGAAGTCGATTTTTACGCGATTGGGGCGGAAGAGGGTCGAGAAACTGTGCCGGGCGAGTGTCAGCCCTTTGTTCTGCAAGGTGACGCTGATGGCAGGGGGTAGCGAGTCGATGATAACGACATCGGGTGGCACGTTTTCGAGTTCCAGTCGGACGCTTACTTCCCGTTGGAGTGTCTCATTCAGCGCCTGAAGGAGCCAGAAGCCGAACGATACGGCAAGGAAAAAGCAGAAAACCAGCAGTTCGTGACTCTTCGGTCCGAACAGCGAGTTCCATCTTTGCTCGAAGCTTTTCTTGCCCTTCGACATCATTCATTTACCATTTAATCATTTACCATTTACCATTTCATAACTCCCCAACATAACTCCCCATCATAACTTCCATTCTTTCAGAAGAGGATTCCGGCGAGGCTATTGCATGTTCGTTTGCGGCGTGGCAAAGACGCTACCCTTGTCCACCTGGATACAGATGCCGTTGGCAATTTCCACCTTGAGTTTGTTGGCAGCTTCGTCGATGTCCTTCACCGTTCCATAGATGCCGCCGGCCGTCACGATTTGTGTGCCTCTGGTAATGCTTGCCCTGAAGTTCTGGATTTCCTTTTGCCTCTTCTGCTGAGGGCGAATCATGAAGAACCACATAATGGCGAAGATGGCGACCATCATCAGAAGGAACGACATATTGCCGCCACCTTGAGCTTGAAGTAATGTTAACATAATTGTAATATTAATTTACGATTTGACTATTTACTATTTACGATTTATTTAATTTACAATTTAACAATGTACAATGTACTATTGATTTACAATTTAGTAATTTTATTATTTACAGGGTTAATGCTTTCAATTTTCAATCTTCAATATTCAATTTTCACTCTTCAATATTCAACCTTCAATCTTCAATTTTCAATTGTCTGTCGGGCTGTCTTTCGTGAGCTTTCCCTCCTCGATGAGTCTCTTTGCGATGGTGTCGAGGGTCGCATTGATGTACTTGTCGCTTTTCGGAGTGCTGTACATCTTGGCGATATCGACATACTCGTTGATGCTGACGCTCAGCGGGATGCTGGGGAACGTCGTTATCTCTGCCAGGCCGAGCTGCAGGATGACGCGGTCCATGAGGGCGATGCGCTTGAAGTCCCATTTGCGCGTCGTGCCGCTGATGAGTTCGCCATAGTGCTCTTGGCCGACGATGGCGCGATAGAGCAGCTTCTTGGCGAAATCGAGGTCGGCGTCGCTCTTGTACTCGGGCATGAGCGGGAAGGTGGAGGTGGTGTTCTCCGTAAAGCGGTTGATGGTCTTGAGGACGAAGGTATCGACTATCGTCTTGTCGTCGTTCCAGTAAATATTCGTGTCCTCCAGCAGGTCGGAGAGCTCCTCGTTGCCCACGATGAGGTGGCGGTAGATGAGTCGCCATACCTCGCGGTCCATCTCGTAGCTTGTGGTCTCGCTCGCCATGTAGTCCTTGTAGAACTCGCTTGCCTCTACCTTATTATATAAATCGCGCACGAAAGCCTCGTGGTCGGCCCAGCTGAGGTCGTGCTCCGAGCAGTAGTCGCGAAGCTGGCGGTTGGATTCCAATTGGATGATGAAGCGGTTATCGACGAACCGATGGCTCCATTTGATGCCGTCCTTCAGCTTCTTGCTGCGTTTCTCATAGACCTCAAGCATGCGTACGGACATGCGGCTGACCTCGACAAGAAGCATCAGGAGATAGTTATAAAGGTCGTATGCTTTGTCCAGACTCAGCAGCAGTTCCTTCTCGGCGACGTCCGGGTTGTGCATCCCTTTCTGCAAATAGGAGTAGAGCACCTGCACAAGCTTTATTCGTATCAGTTCACGGTTTATCATAGAGCACTATTAGAGTTAAGAATTAAGAGTTAAGAGTTAAGAATTAACGCGTTTCCTTGTCAACTCCTTCGCTTGTCAGCTTAATTTGCGTGCAAAGATACAACAAATAAATGAAAAATGAAAAATGAAAAATGAAAAAGGATAGGATTATATTAAAAAAAGTTGTACTTTTGCCAGACAAATGGTAATTGATAAATATTTTAATGGTGAATTATATGTTGGAAACAGAGAAAAAACCTTTTGATGGCAAGGATGCCGAAATCCTATTCTCGCGGACAGTCAAGGCGGGGCACCGCATCTATTATGTCGACGTGAAGCAGAACCGCCGTGGCGAGATGTACCTGAGCATCACCGAGAGCAAGAAGATGCTGAGCGGGCCTCAAGATATGCCGCAGGTCAATTTCGAGAAGCACAAGATATTTCTTTTCAAGGAGGA
Organism: uncultured Bacteroidales bacterium; assembly: GCA_902768605.1. The sequence continues at coordinate 5,687 of CACXLY010000036.1, forward strand.
TTTTGGCAAGTTTCAGGAAGCCCTGAACGATGCCTTCAGTTTCGTTGCTAACGAGCAGGGCGAAGCCCCCGAGAGGCAGGAGAATGGCGATGCCATCAAGCTCGATTTGGATTTCTGACACAAGAAACTACCCATCCTACCAGCCTTCGTGACTCATTATGACACGAGGGTAGGGCGGTTCGTGGCATATATGCGGTTTGCTGTATGACGGTGCGCGAATCATGCAATTTGACGTATTGCATCACGTATTTGGTGTGCCCAAAGTAGCGTGTTTTTGGTGCAGAAGGCGGGCGACAAGGCTCGCATCGTCGGCAATTCTTCCCTTTTTCGTCTGTTTAGCAGACTTTTCGGGGCTTTCTTTTCCTTATTTAATATAAAATGTGTAACTTCGCGGCGCAAAAAGACACCCTTGCCCCGGGAAAGCCTCTTCCAATCCTTCCAAAGGGGAAAGGCTTAAAGGGAATGACTTAAATGGAAAATGTGAGGTGAAAGTCGCTGTCGTAAAATACAATGCCGGAAATATCTTTTCGGTGGTTCACGCCTTGAAGCGATTGGGCGTGGAGCCCTTGCTGACCGATTCGCCCGAGCAGTTGAGGAGTGCCGACCGCGTCATCTTCCCCGGTCAGGGCGAGGCTTCGGGCGCGATGCACTACTTGCGGGAGCGCGGGCTGGACGAGGTGATTCGCTCCCTGACGAATCCCGTTCTCGGCATCTGCATTGGCCAGCAGCTGATGTGCCGCCATTCAGAAGAGGGCGACGTGGATTGCTTGGGCATTTTCGATGCCGAGGTGAAGCGCTTTGTGCCCCTCAGGCACGAGGAAAAGATACCTCATATGGGATGGAACAGCATAGCAACCTCCTCTCCGCTCCCCCTTTGCGAGAGTACTACGGCTGCAGTCACTTCCCCTCTTTTCAAAGCACTCCCCCAAGGGGGGAGCAGGGAGGGGGCTCCTTTCGTCTATTTCGTCCATAGCTACTACGTGCCTGTCTGCAAGAACACGGTTGCCGTGACCGAATACATTCACCCGTTCAGCGCAGCGATGCAGAAGGACAACTTCTTCTGCACGCAGTTCCATCCCGAGAAGAGTGGCAAGGTAGGGCAACAGATATTGCGTAATTTCCTGGAGCTTAAAATATGAAAGCCCCCATCCCTCTCCGCAGAGGGGAATAAATAGTAAAATAGTTAAATCGTAAATAAATAGTAAATCGTAAATCGTCAAATCGTAAATGGAACTGGTTCCAGCAATAGACATCATCGAAGGCAAGTGCGTTCGCTTGACCAAAGGCGACTACGACACGAAGAAGGTCTATGGCGACCCGCTGGAGATGGCTCAGCAGTTTGAGGACTTGGGGATGCGGCGCCTGCATGTCGTCGACCTCGACGGCGCCAAGAGCAAGCATGTCGTGAACCTCGCTGCCCTCCGATCCATTACGGCCCACACCAGTCTCATCGTCGATTTCGGTGGGGGCGTGAAGAGCGACGACGACCTTGAACGGGCTTTCGATGCAGGAGCCGCCATGATAACGGCCGGAAGCATCGCCATCACCGACCCAGACCTCTATCTCGGCTGGCTCGAGAAGTACGGTGCAGAGCACCTCATCCTCGGAGCCGACGTGCGCGACGGCAAAGTCTCCATCAACGGCTGGAAGGAAGATTCTGACATCCTGCTCGAGGACTTCCTTGCCCGCTACATGGCGGCAGGCACAAAGAACGTGCTTTGCACCGAAATCAGCCGCGACGGCACCCTTGCCGGACCAGCCATTGAGCTCTATCAGAGCATCATGCGCCGCTATCCCGACTGCTACCTCATCGCCAGCGGGGGCGTTGGGAGCACCGAGGACATCGTGGCCCTCGACCGCGCAGGCATCCCTGCCGTCGTCTTCGGAAAAGCCTTCTACGAAGGAAAGATAGACCTGAAAGAATTAAGAATGGAATAGCCTCCACCGACCCCTCCAAAGGAATAGCCTCACTCCCGACCCCTCCAAAGGAACAGCCTCCCCCGACCCCTCCAAAGGAGGTGAGAGTAAATAGCTAAATTACTAAATAGTAAATAAATCGTAAATAGTAAATCGTCAAATAGTAAATTACTTAAATCGTCAAATCGTAAATAAATTCGGTGTTAGCAAAACGCATTATACCATGTCTCGATGTCAAGGACGGGCAGACCGTCAAGGGCACGAATTTCCTGCAGCTCCGGCAGGCAGGCGACCCCGTCGAGCTCGGCAAGCTGTACAGCGAGCAAGGGGCCGACGAACTGGTCTTCCTCGACATTACCGCCAGCCACGAAGGCCGCAAGACCTTCACGGACATGGTGCAGAAGGTGGCTGCCGAGGTTGACATCCCGTTTACCGTGGGCGGCGGCATCAGCGAGCTGCGCGACGTGGACCGCATGCTCTCGGCCGGTGCCGACAAGATAAGCATCAACAGCGCCGCCCTCCGCCGACCGGAACTCATCGACGAAATCGCCAGCCACTTCGGCAGTCAGGTCTGCGTCGTCGCGATTGATGCACAAGAGAAAGACGGGACGTGGACGTGTTTCCTCAATGGCGGACGCATCCCGACCGACCGAAACCTCTTCGAGTGGGCGAGGGAAGTGAACGACCGAGGCGCGGGCGAAATCCTCTTCACCAGCATGAACCACGATGGCGTGAAGCAAGGCTTTGCCTGCGAAGCGCTCGCCCGCCTCGCATCCGAACTGACCATTCCCGTCATTGCAAGTGGCGGCGCGGGTCGGATGGAGGATTTCCGCGACGTCTTTGCCCAGGGACATGCCGATGCCGCCCTCGCCGCAAGCGTCTTCCACTTCGGGCAAATCGGCATCCCCGAACTCAAAGAATACCTCAGAAAAGAGGGTATTATTGTAAGGTTGTGAAGAGATTAGAGACTTGGGATTAAGGATAATGATAAGGGACTAATTATCAATCGTGAATTATGAATTGTGAATTAAAGATAGACTTCGATAAGTGCGGCGGCTTAGTGCCCGCCATCATTCAGGATGCCCAGACAAAAGTTGTGCTGATGCTCGGTTATATGAACCAAGAGGCACTCAAAATGACACAGGAAACAGGGCTCGTAACCTTCTTCAGCCGTTCCCGCCAATGCCTTTGGACGAAGGGCGAAACCAGCGGCAACTATCTGCATCTGGTCGATATCAAGGTGGATTGCGACAACGATACCCTGCTCGTTCAGGCAACGCCCGACGGCCCGACCTGCCACACCGGCACCGATACCTGCTGGGGCGAAGAGAATAAGCCCAATCCCCTGCTCTTCCTGTCCGAGCTCAGCGACTTCATCGAGAAGCGTCACGAAGAGATGCCCGAAGGCAGCTATACCACCTCGCTCTTCAAGGACGGCTTGAACCGAATGGCGCAGAAAGTGGGAGAGGAGGCGCTGGAACTCGTCATCGAAGCCACCAACGGCACCAACGACCGCCTCATCTACGAGGGCTCCGACATGCTCTACCACCTCATCGTGCTTCTCACGAGCAAAGGCCTCCGCATAGAAGACATGGCGAAGGAACTGATGGAGCGCCACAACCCAGGCTGGAAGAAGCATTAAAGCCCTCTCTCCGCTCACCCGGGGGAGTACATAAATAGCTAATCGTCAAATCGTAAATAACATCAAAGTGATACTTAACTACAAAGATATCGACATCTATCAGGACGAGCATTTAGTCCTGGGGAAAGTGAATTTCTGCGTCGAAGAAGGCGAGATGGTCTATCTCACTGGTCAGGTGGGCAGCGGAAAGTCGTCGCTCTTGAAGAGCATCTATGGCGAGTTGCCCGTCGAGGGCGACAGCGCCGACGTGCTTGGCTTCAACATGAAGCGACTCAAGATAAAGCACCAGCCAGCCCTCAGAAGGCAGATGGGCATCGTCTTTCAGGACTTCCAGCTGCTTCGTGACCGTACCGTGCACCGCAACCTCGACTTCGTTCTGCGTTCAACCGGATGGAAGAAGAAAGCCGACCGCGATCAGCGCATCGTCGAGGTGCTCGAGATGGTGAAGCTTGCCGACAAGAAAGACAAGTTCATCTACGAACTGTCGGGCGGCGAGCAGCAGCGCATCTGCATTGCCCGCGCTCTCCTTAACAACCCGAAAGTCATCCTTGCCGACGAACCGACAGGCAATCTTGACGCAGAAAACGGCGAGCTAATCCTTGCCCTCCTCGACGAGATACGCCGACAGAACAACACCGCTGTTATCCTCAGCACCCACAATATGCATTGGCCCGAGTACTTCCCGGGTACCGTCTATCGTTGCATTGACGCTCAACTTGTAACAGACAAAAAGGAATAAGATATGAAAGTACTGAAGTTTGGTGGCACTTCCGTTGGGTCACCGCAGAGAATGCAAGACGTCTCAAAGCTCATTACAGAAGACGGAGAGACCAAGTTCGTCGTCCTCTCGGCCATGTCCGGCACGACAAACACCCTCGTGGAAATCTCCGACTACCTTTATAAGAAGAACCCCGAGGGCGCGAACACCATCATTAATCTGCTCGAACAGACTTATGTGGGCCACATCGAGAAACTCTATAACACCGAGGAAGTCAAGCAGAAGTCGATGAGATTCCTGCATGACGAGTTCGACTACCTTCGCTCCTTCACCAAGGTTCACTTCACAAGTTTCGAGGAAAAGGTCATCTTGGCTCAAGGCGAGATAATCAGCACCAACATGGTGGTCAATTATCTGCAGGAATGTGGCGTGAAGGCTTTGCTCATCAACGCACTCGACATCATTCGGACCGACAAGAACGGCGAGCCCGACATGAACTACATCAAGGACAAGATAACGAAGGTGCTCGAAGCAAATCCCGGCTATCAGATTTATCTGACGCAAGGCTTCATTTGCCGAAACGCTTACGGCGAGATTGACAACCTGCTTCGTGGCGGCAGCGACTATACCGCCTGCCTGGTGGGTGCTGCCGTTCAGGCCGAGGAGATACAGATATGGACCGACATCGACGGCATGCACAACAACGACCCTCGCTTCGTGGAACATACGGAACCCGTTCGTCAGCTCTACTTCGAGGAGGCAGCCGAACTCGCTTATTTCGGCGCGAAGATACTGCATCCCACATGCATTCAGCCCGCCAAGTTCGCCCGCGTCCCCGTCCGTCTGCTCAATACGATGGACCCCAAGGCACCCGGCACCATCATCAACAACGACTTCCAGCGCGGCGTCATCAAGGCCGTGGCAGCTCGCGACGGGAACATCTGCATCCAGATAAACAGCAGCCGAATGCTCCTCGCATACGGCTTCCTCAGAAAAGTCTTCGAGATATTCGAGACGTACAAGACCAGCATCGATATGGTCTGCACGAGCGAGGTGGGCGTAAGCGTCACCATCGACAACCGTCACCATTTGGAGGATATCGTCAACGAACTGAAGAAGTACGGAACCGTTGCCGTCGAGGAAGATATGTGCATCATTTGCGTCGTAGGTGACTTGGCGAGCGACAACGTCGGCTTCGAGGCAATTGCCTGCCAGGCGCTCAAGGACATTCCCGTTCGCATGATAAGCTACGGCGGTTCGCCTCACAACATCTCCTTCGTGGTGAAGGCTGCGGACAAGAAGCGCACGCTCCAGGCTTTGAGTGATACTCTCTTCAAATAAGAATATGGTAAAAAGATTGTTGCAGGACATGAAGGAGCGCTTTTCGCAGCTAAAGACGCCCTTCTATTATTACGATACGCAGCTGCTGGCAGCTACGCTTTCCGCCATCAAGAGCGAGACGGACAAGCACGACGGTTGGCATCTCCACTATGCCGTGAAGGCATGTGCCAATCCCCAGGTGCTCCAGCAGATTCAGCAAGCAGGCTTCGGTGCCGATTGCGTGAGCGGAGGCGAGATAAGGACTTGCCTCGAGAACGGTTTCCCTGCCGACGAGATAGTCTTCGCCGGCGTGGGTAAAGCCGATTGGGAGATAGAGTTGGCTCTCGAGGCGGGTATTCAGTACTTCAACGTCGAGAGCATTCCCGAGCTTGAAGTCATCGCGGAGATTGCTTCCCGGATGAACAAAGTGGCGAACGTCAGCTTCCGCATCAATCCCGATGTCGGAGCACATACACATGCCAACATCACGACAGGCCTCGCCGAGAACAAGTTTGGCATCGCGAAGGAAGACATGCTCCACGTCATCCGCCTGGCAGAGCAGATGCCAAGCGTCCGTTTTGTCGGCCTGCATTTCCACATCGGCAGTCAAATCCTTCAGATGGACGACTTCGAGGCGCTTTGCTATCGCATCAATGAGCTTCAGGACAAGCTCGATGCTGAAGGTATCGTGGTGAAGAACATCAATGTGGGTGGCGGCTTGGGTATTGACTACGAGCATCCCGACGAGCATCCCGTTCCCGACTTCAAGGCCTACTTCGAGACGTACGCCAAGCACCTGAAGCTCCGCCCTGGGCAGCGGCTCCACTTTGAGCTCGGCAGGGCTGTCGTGGGTCAATGCGGCTCGCTCATTACGCGTTGCCTTTACGTCAAGCAGGCAAAGGAAAAGCAGTTCGTCATCGTCGATGCCGGCATGACCGAGTTGATGCGTCCTGCTCTATATGGCGCGCAGCATAAGATAGAGAATCTTTCTAACGGACAAGCCCCCTCTCCGCTCCCCCTTTGGGGGAGTACCTTGGAGCGGCGAGTCAGTATGAATGAAGCACTCCCCCAAAAGGGGAGTTTGGAGGCGACAGCATTTTACGACATAGTTGGCCCGATTTGTGAGAGCAGCGATGTCTTTGCGAAAGACTATCCCTTGCCCGAGACCAAGCGCGGCGACCTCCTTGCCATCCGTTCGGCTGGGGCATACGGCGAGACGATGGCGAGTCAGTACAATTGCCGCGAGTTGCCCCATGCCTATACAACAACGGACATGTAACTATGAACTATGAATTATGAACTTGCAGAGCGTTAGCATTATCGTCACTTGCGAGGAGCAGCAGTCACAGCTCAGACAGCTCCTCCCGTCGTTGCTCAGCCAGCGATACGGCGCCGAGTACGAAGTGATTGTAGTCGATAAGATGCACGACAAGGACCTCGGAGAGTGGCTCGAGGAGATGGAGGTTCACAACCCGCATCTCAGCCACACTTTTTGCTCGACTACGGCTCGAGGCATTGACGTTCATAAACTTGCGCTCACGCTTGGCGCCAAAGCAGCCAACTACGAATGGCTCGTCATCCCGCCTGTTGATGCCAAATCGGTGAGCGACGATTGGCTGACGAGCCTCATGTCCAATGTGGACGGACAAGTTGATGTGGTCGTTGTCGTGACGAATCGCAAGCGCCGCTGGAACTGGTTCAAAAGCATCTTCCGCCGCACTTACCCCCTCTTCCGTCCCACCTCGTCCATTATCCTCTGCCGTCGCAGCGTCCTGTTGCGAGGCCAAGTCGTCAGGTTATCAAATTGCAAAATCATCAAACCTTAAAAAGTAAACCGTCATATCGTAAATGGAGAGCATTCCCTTCATCGCATGGTGCCTCGAGCACCTGAACTACTGGGTCATCACCTTGCTGATGGCCATCGAGAGCAGTTTCATACCCTTTCCCAGCGAGGTCGTCGTGCCGCCTGCTGCCTACAAAGCAGCGACGACGGGCGAGCTGAACGTATTCCTTGTCGTCGTCTGCTCCACGATAGGAGCCATCATCGGCGCTTTGGTCAACTACGGGCTTGCACGCTATCTCGGCCGTCCGCTCGTGTATCGTTTCGCGGAGAGCAGGGTAGGGCACATGTGCTTGATTGACAGCGCGAAGGTTGAGAATGCGGAGCGTTACTTCGACGAGCACGGAGCCGTCGGCACCTTCTTTGGTCGCCTCGTTCCTGCCGTCCGTCAGCTCATCTCGATACCTGCAGGCCTGGCGAGGATGAGCCTCGGCCGCTTCGTGCTTTACACCACGCTCGGAGCTGGTCTTTGGAACTCGATTCTTGCCTTCATGGGTTGGTACATCGGGCATTACTACAGCGGTCAGCTCGAGGAGAAGGTGGCCCAGTACAGCGGCGAGCTGAAGATTGCGATGCTCGCCCTCGGCGTTGCCGTCGTCCTTTACCTTATATATAAAGGTGTGAAGAAATAAGCAGGCAAACGCCACGTGAAGCATCGGCCGTTCCTTGCTGTAGCATCGGCTCTTCCTTGCTGTAGCGTTGGCCGTTCCTTGCTGTAGCGTTGGCTCTTCCTTGCTGTAGCGTTGGCCGTTCCCACGTGAAGGGTAGAAAAACTTGATTAATTTTTCCTCATTCGCTATCCAGTATTCACTTTTTTTTCGTACCTTTGCAGCCGTTTTAGGAACTATACATTATATATTATTATATGGAACTTGATGTGTTGACTGCCGTTTCGCCTATCGACGGGCGCTATAGGGGCAAGACCGAGGCTTTGGCTGAGTACTTTTCGGAGTACGCATTGATTCGCTATCGTGTACGCGTGGAGGTGGAATACTTCATCGCGCTCATTCATCTGCCTTTACCGCAGTTGCAGGGCATTCCCGTCAGCGACGAGCAGCTTCGCGACATCTATCGCAGCTTCACGGAGCAGGACGCCCAGCGCGTTAAGGACATAGAGGCAGTGACCAATCACGACGTGAAAGCCGTGGAGTATTTCATCAAGGAGCGGTTCGACGCCATCGGCGGCCTCGAACCCTACAAGGAGTTCATCCACTTCGGTCTCACCAGTCAGGACATCAACAACACGAGCGTGCCCCTCAGCATTAAAGAAGCGCTCGAGCAGGTTTACTATCCCCTCATCGAGGAGCTGATATCCCAGCTGCAGACGTATGCTGAGGAGTGGAAGGACGTCCCCATGCTCGCCAAGACACACGGCCAGCCAGCCAGTCCGACGCGTCTGGGCAAAGAGGTGATGGTGTTCGTCTATCGCCTTCAGCGCCAACTCGATATGCTTCGCCGTAGCCCACTTACCGCCAAGTTCGGCGGCGCGACGGGCAACTTCAACGCACATCATGTGGCCTTCCCGCAATATGATTGGCGTGCCTTCGGACGCAAGTTCACGAGCGAGAGTCTTGGCCTCGAACGCGAGGAGTACACGACGCAGATAAGCAACTACGACTGCCTCGGCGCCATCTTCGACGCCATGAAGCGCATCAACACCATCATCATCGACCTCGACCGCGACTTCTGGCAGTACGTCTCGATGGAATACTTCCGCCAGAAGATAAAGGCCGGCGAGGTGGGCTCGAGCGCCATGCCGCACAAGGTCAATCCCATCGACTTCGAGAACTCGGAGGGTAATCTCGGCATCGCAAACGCCATCCTTGCGCACCTCAGCCAAAAGCTGCCCATCAGCCGCCTGCAACGCGACCTGACGGACAGCACGGTGCTCCGCAACGTCGGTGTGCCGATGGGACACATGCTCATCAGCATCAAGAGCACGCTGAAGGGCTTGCGCAAGCTCGTCCTCAACGAAGAAGCCATCCGCCGCGACCTTGAGGGTTGCTGGGCCGTCTGCGCAGAGGCCATCCAGACTATCCTGCGCCGCGAGGCCTATCCGCATCCCTACGAGGCGCTCAAAGCCCTCACCCGAACGGGGAAAGGCATCGACGAGGCAACTATCAAGAATTTCATCGAAGAGCTGAACGTCAGCGAATCCGTGAAGGAAGAGCTGCGGCAGGTCACTCCGTACACATATACGGGGATATAACTATTAATTGAAAATTAAAAATTAAAAATTAAAAATTGAAAATTAAAGAAGTAAGAGAAGAAAATCAAAAACAGTGAAAAGGTGATACCTTGAACTGGGGTGAAAGCCCCCATCTTGAATCTTTTTAGGAAAACACATTAACCAAAACACTTAAAAAACCATGTACAACGAAGACAACTGGAGAGAGAAATTCTCCGAAGAAGAGAACGGAGGTCGCCGCGAGGGCTATCGTCCGCAGGGAACAGAAGGTGACAGACAAGGCAGCTACGGGCGTCCGATGCGTCCCCGTATTCAGCGCCCTTACAATAACAATCAGGGGAAAGAGGGCTACCAGTCTCGCGAGGGCGGCTATCAGCAGCGCGAAGGCGGTTATCAGCCTCGTCCCCGCTACAATCGCGAAGGCGGCTACCAGCCCCGTGAAGGCTATCAGCAGCGCGAAGGCGGCTACCAGCCCCGTCCACGCTACAATCGCGAAGGCGGCTACCAGCAGCGCGAAGGTTACCAGCAGAGAGAGGGCGGCTATCGTACCCGCTATAATCGCGAAGGCGGTTATCAGCAGCGCGAAGGTGGCTACCAGCAGCGCGAAGGTGGCTACCAGCAGCGGCAGGGCGGCTTCAAGCGTCGTCCGCGTACCGCCGGCTACAATCCTCATGCCAAGTACAGCATGAAGAAGCAGATTGAGTACAAGGAGGCGCATTACGATCCCGATGAACCCATCCGCCTGAACAAGTACCTCGCCAATGCAGGCGTCTGCTCTCGCAGGGAAGCCGACGAGTTCATCCAGGCGGGCGTGGTAAAGGTAAACGGCGAAGTCGTGACCGAACTCGGCACGAAGGTGAAGCGCTCCGACGAGGTTCACTTCCACGACCAGCTCGTCAGCATCGAGAAGAAGGTCTATATCCTGCTCAACAAGCCCAAGGACTACATGACGACCAGCGACGACCCGCAGAACCGCAAGACCGTGATGGACCTCGTGAAGGGAGCTTGCCGCGAACGCATCTATCCTGTAGGCCGCCTCGACCGCAACACGACGGGCGTGCTGCTGCTCACCAACGACGGCGAGCTGGCAACCAAGCTGACGCATCCGCAGTATCTCAAGAAGAAGATATATCACGTCTATCTCGACAAGAACGTCACGGCAGCCGACATGAAGCAGATTGCCGACGGCATCCAGCTCGAGGACGGCGAGATACATGCCGACGCCATCGACTATGCAAACGAGACAGACCGCAAGCAAGTCGGCATCGAGATTCACAGCGGAAGAAACCGCATCGTGCGCCGCATCTTCGAGCACCTCGGCTACAAAGTCGTACGCCTCGACCGCGTATATTTCGCAGGTCTGACCAAAAAGAATGTGCGCCGCGGCGACTGGCGCTTCCTCACGGAAAAGGAAGTCAACATGCTGCGGATGGGAGCGTTTGAATAAAGAACCAATGTCCTTAAAGACCTTAAGGACTTTAAAGACCCTAATAATATGAAAAGAACAAAAGTTATTGATGCACTGAAGTGCACAGCATACGGGAGCGATATCTGTGTAAAGGGTTGGGTACGCTCGAAGCGCGGAAGCAAAGGCATCTTCTTCATCGCCCTCAACGATGGCTCGACCATCAAGAACGTGCAGATTGTGGGCGACGAAGCCAATTTCGACGAGGAAACCTTGAAGCGCATCACCACGGGCGCTTGTCTCAGCGTCGTGGGCAAGCTCGTGGAGAGTCCCGCCGCCGGTCAGGCCAGCGAGATACAGGCAACTGCCATCGAGATTCTCGGCGACTGCGACAACACGTATCCCTTGCAGAAGAAGGGCGCCAGCTGGGAATTCCTGCGCAGCGTCGCACACTTGCGCCCCCGCACCAACACCTTTGGCGCCATCTTGCGCATCCGTCACAACATGGCAATGGCCATCCACACCTACTTCCACCAGCACGGCTACTTTTACTTCCACACGCCACTCATCACGGCTTCGGACTGCGAGGGCGCCGGCAACATGTTCCAGGTGACCACCAAGAACCTCTATGACCTCAAGAAGGACGAGCAGGGCAAAATCATCTACGACGACGATTTCTTCGGCGAGCAGACCTCCCTGACCGTCAGCGGTCAGCTCGAGGGCGAGCTGGGAGCCACGGCGCTGGGAGCCATCTACACCTTCGGCCCCACGTTCCGTGCCGAGAACTCCAACACGCCCCGACACCTTGCCGAGTTCTGGATGATTGAGCCCGAGGTGGCCTTCCTCGACCAGGAAGAGCTGATGGACCTCGAGGAAGACTTCATCAAGTACTGCGTCCGCTGGGCGCTCGACAACTGCAAGGACGACCTCGAATTCCTCAACAAGATGATTGACAAGACCCTCATCGAGCGCCTCGAAGGCGTGCTGAAGGAGGCTTTCGTGCGTCTGCCCTACACCGAAGGCATCAAGATACTGCAGGAGGCAAAGGCGAACGGCAAGAAGTTCGAGTTCCCCTGCGAATGGGGCGACGACCTGGCCAGCGAGCACGAGCGCTACCTCGTGGAGGAGCACTTCAAAAAGCCCGTCATCATGACCGACTACCCGCGTTCGTTCAAGTCGTTCTATATGAAGCAGAACGCGGAGACCGCCGACGGCGGCAGCGTGGGCTACAAGGGCGCCGTGGCTCCCGGTCCGACGATGCAGGGCACCGACGTCCTCTTCCCCTCCATCGGCGAGATTATCGGCGGCTCGGTCCGCGAGGAGAGCTACGACAAGCTGATGAAGGAGGTCAACCGTCGCGGCATGGACCTGACGCATCTGTGGTGGTACCTCGACACCCGCAAGTACGGCTCCTGCCCCCATGCAGGCTTCGGACTGGGCTTCGAGCGCCTCATCCTCTTCGTCACCGGCATGCAGAACATCCGCGACGTCATCCCCTTCCCCCGCACGCCAAGGAACGCCGAGTTCTAAGTGCAGACGGACAACGCTCCGACAAATGAATTAGCCCACAATTTGTGGGCTTTTTTCGTTTACGGTAATAGGATTACAGCCCCCAATTGTCCGCGTGCGAATTGCGATTGTCCGTGTCCCGTATGGTAGTCAGGAACGTGTCTTGAGGCAATGGGAACGTCATGTTTTTACTTTCACTATGTCAGATTCCGGGTTTCGGCGGGTTTGGCATTGTTTTTGTATTGATGATTGCAGAGGCTGATTAATAAAGCTGAAAAACGAAAGCCAAAAATTGAAAGATAGTTAAGCAGCGCTGGCTGTGTGTTAAAGATTGGAAAGGAAATGAACATCATTAGGGGAATTGTGCTTACATTTGCATCGTGAAACGGCGCGATGGCGCGTTGGTTCACATCCCGATAGACTTGAATACTAATAAACTAATAAACTCAATAAAACTATGAAACAGACAACAAAGAATTGGTTAGGTGCAGTTGCCCTGGTATTGGGCAGTAGTGCAGTTACTGGTGCTGTTGTTAGAGGAACGGCACCGAGTGGTCAACCTCTCTCTCCCGAGCCAGTGACGGCTACGGCTTCGGCGGCTCCCGCTGGCGGTTACGTCGATTTGACTACGGCTGCCGAGAGTGCCGTGGGTTCAGTTGTATATATTAAGGTAACGCAGACGGGCAAGACTCAGCGCATTCAGATGCAAGACCCGTTCAGCGATTTCTTCGGTGACTTCTTCGGCTTCGGCGGCAGGGGTGGTCAGCCTCAACAGCGCGAATACAAGCAGCCCGACCGCCATGCTGCCGGTAGCGGCGTCATCATTTCGACGGATGGCTACATCGTGACGAACAATCACGTGGTCGGCGAGGCCGACGAGATTGAGGTGAAGCTCAACGACAACCGCGAGTTCAAGGGACGCATCATCGGTTGCGACCCTACGACAGACCTCGCCCTCATCAAGATAGATGCCAAGGACCTGCCCGCCATCAAGATAGGCAACAGCGACGAGCTGAAGCTGGGGCAGTGGGTGCTGGCAGTCGGCAATCCCTTTAACCTCACCTCTACCGTCACGGCAGGCATCGTCAGCGCCAAGGCACGTTCGCTTGGTGCCAACGGCATAGAGAGCTTCATCCAGACCGATGCTGCCATCAATAGCGGCAACTCCGGCGGCGCCCTCGTCAACGAGCACGGCGAACTGGTGGGCATCAACGCCATGCTCTACAGCCAGACCGGCAGCTACAGTGGCTACGGCTTCGCTATCCCCACAAGCATCATGAACAAGGTGGTGGCTGACCTCAAGGTCTATGGCACCGTGCAGAGGGCTATCCTCGGTGTGCAGGGCATCGACGTCTCCACTTGGATTGACAGCGAGAAGGCCAAGGGCAACGACCCCGACCTCGATGTGGTGGAAGGTGTCTATGTTGATAAGGTGAGCGACGCAAGCGCTGCAGAGGAAGCCGGACTGGAGAAAGGTGACGTTGTGACCGAATTTGACGGAAAGAAAGTCAGCAAGATGTCAGAATTGCAGGAAGCCATCGCTCAGCATCGTCCCGGCGACAAGGTGAGCATCACCTATAAACGCGGCAAGAAGGAGCACAAGGTCAACGTCACATTGAGAAATACACAGGGCACCACGAAGGTGATGGAAGAGGTTGACCTCGACCAGATGGGTGTCTCCCTGAAGCCGCTCAGCGAAGAAGAGCAGAAGTCGCTCGGCGTTAACTACGGCTTGACTATCAGCGCAATACGCAATGGCAAGATGAAGACAGCTGGAGCATGCAAGGGCACCGTCATTCTGCAAGTCAACGACCAGAAGATGCAGACAGTAGAGGATTGGGAGGAAGCCGTCAAGGGCGCCAACCAAAGCACCGACCGCACGCTCTGGATAAAGGCCATCACGCCAAGCGGCCGCAAGGTCAGCTACGTGATTGAGCTGGACGAGTAAGAGAATAAGAGAATTGAAGTTTCGGGAGTAGTTAAGTAGTCAGTAGTTAAGTAGTTCTTGCGCTCCGTAGGTGCTCAGGCGCAGGCTGAGAAGCCGAATGCTTTGGAAGAAGAAAGCAGGCTATTGAGTATTGGCTTAACTACTGTCCGGAGGACGAGCGAAGCGATAACTACTTAACTACTTAACTACAAACGGAAGAGAATAAGAGAATAGTATATTTAGAAAATAAGAAAATAAGAGAATAAGATTTCCCCGAATCCTTTGCGGGTTCGGGGATTTTTCGTAACTTTGTGCCCGCAAAAGCTATATATAATGAATAAGCCCTTGAAGTTAATCTGCTTGGCGATGCTTTCCGTATTTGCCTTGCAGCCTATCGAAGCAAAGCTGAAGAAGGTCAGCCAGAAGCCTGTCTATATGATTGGCGTGGGCATCTCGCTTGTCGATTCGGCCGTCTTCCTCACCGATATGCATCTTGTTGACAGCGTTACGATAGAGAAGAAAACGAAGTTCCTGGCCGACCGCCAGCTCTATTCCTTCCAGCTGCAACGATACCTCGAGGCAAACTACAAGGGCGGTCCATACGTGCCGAGCGTCTTCTTCAGCGCAAACAGGAAGAAGATGGAGCGCAAGTACCTTTCGCTGCACAAACGTTACGTCAATGCCAAAGAGCTGCGAATGATGCTCGTCGACCAAGGACAGTTCCGCTTCAAGCCCGAGGAATACGTCGAGCAGGAAGTCATCGAGGTAGTGAAACCCAAGAAGAAAGATAAGAAGAAGTGAAATAGACAACGGACAATAGACAACGGACAACAGTCCTCCGCGACTGCAATCACGCCTCGATGGCAGAGCATCCGAGAACGGACCGAAGTCAGTTGTCTATAGTCAATAGACAGTTGTCAAAAAAGACAAATCGTGAAAACATTATATTATAAGGTAGGCGGCCATGCACTCGCCATCAATTTCGTCGATGAGGGAAACGACGAGACGCTCATCCCTTCGTTTGCATCGTTTCGACTGGAAGAGAAGCCCGACGAGTTGCTCTTTACGTTAACCGTGGACGACCATCTCGACTGGCAGGAAGATGGCGAGGAGATTGGCGTCTTCGATTGCGGCGGTTGCAATCATGGCGTCTTTCGTATGCCTGATGGCGGCTATCAGTATGCCGTCCACGACGTTCAGGATATCCTTTGCAGCCGTATGCGCAGCAATGCCGACTTCAGCATCTGCCAGGTGTCGCTCTTTGCAGACACTTGGTCCAGACGCAACTATGGCCTCAACAATGCCATCATGATGGCCTATGCTTTCTCGGCTGCCTGCATGGGAACGATGCTGATGCACGCTTCCGTGATTCGCCATGACGGCAAGGGTTATCTGATGACGGCTCCCAGCGGTACGGGCAAAAGCACGCATACACGCCTTTGGTACGACAACATCCCGGGTTGCGACCTCATGAACGACGACAATCCCGTGGTTCGCGTCATCAACGGAAAAGCCATCGTTTACGGAAGTCCTTGGAGCGGAAAGACGAAGTGCTACCGCAACATACAAGCACCGATAGGAGGCCTCGTACGCATTCAGCAACGTCCCGAAAACACTATCCGCAAGTACAGCACCATTGAGGCCTTCTGCAACTTGCTTCCTGCCATGAGCAACATGAAGTGGGACGAGCGCGTCTATAAGGGCGTATGCGATGGCATCAGCGAACTCATCCGAATCGTCGGAATGTACGAGCTAGGGTGTCTGCCCAATGCCGAAGCAGCTATTCTCTGCTATTCAACTATCGCTAAATGAAGGAACTCATCAAACGACTGACCCGTGCCTTGCTGACACCTCTGCGGAGGCGCTATCAGAAGCGAAACGGAATCACCTCCAATCAGCCTCGGCATGAACTTCCCAACGATGCTTGGCTGGGCGAAGTGACGAAGATGCTGTGCGAAGGGAAACCTTATGCCATCTACGTCAAGGGCTACAGCATGCGCCCCTTCATCGAGCATACCCGCGACCGCGTTTTCCTTGAGAAGCGCGACAGCTACGACGTCGGCGATGCCGTCCTCGCGCAAATAGCTCCGGGGCATTATGTCTTGCACCGCATCATCGAGAAGCAGGGCGAGAACCTGACCCTACAAGGCGACGGCAACCTGAAAGGCGTGGAGCTTTGCAAAATAGGTGACGTGAGCGGCGTCGTGACGCAATACATCCGCCCCAATCGCATCATTCCAGCCGACGACCCGAAGCTCGTCCGCCGCATCAAGTTGTGGCGAAAGCTCCGACCCATAAGAAGAATATTATTATTATTTTACAACGCAATAAGATGAAGATTAAGCAAGGATTTGAACTTCGCGAAGTGTGCGGTGAGCACATCATCGTGGCTT
This sequence comes from uncultured Bacteroidales bacterium, assembly GCA_902768605.1. Next base: position 22,546 of record CACXLY010000036.1, read on the forward strand.
ACGGCAAAGCAAATATCGATTTCAACAAAGTCATCAGCCTCAACGAGTCGGCAACTTTCCTTTGGAAGAACATCGTCGATAAGGATTTCGATGCCGAGACCATGGCTTCCCTCTTGCAACAAGAGTATGAGGTAGATGCCGAAACCGCTTCGAAGGATGCCAAGGCATTGCTCGATGAGTGGATTAAGGTGGGGCTGGTGGAATAGTCCTTAGTTCATAGTTCATAGTTAAGAGTCTGTACATGCTGCTCGAGTTCCTTCAGGACATGGGCGATACGTTGAGGTTGCCCGTCACGTTCGTCATCATCGAGTTCATCGGTACCTTTGCCTTTGCCATCTCGGGCGTCCGATTGTCCTCGACGAAGCAATTCGACATCTTCGGAGCTTGGATAGTAGGCATGGCAACTGCGATAGGTGGTGGAACGATTCGCGACCTGATGCTTGGCGTCAATCCCTTTTGGATGACCAACGGCAGCTACTTTGTCTGCTGCGCCCTCGCGGTGCTGGCTGTCGGCATGTTCGGCAAGTACATCATCCACCACAACTATACCTGGTTCATCTTCGACACCATCGGTCTTGCGCTCTTCAATGTCGTTGGTCTCGAGAAAGCACTTACCTTCGGACATCCTTATTGGGTGGCCATCACGATGGGAGCTGTGACAGGTGCCGGCGGCGGCATCATCCGTGATGTCTTGATGAACGACGTGCCCCTCATCTTCCGTAGCGAGATTTATGCCCTTGCCTGCGTGGCAGGTGGATTGGCTTACGTCGCTTGCATCGAATTGGGATTAAGCGTGGAAATCAGCGCCTTGCTGAGTGCCTTTAGTGTTATCCTCATTCGCATCCTTGCCGTCAAGTTCCATTGGCAATTGCCTGTGCTGAAGGGCGAAAGCAACTCCTCCAAGAGCGAGGGGAGCATCCTTCGAGTACTTGTCCTTCTGTTGTCCGTTGTCAGTTGTCCGTTGTCTTCAAAAGCTCAAGTTCAGCAAATCTTCAACCGAAACATCAAGACCTTGACCTTGACTGTTGACGGCGACCCCACCTTGCCGCCTTATCTCGCATTCGGAGGACGTCAGTACATCGATATCGAGTGGGACGAGATGAGCCACGACTACAAGCGTTACCGCTACCACATCGACCATTGCGATTGGGATTGGCAGCCGACGGACGGCATCTTCGAGAGCGACTATTTGATAGGCATGAACGACCAGCTCATCGAGGATTACGAGAAGAGTTTCAACACCACGCAAATCTACACGCACTATCGGCTTCGCGTCCCTTCGAAGGAGATAAAGCTTCGCCTGAGCGGCAACTATCGCGTCCGCATCTATGAGGAGGATGCAGAAGACGAGCCTGTACTGGAAGCGCGTTTCAGCTTCTACGAAAAGGAGGCAGGCATCGTTGCTCAGTTAAGCAGCAACACCGATGTCGACTTCAACGACAGCCATCAGCAAATGACGCTCTCCATTGGCTACGGCGCCTTGTCAATCTTCGACCCGGAACGCGACCTGAAGGTCATCGTCATGCAGAATCGTCGTTGGGACAGTAGGGTAGAGGGTCTTGCGCCGAACATTCGTCGAGCTAACGGCATCGAGTTTACGCACAATCGCAACCTCATCTTCCCAGCCGGCAACGAATACCATCGCTTTGAGATTCTCGATGTGCATCGCACGGCAACAGGAGTGGACCGCATCGAATGGTTCGAGCCTTACTATCACGCCACGCTTTTCCCAGCCGTGATAGACCATGCCTACAGTTATTCGGAGGACCAGAATGGTGTTTATGTAGTCAGAAGTTCAGACAATTATGATGACTGGACGACGGCTGAATATGTCATCGTGCACTTCTTCCTCGAGACGCCTCGCTTGCAGGGTGGCGATGTGTATGTGAGTGGGTGGTGGACAGGGCAGACGTTCAATCCCGACTGCAAGATGGAGTACGATGCCGTGCATCAGTATTATCATGCTGCCATCCTGTTGAAGCAAGGCTATTACAGTTACGAGTTCATCCAGAAAGACGGCCTTATGCAGCGAACGATGGGCAGTTTCTTTGAGACCGAGAACGAATACGAAGTCCTCGTTTATTACCGCCAGCAAATTCCTTTCCGGAGGTCTATAACGTGTCGTGAGGCAATTAGGAACATTTCGTGAGGCAATTAGGAACGTGTCGTTAGCGAACTATTCATGTGTCGTTGCCAACGACACACTAGTAAATTGCCAACGATACACTAGTAAACTTCAGTCCATACACAAGTGGACTGCAGTCCCCTCACCAGTGGACTTCAGTCCATACACAAGTGGACTTCAGTCCCCTCACTAGTGGACTTCAGTCCATACACTAGTAAATCGCAAACGACACACTAGTAATTTGCCAACGATGCTGGATGTGCTTGAAAACCCTTCGGGCGACGCCTTTGCTTCTGACTATGTTACTCTCGCTCAGAAAAACTCGAATATATTTGTTTTTTCGTTCGTTTATTCGTATCTTTGTGCCATAAATATATAAATAATGTGTAATTGTCAAATTGTGAAAACATCAAATGAATAAGCCTCTTTCGTGGATTCCGACGCTCTATCTTGGTGAGTCGTTGCCCTTTGCAGCAGTTATGCTGATGTCGCTCGTCCTTTATCAGGAGATGGGTCTGACTGATACGCAGATCACGCTTTATACGGGTTGGCTCGGGCTGCCTTGGGTGATAAAGCCCCTTTGGAGCCCTATCGTGGACGGCATCAAGACGAAGCGATGGTGGATTCTCGCCATGCAGCTGCTCATCGGAGCTTCACTCGCTTTGCTTGCCTTCACGCTGCCCACCGCCTTTTGGCTGCAATGTTCGCTCGCCCTATTCATGTTGATTGCCTTCAGCAGCGCCACTCACGACATCTGTGCCGATGGCTTCTACATCCTCGGCCTCACGAATAAAGACCAGGAACTCTATGTGGGCCTTCGCAACACCTTCTATCGCATCGGAATGGTGCTGGGGCAAGGCGGACTGGTGATGCTGGCTGGATTATTGCAGAAGAGCGAGATGAGCATTCCTCTTTCGTGGAGCATCACTTTCCTCGCCGTTGCCGGCCTGATGCTGATGCTGGCGGCGTATCATTGGAAAGCGTTGCCGAACCCCGAGGGGGAAGTGAAAAGTGAACAGTTAAAAGCGAAAAGTGATAGTAACTTGGCGAGCGATAGTAGCTCAGAGTCTTCATCCTGCAGTCTTCATTCTTCAGTTATAGAAGACTTCAAGGCAACTTTCAGAGTCTTCTTCACCAAGCCATACCTCATCACGGCTCTGCTCTTCATCCTGCTTTTCCGCTTGCCAGAGGGACTGCTGACGAAGATTGTGCCGCTCTTCCTGAAACGCACTATCGGAGAGGGAGGCTTGGCGCTGACGGATGTTCAATATGGCTTTGTCTATGGCACTTTGGGTGTCATCGGACTGCTTGGCGGAGGCATCGTAGGCGGCTGGCTTGTCTCGAAGTTCGGCTTGAAGAAGATGCTTTGGCCGCTCGTGCTTTGCATCACCTTGCCCGACATTGTTTATGTCTATCTGAGCCTTGTCCAGTCGCAAAGCCTGCCGCTCATCGCCACTTGTGTCTTCATCGAGCAAGTAGGCTACGGACTTGGCTTTACGGCCTATACGCTCTATCTCGTCAGCTTCTCGCATGGCGAGCGAAGCACCTCTGTCTTCTCGTTCTGCACAGCCTTTCAGTACCTCGGCGGCGTGATGTTGCCAGGCATGGTGAGCGGCTGGATGTCCGACCAGATGGGCTATCAGCAGTTCTTCATCGCCGTAATGGCCTTCTGCCTCGTGACCTTCGCGGTAACGGCCTTAGTCCGCCTTCCTAAAGAAGATAATTAAAATAAGAAAAAATATAGAAATGAAGACAATAATCTCTGTTATCCTTTCCCTAATCCCCATACTGCCAGTCTTTGCTAAAGAGCAAGTCTCTTACACCAAGGACGACAGCCTTCGTGTTGTTGAGCTATTGGAGAAAGGTTCAAAAGTACCTGCAAACGAAGCGCTTACGCTATTCTATGCAAAGCAATTGATGAACCTGCCTTATGTGGCTCACACGCTCGAAATCAAGGATATGGAAGAGCATCTTGCCATCAACCTGCAGAGTCTTGATTGCACGACTCTGGTAGAGAATTGCTGTGCGCTTGCTCTCACGACAAGTCACGGCAGCAAGAGTTGGAAGGACTACCTCGCCTGGCTGCAAAAGTTGCGTTACGATGCAGGCAAGATAGACGGCTACAAGAGTCGCAATCACTACTTTAGTCAGTGGATTCAGTCGGGCACGAAGCTCGGTCTGGTAAAGGAAATTGTGCCTCCCACCAGCATCTCTGTGCCGATGAAGCTCAGCCTGACCTACATGAGCGAGCACCCCGACTCTTATCCTTTGCTAAAAGTCAACATGGAGGAGCGCAAGCTCATCGCCGAGATGGAGAAACGCGTGACGGGAGCAACTGTCCGCTATATTCCAAAGGAACGGGTGGGGGACAGCAAGAAGGTGCTCAGCTGCGTTAAGGACGGCGACATCATTGCCATCACTACCAACAAGAAAGGCTTGGATGTCAGTCACGTAGGCTTTGCCGTTTGGGGAAAAGACGGCAAGTTGCACCTGCTCAATGCCAGCAGCATCCACAAGAAAGTCGTGCTCGAACCTATGACGCTCTACCAGTACATGCAGAAGCATTCCGTCCAGACAGGCATCCGCGTCATTCGGCTTCAACAATGAAGATTTGTGTCATCGGTGCAGGAGCGGCAGGTTGCTTTTGCTCTATCCTGCTGAAACGTAAGTTGCCCGAAGCTGTAGTTGAGGTTTTCGAGGCTGGCAAACGTCCTTTGGCAAAGGTTTCTGTGACAGGCGGAGGACGATGCAACCTCACCAATTCCTTTCGACAAATCACGCAACTCAAGCAGGCTTATCCTCGAGGTGAACAGCTCATGAAGCGCGCTATGCGGCATTGGAGCCAAGAGGATACGATGGATTGGTTTGAGGAAGAAGGTGTCCGGCTCCTGACGCAAGAAGATGAGTGCGTCTTCCCCGTCTCGCAAGATGCCATGCAGATTGTAGGGACGCTCTTGCTACGCATGAAGGAAGAAAACGTCATTCTGCATACCTCTCATAAAGTCAACGACATCACTCCTGAGCAGGAAGGCTATACTTTAACTTTTAAAGATGAGAATCAGAAGCCTCGGCACTTCGACAAAGTGGTCTGCGCTTTGGGTGGTTTGCCCTCAATCGAGCGCTTTGCCATCTTTCGCAAGTTGACGGGGTTGAGCATCGCAAAGCCCGTGCCCTCGCTCTTCACTTTCTGCATCAAGGACAGCAGCCTGACGAGTTTGATGGGATGTGTGGTAGAACCCGTTGCGGCAAGCATTGGGGGCACAAAGATGCGTGCCGAAGGTGCTTTGCTTGTGACGCATTGGGGTGTGAGCGGACCTGCCATCCTTCGCCTCTCAAGCTATGCTGCCAGGTATCTTGCAGAGCATGATTATCAGGCGCAACTCTGCATCAATTGGCTCAATCCTCAAGGCGAGCAGGAGGCTTTGAAGCTGCTCCAAGACTTGCAGCAGGAAAGTTCTCGCAAGCAGGTTGCCAACGAATATCCTCGCCTCTTTACGGCAAAACTTTGGCAACACTTGCTCACACGTGCCTATGTTGACTTGCAGAAGCGGTGGAACGAGCTTTCCCAGCGCGACTTGAACAGACTTTGTGCCGTGCTCACATCCGATGTCTATCAGATTGAAGGCAAGGGACAGTACAAGGAAGAGTTCGTCACCTGTGGCGGCATTGACCTGGCTTGCATCAACATCAGTACGCTCGAAGCAAGACAGCATGCTGGCCTGTATTTCGCAGGCGAACTGCTTGACGTGGATGGCATTACGGGTGGCTTCAACCTGCAGACAGCATGGAGCATGGCAGCAGTCGTGGCAGACAGCATAGCAAAGAATTATGGCTAAATATTTGGCAGTTATAACATTTCTTCGTAACTTCGCCTCCGAAATAGATACGTAAGCACATCGAACCAACAAATGCTTTGCATCAACGACCATATTGCTGAGATGAGCGAGGGGCAGACTGAGCGGGTCATCGCTTTTCTGCCTGATTGGCGACGCGAACAAGCTCTGCGATACAAGCATCTGCAGGGCAGGCGGGAGTGTGCCGTCGGATACATCGAGTTGCTACGAGGCCTTCGTGAGTGCTTTGGCATAAGTGGCTTTCCCTCTTTCTCTTATAACGAGCACGAGAAACCTTTCCTCAAAGATTATCCCGACGTGCATTTCAGCATCAGCCATTGCAAGGAAGCTGTAGGATGCTTCGTCAGCAAGCGTCCTTGTGGACTGGACATTGAGAGCATCCGAAAGGCAAAAGAAGACCTCGTGCGCCACACAATGAGCCCTAAAGAGACTGAGGAAATCTACACCTCAAAGTGGCCCGATATTGCCTTTACCCGTCTTTGGACACAAAAGGAGGCGGTGCTAAAGCTCAAAGGAACGGGCATTATCGACGACCTTCACGCTGTGCTCAGTCCCGACAATCTGCAAGGCATTGGGCTTCAAACAATAGAAAACCCTTATCGGGGATATATAATAACAATAGCCAAACTATTATGAAGATTCGAATCATCGTATTTTTTGCTTCACTTCTGTTCTTGTTTCCCTCGCATGCACAAAAAGTTTCAAATAGCGAGAAAAGTTGGGCTTGGCTGGGCTTCGAGCGACCTGCCGGAGCGAATCCTATTGTGCGTCCTGATACGTCGAGCCGTTTCTTCTGCCCGATGTGGAAGAGAGTGGCGCAATGGGAGAACAGCGAGACCTTCAATCCTGCTGCAACTATCATCAATGGCGGCATAGCTCTGCTCTATCGTGCTGAGGACAACATCGCTCAGGGCATCGGTTCGCGCACTTCGCGCATCGGCTATGCTTTCAGCGAGGACGGCATCCACTTCCAGCATCATGGTGCTCCTGTGCTCTATCCCGGTGGTGATGAGTGGGAAGAGTATGACGTGCCTGGAGGATGTGAAGACCCGCGTGTCTGCATGACTGAGGACGGCCTCTATGTGATGACTTATACGAGCTGGAACCATAAGCTTGCCCGCCTGAGTGTTGCCACAAGCCGTGACCTCGTGCATTGGACGAAGCACGGACCTATCTTCTCCGACGCTCACAAAAGCCAGCTGAGCAAGGGCTACTCGAAGTCAGGCTCGATTGTGACAGAGATGAAGAACGGCAGGCAGGTGATAGCACGCATCAAGGGCAAATACATGATGTATTGGGGAGAGAACTTCGTCAATATCGCTACGAGCGACGACCTCATCCATTGGGAGCCCATGCTGGCTGCGGACGGCAAGCTTCTGCATGTCATGGACACCCGCAAGGGTTACTTTGACAGCCAGCTTGTGGAGTGCGGACCGCCTGCCATCAAGACGAAGCACGGCATCATGCTCTTCTACAATGGAAAGAACAGGGGTGGAAGTGATGGCGACCAGCGTTATGCCTCGGGCGCTTATTGTGCAGGACAGGCACTCTTCTCGTTGAAAGACCCCACAAAGCTCATCGACAGGCTGGACGAGCCATATTTCTATCCCGAGGACGACTTCGAGAAGAGCGGGCAGTATCCTTCGGGAACAGTCTTTACTGAGGGTCTTGTGCCTTATAAAGGCAAGTGGTATCTCTTCTATGGATGCGCAGATTCGTTCGTCGGCATGGCAATTTATGACCCGCAGAAAGCCAAGAAACGTTAAAAACCTCATTCTTAACACTTTTTCTGCACCTCATTTTTGGCAGAGAACGCAAAAAGCAGTATATTTGCGCCCTGATATGAGAATACGTCGACTTCTTTTCCTTCTTCTTGCTCCTTGCACCTTGCTTTTCGGGTCTTGCAGCGAGTATTCCAGCGTGCTCAAGAGCAACGACTACGAATACAAGTACGAGGCAGCCAAGGCGCTCTATGCTGAGGGGCATTATCGTCAGGCTGCTGAGCTATTCAGTTTGCTCCTGGCACCGCTGAAGGGCACTTCCTATGGCGAAGAGAGCCTCTACATGCTGGGCGAGAGCAACCTGAAGGCAAAGGACTACGAGTCGGCAGTCATGTTCTTCAAGAAGTACTATCAGACCTATCCCAAGGGGCAGTACATGGAGCTGGCGCGCTTCAACAGCGGGTACTCGCTCTACAAGCAGACGCCCGATGTGCGCCTTGACCAGTCGAGCACTATGGAAGCCATCAAGGAGTTCCAGAACTTCCTCGACTATTGCCCCGAGACGAGTCTCAAATCACAGGTGCATGAGATAATCTTCGACATGCAGGACAAGCTCGTGCAGAAGGAATATCTCTCGGCAAAGCTCTACTACGACCTCGGCACCTACACGCTCAACAGTATCTACGGAGGCAACAACTACGAGGCCTGCGTCGTGACGGCACAGAATGCGTTGAAGGACTATCCCTACGCCTCTGCCAAGCTACGCGAGGAGCTTTCAATCCTGTCTCTGAGGGCGAAGTATCAGCTTGCAAAGCAGAGCGTCGTAGAGAAGCGCGTGGAGCGTTTCCGCGATACCATCGACGAGTACTATGCCTTCCAGAGCGACTTCCCAGAGAGCCAGTATATGAAGGAGGCGCAGTCCATCTTCACACACTCAGAGCGCGTTGTGGCAAAGAAAGGACAGCTCGTCGAGGGTGAAGATGAAGAAGAGTGAAGAATGAAGAATGAAGAGTGAAGCTCCGCGACAACAATCGCGCCATGGTGCTAGAGCATCCATGAATTTGCTGCCGCCGTAAATCGTCAAATAATTAAATCGTAAATAACAGCCTCCCCCGGGGGAACAAATAACCAAATAGTTAAATCGTAAATAAATCGTAAATCGTAAATCGTCAAATCGTAAATAATATTATGGATTACAAGAAAACATCAGCCCCTAACGACACCGTCAACAGAGACCCCATGAGCCTTTGCGAGGAAACAGGCAACATCTACGAAAGCGTCGTTATCATCGGTAAGCGTGCCAATCAGATTTCTGCCGACATCAAGCAGGAACTGAGCAAGAAGCTCTCGGAGTTTGCAAGCACTCAGGACAACCTCGACGAGGTGTTCGAGAACCGCGAGCAGATAGAAATCAGCCGTTACTATGAGAAGCTGCCCAAGGCAACGCTCATGGCGACGCAGGAGTTCATCGACGGCAAGATTTATTATCGCAACCCCAGCAAGGAGGCAACTCTGCTCGACTAAGGCATGATTCAGCGCATTCAGACCCTCTACCTCCTCGCAGCCTTCCTGCTCTGCATCGGCTGCCTCTGCACGCCAATCGCTCATTTCATGGCAAGCGAGGGCATGGAGAAGGTGGATATGTACAATCTGTGGCTTGTGTCCGAGGGGCAGCACATGTTCTCCTTCTGCCCCGTCATGATGGCCATACTCGTCATCGCGAGTGTCTTCACGTTCCTTGACATCTGGCTCTTCAAGCGCCGTGCTCTGCAGATGCGGATTGCTTCGTTCTGCATGATACTGCTTGTGTTTTGGTATGTCGCATACGGCATCATCAGCTACCTGCTCAGCACAGGACTGCCAGCCACATGGCGTCCGCATTGGACGGCAGGCCTTCCCGCAGCAGCCCTTATCCTGCTCTACCTTGCCTTCCGTGGCATTCACAAAGACGAGATGCTGGTTCGCTCGCTGGACCGCTTGCGTTAAGAATACACATTATATATAATATATATAGAATAAGGCGTTGCCCATCTTGGCAGCGCCTTATTGTTTGTCTTTACTTTTGAAACGGGTCGCCTTTCGGGTCGCGGCTCACTACCCAGCGGAAGGCGTTGACGAAAAGCAGGTTCTGCGTGGCATCGATGAAGCCTTCGTCGCCGTGCCCCATGTTCAGGTAAATCATCCTGTACTTCTTGTTCGTCCAGACGATAGGGAAGTCGCCCCACTTCACAACGTCTTTCAAGCCGAAGGGATACATCTTCCGCGAGATGGAGAGCAGCACTTCTACATCGGGATTCTTGCGCGGGCTGGGGTTCCACTGATAGAACTCGCTTGCCGGCGCCACAAAGGATGGAGGCAGAGTACAAGTGACGGGATGCTCCTGCGTGTCGCATTCCATGAGGGCAGGCTGCGGGGGCCAGTTGTTGCAATAGAATGCTCCGCAGCCCAGGAACTCGTTCAGCCAGGGCCAATGCGTATTCTTGTCGTTGTAGGCAGAGGCGTGGAAACCCATCCATCCGCCGCCATTCTCCATGTATTGCTCAAAGGCTTCGCGCTGTGCCTTGCCGCCCGGAGAGGCATTCAGGCTGATGATGATGGAGTAGTCCTTCAGCTTTTCGTAGGGATAGTCGGCAAGCGAAGTGGTGACATCCATGAGCCATCCCTCGCCGTACGTCAGCTTGTGGAAGAACTCGATGGCTTGCTTGTCGAACTGCACATGCGCCTCCTCAGCCCCCGGCTCATAGTGAACGAGAGCACGGAAACGTGGCGCCCGGGCATAGTTGGCAGGATAGCCTTCCTCCTCAGCCTGCTGCTGTCCGTCGCCAGCAGTCAGTTGTCCGTTGTCTGTAGTCCGTTGTCCATCGTCCGTTGTCTGTTGTCCATCGTCTTTCAAAGTCCAATGGAGCGCGTTCTCGAAGAGCTTGATGAAGGCGGGGTTCTCGTAGAGCGACTTGCTGTGCCCAAACTGGAAATAGACGTTTCGAGCCTTCTTCTTAGGATTTGTCCATACGACGGGGTGGTCTCCCATCTTGATGTCCGTCTTGATGGAGTAGGAGTCCTCGTCCACATTCGCAAGAACATGAGCGTTCTGGCGAGGGCTGACATCGTACGTGTACCATTCATCTTCCTTAATTATAAAGCTTTGTGGCACGCCTTGGGTGACGGGATGCCCTTTGTCTTCGAGGTGAACCGTCGCGTCGCACTTGTCGGTAATATAGTTCTGATAGCGTATCTTGCCCAGGAACTCAGAGAACCACCCCCACATCGGGTAGCCGTCGAATTCGCCGAGAAGACTTGCGTGGTGGAAGCCGATGTAGCCCCCGAGCCCTTTGTCGATGTAGGTTTGCATGTCCTTCTGTGCCGCTTCGCTCCAAGCATAAGGCGGGTAGTTCAGTTGCAGCACGAGCTGGTACTTCTGCAGCTCGCCTTTGCCGATTTCCTTTGCTGAGTTCAGAACTGTCAGCTCCATGTTGAAGCGCTCCTTCTGACGCTCGAGCCATTGCAGCCCGGCAGCAGTAAAGCCTTCATGCAACCCGCCTCGCTCGGCCAGTACAAGCACCTTGCGAGGCCCTGCAGCACTCTGTTTCCTGTCCTTCGCCTCGCAAAGCACGACGGAAAACAACAACAAAACTGGTAGCAACAAATGCGAAACAAATCTTCTTACCATCTCTCTCGTTATTAGTTATATGTAACTTTTCGTCCGTTTTCTATGACGATGCCTTTCTTTTTATGAGTTGAGAGCTTCCTGCCGTTGAGGTCGAAGAGTCCTTTTCTTATTTTCTTATTTTCAACATCTCTTATTGTCTCAACTCCTGTCACGATGTCTGCGGTCTGGTCCTCAACGAAGAATTTGCCTTCCTCCTTCTCCCCCGTGATGCAATAGAAGCGGTCTGAGCGGATGCCTCTTATGTCAATGGTTTGCCTGCCGCCCGAGGTGTTGCTCACCACGAGGTTGAGGTACTGCTTTGGCGAGGTGAGGCTAAGGGTCTGATAGTTCCATTTCTTGCCTCCTATCTCCTTTGTGTCCCTGATTCGCTTGCCGGGCCAGTTGCCGTTCAGCTGCGCGTCGTTGTTGTCCCAGACATAGAACGTCATGGCAGACCATGTGACGTCGGAGTGGACATAAATCGTGATGTCGTGCGGCTCGAAGATGCTGTACTTGCGCGTATGAATGCCATAAACCTTGCCGCCAGACAGAATGCCTGCCGTCAGGGTGCATGAGGACGTGATGCTGAGCGTCTCTCCGCTCGCGATTTGACTGTTCTCGGCAGTTGGTTCCGTGCCGTCCAAAGTATAGACAATCTTGGCTCCCGATAGCCTGCTTACTGCTGTCAGCTTGACAGGCAAAGGCCCTTCGTAGGTGCCATCAGGCACATCCATCCAGACGGTATTGGCGTTTCTGTTCAGGAGATAACGATAGCCTTTGCCGGAGAGGATTTCGCGGTATTGCGTGCTGCTGGCGTTGTAGCTTTGGGGTTTCTTGCCGACGACGCAAAGCAGGGTGGCATTCTTGCCTGTGGTGGCTTTCGCGTAGTAGCTTTCGGCGCTGTATTTCTCCTCGCAAGCCGAGGTGTTCGTGATGCCAGCAAGTCGTCTGGCCAGTATCATCTGCTTGATTGCAAACTTGTTATCCCGCCAATGCGTGTAGAAGATGCAGGGTGTGCCGGGCATCGCCAAGAGGTAAGCGTTCGCAGCCAGCGTGTCTGAGCGGATGGGGTCTTGCTCTGCTCCGTTGATGCGATGTTCGGTATCGTGGTTCTCGACAAAGGTGACGGCATACTGCTTGTAGTTGTCTTCTGCCGAGAGCGGCTTTTGGTCCCAGCTCAGCTGGCGCCAGTCGTCGTTGTTGATGGCATCGCGTACGCGGTAACGGAACTGGAAATCGAAGGCAGCACTTGTCGGAGTATCAGACACATAGCCTCGCGTATAGTTCACCCATTGCCTGATTTTATCCGTGCTGTCCCAGTACTCGCCGACGCTGAAGGCAGGCTTCGCGTACACGTTATAATCGGCGATGAAGCTCGCCCAAAAGCCTTTTACCATGTCGTATCGGAAGCCCACGTAGCCGATGTCCTCGAGGAGGAACTTGAGGTAGGCTTTGATGCAGTTCTGCACGTTGCTGCTCTGGTGGTCCAGGTCGCGGCAGTCCGGCCAGCCCTCGCCCGTGTCTTCGTTTTGCGAGAGCGATATGCCGTGCCCGCTTGCCCAGTTTGCCGTCGCGCCGCCATCATCGTCCTTGCAGATGTCGGAAGGCAGCATCTGGTAGGTCGCCCCGTTGTAGGTCTCGGCAGGGAAGTCTGCCCAAGAGCCTCCAGCACCCATGTTGTTGCGATGGTTAATGACGACATCGGCGATGAAACCCGTGCCCCGCTCGCGATAGGCTGCAATCATGCTTCTGAGCTGCGCTTCTGTGCCGAAGGAACTCTTCTGGTTGAAGTAATAGACGGGCGTGTAGCCCATCACGTTATGGCCTTTGTTGCACCAGCCGCTCTGTGGAACCCAGACGAGTTGGAAATAAGGCGCTATCTCGTCGGCCTGCTCTTCCAGCTTCGCCCAAGACGTCTCGTCGTAGGAATCCCAGTAGAATCCTTGCAGCATCACGCCATCATAATCGGCAGGCCAGCCTTGCGCGAAGGCAGCCAGATGCAGCGTGAAAGCCAGGAGCAGAAGTGTAAGTCTTTTCATCTGTCGAGAGTTTATTTTTAATCAGATACATCTAATGGGCAAATTAGAAACATCTAATTGGCAAATTAGGCACGTGTAGTTTGCAATTTAGGCACGTGAAGTTTGCGATTTAGGCACGTGTAGTTTGCGATTTACTAGTGTGTCGTCAGGCATTCCCCCTAAAGGGGGTTAGGGAGTCTTCTAAGGTTGTTGATACCGAGTGCCTGCCTGCTTGATTATCTCGCGCTTGAATCTCTCGGGATAACCAGGGCGAAGTACGGGCTTGGGATTGCCTCCGGGAGTCTTCTCGAACTGCCCGTTCTCGTCTGTTCTCTTGACAGCCATGTCGTTGTACTTCACGATGATGAGTTGCGCAAGTTGGTTCCATTCGTCCATCATCGCGCCTGCTACGCGGTGGCTGTAGGCCGAGAGGTGCTTGATGGCGTCCTCCTTGCTCATGCTTGCTGCTTTGCTCTCCACGTCGTCCTGCAGCGAGTTGTAGTCCGCTTCGAGCCTGTCGCGCACCTTCTGCAGTTCGGGGAAGAGCAGGTTATAGCGCAGATAGACCATGTTGCTGACCCAGTTCTCCACCCAATATGCTGAGCGAGTGGAGAAATGGAAGGCGTCGGCAGTATTCTTGTCGTAGCACTCGGGGGCCTGCGTCATGTTGCAATAGCAGGGTGTGAAGACCGTCATATTCGCCTCGTCGTTGGCAAACCACGTCACTCCGCCGATGTGATTGGGCAGCCAGGAGCGCATCTGGCTCACATAGACGCATGCCGACTGCTGAGTGCTGATGGGGCGCTCGTTGAAATATTTCTTCCCATCGACCTCGAAACTGAGTGGAGTGGGGCGGTACGGCATTTCCCAAGCACCCATTCCGATGTCCTCGGTCAGCGCCATCGGCGTGCCTTCGTAGTGGTCGCGCATCATGTCCTTGACGTCTTGGACAGAGAGCGGAGCCTTGGGCTTCACGTAAAGTGGCAGGACCTGACCCTTCGTGTCGCCCATCGCATAAGGCAGATAGGGGCTCATGTCCTCGGCAGCCCACTTGTTGTAATAGCTCCAGATGCGTGCCTCGCAGAAGCGAAGTGCGCCGAAGTCAGCGGGTGCGTAAGCATCTGCAAACGAGAAGTCTGCATCTTTACCGCTGAAGTAACCCTTTTCGCGAGCGAAGCTGATGACGTCCTTTGCGTAGAGGCAGTTCTTCTTGTCCTTGAGGGGGAACTGATGGATGCGGCTCTGATTGGCATGTCCACTAATGCAATCGTCCGGGATGCGCACGGCCACCCACACGGTTCCCTTGCGTCCCGGGCCTTTGCCTATCATCTCCAGAATCCATGCCTCGTTGGGGTCAGCCACGGAGAAACTTTCTCCCTCGCTCTCGTAGCCGTAGGTATCCACCAGACTTGTCATGACTTCGATGGCCTCGCGGGCAGTCTTGGAACGCTGCAGGCCGAGCACCATGAGCGAACCATAGTCGATAAGTCCGCTGATGGTGTCTGTCAACTCAGCCCTGCCGCCCCATGTCGTCTCGTGAATCGACACTTGAAACTCGTTCATCAGACCTACAACGCCGTATGTATGAGCGACTTCCGGAATCTCTCCAAGGTAGTTGTTGCTCTCGTAGTGATACAGGGGATGCATTGTCCCGGCAGGGTGGTCTGCGGCGGGAATCACGCGAAGGGGCTCGAAGGAGCCGTAGTCGTCCTGACTGTAGGAGATAATCACGCTGCCATCCTTCGAGGCTTTCTTGCCGACAATCAGGTTCGTGCAGGCAGTAGCATGATTGAAAATTGAAAATTGAAAATTGAAGAGCAGGGCTCCGAGAAGTATAATAAATCTTTTCATAACTCGCTATTTGATAATTAGTTTGTCGCTGCCTGCAGCCTTGAAACTCATGTCAAGGCCTTTCACGCTGTGTGTCAGGGCTCCGAAGGAAATGAAATCGACGCCGGCTTTGGCGTAGGGAATCATCGTGTCGAAGGTGATGCCGCCGCTCGATTCCGTTTCGCATCGGCCTGCAACAATCTCCACGGCCTTCTTCGTGTCCTCGGGCGTGAAGTTGTCGAACATGATGCGGTCGCAACCCTCGGCAAGCGCTTCGTCCAGTTCCTTCCAGTTCCTCACCTCGCACTCAATCTTCAGGTCCTTGCCTTTCTCTTTTAAGTACTGCTTCGCACGAGAGATTGCGTTGTGAACACCTCCGCAGAAGTCGATGTGATTGTCTTTCAGGAGAATCATGTCGAAGAGCCCGATGCGGTGGTTCATGCCGCCGCCAATCTTCACGGCCTCTTTCTCGAGCATTCGCATGCCGGGTGTCGTCTTGCGGGTATCCAGGACGCGCGTCTTGGTGCCGGCATCGATGAGGGCCTGCTGATACTTGTGCGTCATCGTGGCTATGCCGCTCATTCGCTGCAGGATGTTGAGCATGAGGCGCTCCGTCTGCAGAAGGCTCTGCACCTTTCCCTTGACGCTCATCACGATGTCGCCGGGCTTGACGTGCGCCCCGTCCTCGATGTATGTCTCGACCTGCAGGTCCGGGTCGAAGCGATGGAACACTTTCTTTGCAATCTCGTTGCCTGCAAAGATGCCTTCTTCCTTGATGAGCAACTTGCTTTCGCCCATCTCGGTTGGCGGGATGCAGCAAAGCGTCGTGTGGTCTCCGTCGCCGATGTCCTCGGCAAAAGACAGGTCAATAAGTCTGTCGTTGAGTTCTTCTACTGATAACATCTTGTTTATTTACGATTTGACGATTTACTATTTACGATTTATTTACTATTTAGTAATTTAGCTATTTACTCTCCCCTCCTTTGGAGGGGTCGGGGGAGGCTGTTATTTACTATTAAATTATTTGACGATTTACGGCGGAAGCAAATTCTTCACTCTTCACTCTTCATTCTTCATTTTACGGCGGAAGCAAATTCTTCATTCTTCGTTCTTCATTCTTCATTTACTCATGGTGGTACGGTTCTCCGTTGAGGATTGTCATCGCTCTGTAGATTTGCTCCACGAAGAACATGCGGACCATCTGGTGGGAGAGTGTCATGCGGCTCAGGCTGACCTCTTCGTTGCCCCGTTTGTGAATGGCGTCGGAGAAGCCGTAAGGTCCGCCGACGATGAAGACGAGGCGCTTCGGCCCCGCAGCCATCTTCTTTTGCATCCAGGCGGCAAACTCCACGCTGGTCCGTTCGCTGCCGTGCTCGTCGAGGAGCACCACGTAATCGCCCGCCTGCAGGCACTTCTGTATCATTTCGCCCTCGCGTTCCTTCTGCTCGTTTTGGCTGAGTCCCTTGGTGTTCTTGAGTTCCGGGATGACCTCTACGGCGAATGGAATGTAGTGGCAGATGCGGTCAACGTATTCCCGTATGATGGCGTCGAACCGCTTGTCTGTGGTCTTGCCCACCACGATGAGCACGCCTTTCACTCTTTGCCCTCCTCGTCTGGTTTCTTGACAAACTCGTAGCATCCGGCATCGGGGCCGTCGTCGGCAAGCCGGCTCACGCCCAGCCTGTCGAACTGAGGCAGGCCGATATAGTTCGGGTCGGCAAGCGAGCGTATCATGCTGCTGTCCTTCGGGGTGAAGTCATAGAAGAAGTTCTCTGTGTCGAAGAGCACGAAGTTGTCCTGGCGAACGAGTTTCTCTTCCTCGTTCTTCTTCTTGTCTCGGTCGAAGATGCAGCCCACGAAGTGCTCCTCGTCGTCGACCGGCGGCGTGTTGAGGAAGCAATGGTGCAGGAGGTAGTCGCAACTCCCGTCCTGGGGAATGTTCTCGCCCATGATGACATCCTCGCCATAACCCGTGATGACGCAGTTGATGAAGTGCGCTCTGCGCAGCAATCCGTATTCGTCGCCATCTGCTGAGCTGACGAGATGAAGTCCGTCGCCGCGGTTCGCCACGAAGGGATAGAACTGGGCCAACGTGCAATAGACGAACTCGTGGATGCCTCCGTTGAGGTTGACGGTATGCCCCAAGGTATTGCTTATCTGCGTGTTAGTGACCTTGCTGACGCAGTTGTTGAACTGCAGGCCGTCGCCTCCGATGTTGTGCAGAATGCAGCAATCGAGCGTGACGGAGGGATTCGTCTCATCGGGCTTCACCTCTTCCGTGTCTTCACAGATGATGCCGAAGAGCGAGCTGTGCAGGTCGCAGTAAGTCAGCACGTTGCCAAAGCTGCCGTGATGGATGATGACGCCCTCCCAGCGGCTTGGAGTGTTGTCATAGAGAAGGTAGTCGAACATGTGGTCCATCCTGTCGCCTCGCAAAACGACGGGTTTCTCCAGGGTGCCTTCCACCAGTAGCCTGCCATAGACATGCAGGGCTGCCTTGTCGTGGAACATGAGCCTCGTGCCTTCGGTAAGCGTGAGCGTCACGCCGGGGTTCACCACGAGCGAGTCGTAGATGACGTAGGCCTTGTCGGTCAGAAGCGACATGTCCTCATCGATAATGAGTCCGCCCCTTTGAATGTAGGCATCGATGGAGCCGCCGCTAAGCACGACGGTCTGTTGTGCGCCGTTCTCCAAGAGGAAATGCAGCTTGTCCTGGAAGTAGAGCGGCTCGGTGGTTCCTACCTCGGGAGGCGTCATCTCGATGCGGATGACGAGGCTGTCGTGCTTCAGCACCTCGAAGTTGTGCCAGATGCCATCGGCGAGGTAGCGCCCATCGACATTGACGCGGAACAGGCTCTTGGCGCCTCCCTCGAGTTGAATCGTGGTGATGCGCATGCCGTTGCCGTTATTGTTGAAGGCATAGAGCGTCTTTGTGCTGCTGGGAATGGTGCTGATGAGCGTGTCGAAGGCAATCGTGTCCTGCGAGAACTCGAGGCGAAAGCCGGGATTGTCCGAGAAGCTTTCATAGTCGGAACAAGCCGCGGCAAGCAGGGTGAGCAGAGGAAGGAGAAACTTTAATTTCATCTATTTCTGTGTGTTTCGTTATGACGTTATTCCGTTATGTCGTTATAACGAAGGGCTATTTCTTTGGTGCTTCCTTCAGAATGGCGAGCAGGTGGTCCCACACCATTTGAACGGTCGGGATGAGGAGCTTCTCGTCGGGGCTGTGAACGCCGCGAAGTGTCGGGCCCATGCTTATCATGTCCATTCCCTGGAACTTCTCGCTGAAGAGTCCGCACTCGAGGCCAGCATGGATGCCGCGTACGATGGGTTCCTTCTTGAAGAGCCTCTTGTACTGCTCGACGGCGATGCGCAGTATCTCGCTGTTCGGATTCATCTTCCAGCCCGGGTAGCCTTCGCCTATCTCTACCTTTGCGCCGGCCAGCTCGAAGGCTGCGGCAAAGGTGTTGGCCATGTTGACGCGGGCGCTGTAGATGCTGCTGCGCTGGCTGCTGTTCACGTCGATGGTCTTCGGCGTCTTGTGGATGCTGGCCAGGTTGCTGCTCGTCTCGATGAGGTCGAGGTCCTGGCAGTAGGCATAGACGCCGTTGTCGACGGCTTGCAGAGCCTTGATGAGCCGCTGGCTACAGTCTTTGTTGATGGCAGAAACGGCGGGCGTCTCGCTCTCCAGAGCGAAGACCATCGTCTTTTCTGTCACGCTGTATTCCTCTGCCACGTCGGCCTGATAGAGGTTCCAGTCGACGGTAATGCTCTCCTTATCCTTCGCGGGGACGGCGCAGAGACACCAAGCCTCGCGTGGAATGGCGTTGTGAAGGCCGCCAGCCTGTATGTCGATGAGGCGCAAGTCGTATTTCTGCTGACTTGTGTAGAGGAAGCGAGCCAGGAGCTTGTTGGCGTTGGCGCGCTTCTTGTCGATATCGTCGCCGCTGTGTCCGCCGGTCAAGCCCTTGATGGCAAGCGAGAAGGTGAAGAAGCCGGCAGGCAGAGGCTCTTCCTGATAGTCGAACTGTGCGAACGTGCGGCAGCCTCCGGCGCAGCTGACGAAGATTTGTCCCTCGTCTTCGCTGTCGAGGTTGACGAGCAGGCGACCCGTCATGAAGTCGGACTGCATGCCCTCAGCGCCCGTCAGGCCAGTCTCCTCGTCGCGTGTGAAGACGCATTCCAGCGGACCGTGCTCGATGTCGTTTGCCTCGAGGATAGCCATCTCCATGGCCACGCCGATGCCGTCGTCGGCACCAAGCGTCGTGCCCTTTGCCTTCATCCATTCTCCGTCCACGTAGGTCTGGATGGCATCCTTCGAGAAGTCGAACTCCACGTCGCGGTTCTTCTCGCACACCATATCCATGTGGCTCTGCAGGACAATCGTCTGGCGGTCCTCCATGCCGGGCGTGGCAGGTTTGCGGATGATGACGTTTCCAGCCTCGTCGCGACGGGTGTCGAGGCCGAGCCCCCGGCCGAAGCCAAGCAGGAACTCAATCATCTTCTCCTCTTGCTTCGAGGGGCGCGGGATTTGATTAACTTGTGCAAAGCACTTGAACACACTCTGGGGTTGTAAAGACGTTTTATCCATTTTCCTTATATTTATCTTGATAAATAACTACATTATTATATATAATATTGTATATTTGCAGACAAATATAGTGAATTATGTTGAAACTTGTACTCATTACGCTTGGATTTGTTGCCTTATCTGTTCTCTTTTTGTGCATTAAGATGCTCCTGAAGCCCGGCAGCAAGTTCGGCAGCTCTCATATTGGGGGGAGCAAGGCGATGCGTGACAGAGGCATCCATTGCGTGCAGAGCATGGATGCCTTCGAGCGGCGGGAGAAGAAGCACGCCAAGGAACGACTCGGCAAGACACGCTGAAGCGTTCGCCCCATCGCGTCCTGTTGCCCGACGCCACACGTCAAAAGGTTTGCAAGTTCATGTACATTCAATTGCAAGTACATGAATATTCAATTGCAAGTACATGTATTTGCAAGCAACCTAACGTGTCGAGATGGGTGTCTCGACGTAATGCCTGCTTTCTTGGGACGAGCTGCAGGCTTTCTTGGGACGAGCTGCAGGCTTTCTTGGGACGAGCTGCAGGCTAAAGTCTCGAAGAGACGACAGACTACAGACGGGGGTGTAACCCCCGGTAATGATGCGATGGCAAAGAAAGTCCTGAAAGGACGACAGAACCCTATAACAATTTGAAATTAAACAAATTACATATTCTGTCGCCCTTTCAGGGCTTACTAATGTTAGGCTATCCTGCCCCGGGGGGTACACCCCCGTCTGTGTTCTGTCGCCCCTTCGGGGCTTATTATTGTTAGGCTAACCTGTCCCGGGGGTTAGCACCCCCGTCTGTGTTCTATCGCACCTTTGGTGCTTTTAACCGGTCAGTAATATCACGAAATAAAAATGAGCCCGCTTGGGGGCGGACTCATTTCGTTTATTACTGCTCTTTCGCAGCTATTCTCTCGAGGGTCTGATAAACCTGCATCAAGCCTCTCGGAACGTGGAAACAGCCTTTCCACTTGCCGCCTTTGAGCGTCAGGAGCACTTCGCCGCGGCGGTTCAGATAGCCGAACCACTCGGGGTACTCGGGGTCCATGAAGTGGCTCCACACGTACTCGTGCACCTTCATAAACCAGTCCAGGCATTCCTGCTTGCCCGTCAGCTCGTAGCCCTTAATCATGGTGATGAGCGTCTCGATGTGAACCCACCAAAGCTTCTGGTCCCACTCGAGCTGCTGCAAAGGCCTGCCCAGGCGGTCCATAAAGTAGAAGATGCCGCCGTACTGCTTGTCCCAGCCGTATTCTGCCTCGCGAAGGGCGATGTGTACGGCTTTTTCGATGAGGTCCTGACGACCGAGCCGCTTGCCGAGGTCCATGATGAACCACATGGCTTCTATGGCGTGGCCGGGGTTCAGGAGGCGTCCCTCGTGGCAGTCCACCAGCTTGCCGTCCTTGCTCACATGCTCCACGACGAGGTCGAGCTCCGGCCGATAGAAGACGTCCAGCACTTCGTGCAGACAGATGTCTATGGTCTCTTGAAGGAACTTAGGTTCCAACAAATCTTCAATCTCGAGGGCGACATTACAGAGTATCATGGGCAGGGCGAAGTCCTTGAGAGCACGAGCGCCCTGTGCCGCCTTGCTCCACTTGCCTTTGGGATTGTTCCGCTTCGAGAGCACGATGTCGAACGTCTTCTTGGCTATCTCGGCATATTCCTGAATGCCAGTCGCTTTGTAGAGCTGACCGAAGGCAATCACGGCGAAGGTGTAGGAGAAGATGTTGTAAGGCTCTACAAGCGGACGGCCTTCGCGGTCGAGCGAGAAGTACCAGTTCAGCTGGCCGTCGTGCCCGTACTTCTTCAGGAACTCGGCGCCCTGAATAGCAGCATCGAGCCATTCCTGCTTTTTCTCTACCTTATTATATAATGTAGCGAGCATCCACACCTCTCGGCCTTGCAGCCAAATGAACTTGTCGGTGTCATAGACCTCACCGTTTCGCTCGATGCAGGTGAAGTATCCGCCGAACTCTTTGTCTATACTGTTCTCCATCCAGAAGGGCATCACCCTGTCCAGCAACTCGCTCTTGTACTGAGCGGCCAACAAATTGAAATCTACCATGGTTATTTACGATTTGACGATTTACTATTTACGATTTATTTACGATTTGACTATTTAGTCCCCTCTCCTTTGGGGAGGGATAGGGTGAGGCTTACGATGACGCTCACTACGATTCCCGTTGCGCCGAACAGGAAGAAGTTGACGTCCGTGTAGAGGTACATGAGGAAGACCACCAGTTCGCCTGCGATGAAGCCTGTCAGGGCGGCTCGCCCTTTGATGCGCGGGAAGAAGACGGCCATGACGAAGAGGCCTCCGAGGCCGCTCGTCAGCAGTCCGAGGATGGTGTTGAAGTAGTCGAGCAGCGAGGCGATATCCCATGTGGCCATCAGCAAGGCGATTCCGAGGCCCATCAGTCCGCTGACGACACACGTCCAGCGGGCCACGCGAAGCAGGGTCGAGTCCTTGATTGACGGACGGAACCGCTGGATGAAGTCCACGCTGAAGGCTGTCGAGACGGAATTGATATTGCTCGATATCGTGCTCATCGTGGCGGCAAAGATGGCGGCAATCAGCAGTCCGGCTACGCCTGCGGGCATCTGGCTCATCATGAAGTACGGGAAGATGGCATCGCCCTGCTGCATCGTGATGTCGAGGCTCTGGGGATGCGTCTTGTAGAACGTGTAGAGACCCGTGCCGATGAAGTAGAAGGCGACGGAAATGAAGACGCTCATGAAGCCGTTCACCAAGATGCTGCGGCCCGCGCTCTTCTCGTCCTTCGTCGTCATGTAACGCTGGATAACGGTTTGGTCCGAAGTGTAGGAGATGAGGTTGTTGGCTATGCCGCCTCCCAGGATGGCGACCCAGAAGGTGACGCGGCGGTAGTCGAGACTCCAGACGAAAAGCCGCATCTTGTCGTTATCGACGGCCAGATTCCATGCTCCCGAGAAGCCGCCTTCGGTGTTGCCCCACAGATAAAGGGCCGCAAAGATGGCACCTCCGACCAGGATGCAGCCTTGCACGACGTCGCCCCAGATGACGGCTTCCACGCCGCCCATCGTGCAATAAACGATGGTGACGAGTCCCATCAGGATGATGCAAAGGTAAATGTCGATGCCCGTTACAGCGGTCAGGGCGAGCGAAGGCAGGTACATCACGAGTGCCATGCGCGCCACCATGAAGATGCAGAACAGCGTGGAGGCCATCATGCGAGTGGCGAGGTTGAAGCGCTCCTCGAGTATCGCGTAGGCAGATGCCGCTTTGAGTCGGCGGAAGTAGGGTAGGTAGTACCATATCACGGGGAAGCCCACGACGGGTATCATCCAGAGCATCGGGTAGTAGGTCCAGTCCGTGGCGTAGGCTTTGGCAGGAATCGCCATGTAGGTGATGGCAGAGAGCATGGTGGCGTAGATGCTGATGCCTGCTGCCCACCAGGGGATGCGGCCGCCGCCCTTGAAGAAGTCTTCGGCTCCGTTCTCGCGTCGCATGAAGTAGATGCCCATGCCGAGCATGGCTACAAGATAGAGGATGAGTACCGTCCAGTTGAGCCAGCCGAAGTGCGTCTCGTGCCTTGTCTCGATAAGCGAAATCTTGTCCGACCTGATGCCGGGCATCGTCTCGCCTCCGCTGTAGTACCAACCTCCGTCGAAAGGCGTGAGGGCAGCACCAGCGCGAGCCAGAGCTGTGTCGCCCGGGATGGTCATCCACGAGTCGGTTATCGTGTGGTAGGCCAGCACGTCAGAGCGGAACTTGTACCACGACGGCTCGTGCCTGAGGTAGAGGCTGTCCTGCTTGCCCTGAATGGCAGAGAAGAAGATGTCGTAGTTCACGCCTCCGAAGAAGAGGATGTGGCTGTAGCCGCAAGGAGCGCAGCAGGAGCCGACAAGAGCCTGCGGCCAGCATGTCCCCTCCCCGCTCCCCCTTTGGGGGAGTGCTTTGATGGAAGCTGGAGAGGTTTCTTGCCACTCAAAAGTCTTTAGATTAAGTTTAAGGCCTTTGGTATTTACAACTCCCCCTAAAGAGGGTTGGGGGGTCCATCCTCCAAAGATATAAAGTGCTTTTCCTTCTGGCGCATTCTGCACGGCCATGCAGGGCTGCAGGCGGCCGTTGAAGTCCCCCTCGCTCTCGGGGGAGGGGTTAGGGGAGAGGCTTGGCAGGGTTGCAATCTTCACCCATTCCTTTCCGTCGGGCCAGTCGAGGGCATAGACGTCCTTGTTAAGCACGCCATCCGTCTGACCGCCTGCCACGAAGATTCTGTCCACGCCATAGCATGCGGCAAAGTTGTCGAGAGGCTCGGGTAAAGGTGGAAGATTAGAGGGGCTGACGGAAGCGTCAGAGCCGTTTTCGTCCAAGCCTCCTATATAAATGGTTTCGCCCGGCACCGTCACGCTTGCGCCGTATGCCTTCGGATAGAACACTTTCTGCCCGCCGTCGGCACAAGGGACGTCGGGGAAGTTGCAGCCGCCCCAGGTGGTGAGCTGGCCATCGACGATGCCTGCGAAGTGGCCCGAGACAGCCCGTTCCATCTTGCCTGCCGGCGTGACTACAATATGATTTTGTCCCCAAGAAAGTCCACAAAAGAGGGCGGACAGAAGGTAAAGTATGATGTTTCTCATGCGATTAGTAAGGCCAGAGTTTCACTTTTCGAGTACAAAGATAGTGAATTATCTGCAAATAGCAAATACTTGGCACGAAAGAAAGTGACAAAAAATGCTCCAACGCATGAAACGAAGGAGCATTCTTGTTAAAGTCTGAAGAATCTTTCAGTTTCCCTTAGCTCGACGCAAGTCAAGGCTATACAAAAAGCTCCCGCGTCTCACGACGCAGGAGCAGGGTGGTGCACCGATTTATTAACTTCTTAAAACCAAATTGAGATGTCTTATTTCCTGTCTTCCTTAGGCTCCATTCCTTTGAGATAGACCTTCTCGCCGTTGATGTAGCTCTTCAGGATGGCATAGTCCCTAAGGCTTGACCTCGTAGTTTATCCTCAGCGAGTTGTTCTTACGTGAGGCTTCCCTTATAACGTGTTCCATGTTGTCGAGCTCTTTATCAGACGAAAAGTTGATGACAGTCGACTCTCCGCTATACTTGCTGAGCAGTTCCGGTTCCGGCTTGGCATGATTGATGCCGCAGGAGAGCTTGTCCTCGCTGTCAATGTGGATGTCGATGACGGTCTCCTTGTTGTACTGAATCTTGCGATGCTGGATGTAACGCTTGAAGCGACCGCCCGCGATGTCGTCGAAAATAGAGAAGTTCATGTTGGAGTTTGCAAGCCACATACATTGGTACATGAGAGAACCTTCCTCGCCTTTATGTCTGCGATTGTAGTCGGCGATAGAGGCAAAGTATTCTTCATCACCCGCACCTCCTAGCGCGATTGCCTTCTTTTTGGCTTTATTGTAGAACTGTCCGAAAGCTTGCCAGTCGCGATAGAACTTACTGCCGCTAAGAGTGAACTCGTTAAAGCCTTCACCTTTGACGAATATCTCACATTCCTCGCCCGGTACAAAGAGGAACTCGATGTAGTACTTGCCTTTTGTGCCGTCTTTCTTTACGGCTTTCAACATGCCTGAATATGGCTGGTCTAAAGTCGTAGTGTATTCGAACTTTCCATTCCGAACCGTTAAAACATCAACGGGCTTCGGCATCTCTTTAAGGGTGTAGTCGTCCCATATATAAACAAGGAAATAGGCAACGTTGAACACACTTGGCACCTTGCCTTTCAGCGTGAAAGTGTTGGAGGTTGGTTTGACTGTCTGTTCGATGAGGTTGCTTGCCGTCTTGAACTCTGGCGTGGCAAAGGCACTCAGCGCCAATGCAATCATGGGGAGGACGTAAAGCACGCGGCTACGTCGGCTCCGCTTGGAATTTGTCTTTAGCATCATACTGATTCGCTTTTTAGTTAAACTGTGATTGAAATTATTAGCGAAGGTGTAGCTGTTGGCGCCTACAGCTTTCCTTATGACTAATTCGGAATAGGCGTGGCAGGAGATGCCCTGACGAAGGACGTAGTCGTCGGCTTCGTACTCGTGTACGTCGCGAAGGTACATGCCCAGCAGATAGACGAAGGGATTCCACCATTGCACGGCCTCGACCAGCGTGAGCAGAAGGATGTCCGCGGAGTGATGGTAGAGGATGTGAGCCTTTTCGTGCAGGATAATCTTGCGTCCGTTCTCTTTGTAGTCGGCTTCGCTGATGACGATATTCCGCAGCCAGGAGAAGGGTGCTACATTCTCTGCGTGACAATAGATGCGAATGCCGTCCTCTGTCTTCTGCCAAATGCTTCCACGGCGGAAGATGAGCCCCATGGAAAGCACCTCGCGCAGACGGATGCACAGAATCGTCATCACGCCGATGCCGTAGAGAATGCTGACAACGTAGAACCACGGGAAGGGCCTCTCCCCATCACTTTCCAATGAGAGAGGGGGTAAGGGTGAAGCTACATCCACGGGAATGCCAGCCTGTATCAGACCTTGTTCGATGGCTTGCACGGCGGACATGTTGTCCATCGAGAGACGCGAGAAGTTGCAGAGCGGCAGCACAAGGCTCAGCATCAGTATGGCGAGGAGCGTCATCCTGTTGAAGCGGAACATCTTTTCCTTGAACATCAGGAAGATGCCCGGCACGAAAAGCAGGGTCAACAGAATGGCCGACTTGATGGCGTAGATGAGGAAAGCGGACATGGTGAATAAAATGAAGAATGAAGAGTGAAGAATGAAGAATTTGCTTTAGCTCGAAGTAAAT
>CACXLY010000037.1 GCA_902768605.1 uncultured Bacteroidales bacterium
CCTTCGGGGCTTATTATTGTCAGGCTAACCCGTCCCGGGGGTTAACACCCCCGTCTGTGGTCTTTCGCACCTTCGGTGCTTTTCCCCGGACAGCAATAATAAAAAAAGCCGCCCGGCGACTGCGGGCGGCTTGTGATGCGATGTGGCGAATTGGGGCGAGTCGCCAGTCCGGGGGTCAGTACCTGAATGTGACAAATACGCGGAAACCTCTCAGCTTCGTCTTGACCTTGTCCACGCCGTCCGCGCCAGTATAGAACGCGGCGAGCGGGTCAATGTTGTTCATGCCGAAACGCGTCTCGACACCTACGCCGATGACTTTGTACGAAACGGTTGCTCCGCAGACGAAACGCGTGGCATAGCTCAGGTTGTAGTGGTCCTCCGTAGTGGAGTAGATGGCCGAGAACGTAGGTGCGTAGCGGAGATATGCGTTGACGCTGAGGCCGTTGAGAGGCGTGACCGTCACGGACGGGCCGACATGGACCGCTGCCTCCGCATGGTGGAACGTTCCGTTTCTCCACAGCACCTCCGGCTTGTACTGCGCGTAGGTGAGGTCGAACCATGTGGCATCGATGCCGAACTTGATGAGATTCAGGATGGGCTCCTTGTGCAGGTAGAACGTCTTGCCCACCGCGAAGAATGCACCCCAGTCGCTTGTCATCTGCCCGAAGTCGTCCTGATCCAGCTTTGACTCTGCAAAGCCTAAGTTGAAGTAGCTGCTACGCACTCTGGCGGGCTTCTCATCATCTCTGGAGTAAACAGCCATGCAGGCGAAGAGCGCTGCAAGAAGGAGAATTGTCTTTTTCATGTGAAATGACGTGATAGAGAGTGTTTAGATGTCGTCGAGCATGATAAAGGGAGCCCAGAAGTGCGGCTCGGGATAGGTGGCGCGAACCTTGGCCTGTGCCTTCATGAAGGCATCCTGGCGTGGGAGTCCGCTGAGGATTCCCTCGTAGAATGAGGTCATCATGAGCTGCGTGGCCGCATCGTTGACGCTCCAGAGGCTCATGACGAGCGTGTGGGCACCGGCCTTCTTGAAGCCGCGCTGCACACCGAAGACGCCGTCCTCACGAAGCATGCCCGTACCCGTCTGGCAGGCAGAGAGGACGGTAAGCTGGAGGTCCTGCAGGTTGAGCTGTGCGATTTCCTGAGCCGTCAGGATGCCGTCGTCGATGTCGGTCGGGAAGTCCTGCGGATGCTGCAGCTTGTTGTTGCAGCCCGAGAAGAGCAGTCCCGAGTAGCAAAGCGGGTCGGTGGGCATCGCGCTGGCAGAAGTCGATGACTTGAGCCAGTCGTGTCCGGCGCTGCCTTCCACGGGATAGGAGAATCCGTGCGTGGCGATGTGCAGCAGCGAGACGTCGTGGCCGTTGAGCCGTTTGAAGCTCTCTTCCGTTCCGCTGAATTCCTTATAGCTCGTGAAGTCTTTTCCTGCGTTGAACAAAAGGCGTTCGATGGCATTTGCCTCCTCCTTTGCGCCCGGCAGGTTCTGCACCAGGTCGCCGCGCTCAGCCATCTCGACGATGGCCAGAGAGTCAGCCGACTGCTGTTCCGCCTCGTACATAGCCATGAAGTCTTCGTCGTCGTCCACCACTTCATCGTCGCCCATGTCGTGGAACTCACGCATCTGAGCGATGGACATATTCTCATAGTCCAGTCCGCCGTAGATGACGATTTCGCCGTCGTCGAACTTGTCTTTGTCGGCTCTTCGCTGTGCCAGCATCTTGGTGGAAGAGAGGCGCGAGATGCGCATTTTGTCGGAGATGCGTGTGCCGTCGTCGGCCATAGGCATGTACTCGATGCCCCATTGGTAGAAGACACCGGTGGGAGCGAAGTAGATGTGCGTAGCGCCGTCGATGTTCTTGAGCAGTTCGCCCCAGACGAGTTTGCCGAGCTTGGCGTCGCTGTAGATTTTGTTCTGCCACTCCGACTTGCTAAGCAGCTCGCTGACTGTTTTGCCGGCGGGGTAGCCGAGCTCTTCCATCTCGCTTCGGAAGAAGAGGCGGCATGCGCGCGGTGCTTTCCATTTCGGACGCAGGATGAGTGCGAGGTACAGACGGTCGGGCTTGCCACCATAGGTGATGTCTGCTTCGAGGAACTCCACCGCCGCTTCATCGGGCTTCAGGGAACGGCAGACGGAGTCGGAGGTCAGCGAAAGGTTCTGTGTGAAGTCACCGTAGGCCTTGCACTGGCTGACGATAGCGTACTCGAGCTGCGCGATGTTGTGCTTCAGTCCGGGTATGCGTTCCCGTCCCTCGCCTGCCTTTGCCTCGTAGCATTGCTGCAGGTCGGCACGCAGCATCTGTAGCTCGTCGTACTGGCTCAGCACCTTAGCGTCGGCCGATTTCTGCAAGAGGCGGCGGAAGTCTATCTCGCTGTTCAGCAGGATGCCCTTCGTGAAGAGCTGGGCGTTGTAGATGTCGGCCAGCAGTCCGGCAGGCGTCTTGTCGGGCGTCGTGGCAAAAAGCGGCGCCGTCTGGTACAGGTAGCTCTTCCCCTGCCAAAAGAGTTCGCGTTGCTTGGTCGACTGGAAGGAGAAGTTGTTTCGTACTTGCTGCGTCTGCTGCGTGATGGCACGGTGATAGTAGTGCGCCACGCTGTCCATCTTCCCGGTCCTGTGGTAGTACATGGCCAGGTTGTAGAGCAGCATGGTGTTGTCGCCGTGCTCCGGTCCGAGGATACTGGTCTGCAGGTCGAGCGCCTCGCGAGTGAGGTTGATGGCCCCCTTGACGTTGTCGAGCTTGTCTTGGCAGAGCGCGCGGTTGCAGAGCGCACTGGCGTATGCCGTCGACTTGTCGAGTTCCGACATGCGCAGCAGTGAGAGCGCCTGCTGGAAGACTTCATCGGCCTCCTTGTATTGTCCCTTGCGGAGGAGCGACATGCCTTGCTGGTTCTGAGCATCTGCCTCGGTCTGGCTGTAGCCTTGCTTGCGGCTTATCTTCAGAGAAAGAGCGGAGAGGCTGTCGGCCCTCTGCTGCTGGCCGAGGTGAGAGTAGTAGTTGCTCAACGTGTAGAGCATGAGAGCCTGCTGCAAGGAGTCGCCGCGCGCTTCGTATCTGCGCAGGGCACGTTCGCCCCAGCTTACTGCCTCCTCGTAGCTGCCCAGGTCGGCCTGCATGTGTGCCTGTGTGGCCAGGGTGTTTGCGAAGTTCAGCGTCGTCGTGTCTGTGACGCCGGCAAAGAGTTGCTGCTGTTGCTGGTGAGAATACTCCTGCGCCTGGTCGCTGCGTCCAAGGCGGGCATTGGTGGCTATGAGCTGCTGGAAGCATCCCTGATAGACTTTTCCGTTCTCGCCTTCAGTCTGCAGAAGCAGCGGTTTGGCCTTTTCGTAAAGCCCAAGCGCCTCTTGGTAGTGCTGGAGGTGAAAGTGACAGTCGGCAGCGTTCTTCATCAGGACAGCGTAGTTGTGCTCTGATGTGCGGTTCGCGTCTTCGTAAATCTGGAAGGCGTCCTTGGCATAGTCCAGTGCCTCGTCATATTCTCCATTGCTCGCTTCTGCTACAGACGCGGAGAGCAGGAAGTCGGCATATCGCACCGGGTCTTTCTCTGCAATCTTCTTGCCCGTCTTCTGCAATTGCTTGGCCAGTTTGCTTGCCTTGTCCGGCTTGCCCTGATTGTTGTATGCCGTGATCATCATGGCAGCGACGGAGAGATACTCCGGCGTGTCTTTCTCAACCTTTGGGAAAGCCTTCTCGTAGCATTCTGCCTCGCGGTTCACATCGCCCGGCGCACCGCGGTATTTGTAGTACATCGCTAGCTGGCACATGGCCGTGGCGAACTTGCTATGCTCTTTCGCCTTTTGATAGGCCTCGACGGCCAGCTCCAGGTCAGAGATGGCTTGGTTGATGTTCTGCTGACGGAAGCAATAGTTGCTGCGGTCGAAATACGAGAGCCCTAAGCGGTCGTCGTTTTTCTTAGAACGTTTGTCAAGCCTTGCCGTGATGACCTCGTCCATGAGCTGCTGTGCCAGAGGGAAGTTACCTCTGGCCGCAGCAGAACGTGCTTTGGCATGTTTCGCCTCAGCATAGAAAGGCCCATAGCGATACTTATCGCTGGTGCAGAGCGCCAAATACTTGTCGGCGAGCTTGTCTGCCTCTTCTTGCCGCCCTTTATTGACGGCATCGTAGAGGTCGAGCGCCAGATTGGTCATCTCTCGCGTCACTTCCTGCGCCGGCAGTACCGTGCAGACGAGGGCGAGGATTAAAAGGGTGGTTAAGCGATTCATGTCTTACTTCGTTTCCTCGGTTTTGGTAGAGTCAGAGCGTATCTCACGGTCGATGGTAGCGACGCCGTCAGGCAGTTTGTCGCCAGACGTGACGAGCTTGATGATGCCCTTGAAGGCCTTCTCCGGCACGTTCTTTTTCTTGCTGTTGTTGAGGAGCTCGGCAAGGGTGAACGTACCCGACTGCATGATGGTGTACTGACGAAGCTTGCCCTCGTTGTACACGACGAGGCGTCCGTTCTCGGGAATGGTGAGCATTGCTCCGAGCGGAAGTTCGTCGCCAGGCGTGACGGCCAGTTTCTTGTTTCCCTGATAGAGGATGACAGACTTGCTGACTTCCCCGACGAGGAACGTCTGTACAGGTGTCTGAGCGAAAGCGCCAGCTGCAAAGGTCAGCAGCATAGCGAGAATTGTCGTGCGAATAGTCATGTGTTTCATTTTGTTTTGTTTTAAGTCATTACTCATGTTATTTAATTAATACATGCGTTTGTATAGCTTTGGCCACGCATGCTTGATTGTAATGCGTACGATGTCGGCTGATACGGTGGTGAGTGCCATCACGGTGAGCGTCGGCGTGAGGTCGAAGTTGATGCGCCACTTGTCGAAGAAGACAAAGGCAATGGCCATGTAGCACGCCAATACGATGAAGATGAAGATGGACGTGATGAAGATGGTGCGCAACACATCTGTCAGCAGCTGGTCATCTTTCAGTTTGAGAACCCCGTCCTTATACGTCATGATGATGCGAACGCCGAAATAGGCGAACACGACGGTCAGCAGCCAGTAGAGGGTGCCTGTGATTGGGGTCTCCTTCTTCATCTCGAGCATGGTCTTCATGGCATAGCACAGCACCTCTATCCCATGCAGTTGTCCCAGCGGCGTATAGAGCATGTCGACGGCATCGTGTGCGCCTCCGAACATGACGACGTGCCCCGTGATGTATTGGGCATAGTGCTGGATGGAGTCATGTGGAATGACGCGGAAGACGGTCGGCTCGAAGTCGATGGCTTTCTTGCGAAGGGTCTTATAGTCGAAGGGCTCGCCGTGTATCACTTCCATCATGCGTGCGATGACGGAAGGATATGCTTCGCCTCGCATCTCGAGACAGAGGGGGATGTTGCGCGTCATGCGTCGGTCCACGTTGACAAAGCCTTCGGTGACGCCCAGGTCTTCGGCGAAGAAGGAGTGCGCCTGCCGTGTGAACTCCTTCCCCTCGGGGTCGGGGTCTGTCATCTTGAAGGAGAAGACGGCATTCGAGATGGTGGCTGCCACGCTGTACAAGTGCGCGTCGCCGACGGGCTCTTTGGGGTGCTCGAAGACGATATCGATATCGATGGCAGCAGGCCCAAGGGCATCGACCTCCTCAAGAGCTGTGGCGATGGAGTCGCGGTTGTGCAGCTCGGTGACGTCCACGATGACGATGGTGCTGCTGGTATCAGCGGGGGATGCCAGCATCATGTCGTAGAAGATGTCCGTCGTGGAGAAGCCTTTCATGCCCTGTGCCACGGGATTGAACACATCGAAATGAAGCGCGACATAGCGCAGCATGCCGATGAGCAGGAAGGCAACGGCCGTAATGGCCATCTCCCGAGGTCGGAAGATGGCTTTCAGTATCTTGTATAATATGTCTATTAGTAGTCGCATATTATATTATAAGGTATGGCTTCTTATTCTTTACCGATAACGACGGTCACGCGGTTCTCGTCGTTCTTGTTGAAGGGTTGCACGGTGTCACCCTTTGAATCGGTAGTGATGCGGCTTGCCTGCACGCCTCTCTTGACGAGCTCTCTCGTGACGGATTCTGCGCGTTGCTTAGCGTAGCGGGCGTTGATGTTTGCGTTGCCCGTACCCTTGTCGGCGTAACCTGTGATGGTAACCTTTGCAGAGGGATGTTCCTTGAGCCAGTTTGCCACTTCGGCCAGCTTAGCCATCTCGGTTGCAGGTATCTTCGTCTCGCGCAGACCGAAGAAGATGTTGCGAGTGATGGTGTTGTCCACGACGACGGGTGCTGGTGTGGGAGCCGGTGTGGGAGCAGGAGCGGGCTTGTCGATGTTGACGTTTGTATTGGCCGAACCTGTCTCGGTGCCTGCGCCGATGGTGGTGGGATCAACGATGATGTTGGAGTTGGGGTCGCCCTTAAGCTTGTGGGGCAGGCCGAACTTGTAGGACACGCCGAGCTGTGCCGTTATCTGCCAGTCGTCGGTGTTTGAATGTGTCATTCTCCTGTTGTAGATGACGGCATTGAAACGGTCGTGGAGGCTGTTGGCGCTCAGTTCGAAGTTGACGCTCAGATTGCGTGTAACCTTTACATCCACCATGCCGCCTACGCGGAAGTTATGGCTCATGCGGTCTTTTGTGTTGTAGGAAGAAAGACCTGGCACGTCGTCGTTGCCCCAAACATAGTTGAGGCCGACACCTCCGATGAGATAAGCGTTGATGGGATGGTAGTCGTTCTTCGTGAAGAGATTAATCACGTTAATCATAAGGTCGAGGTCTGTCGTGGCGTACTTGTAGTTGAACTTGTACTTGGCATCTTCGCTGGGAACCATATACACGCTTTTATCCCACATGCCGTTTAGGTGCAGGCGAGCACCGACGACAGGTGTGAAGTGCACACCGAAGCCGACGCTGGCCGTAGGTGTAATGAGCTTCCAGTTGTTGTAGGAACGAATTGGCGTTACCTGCGCACCGCCCTGCAAGTTGATGAAGGCTAATGGATAAGACACATAGTTGTCGGGTGCTTCCTGGGCCTGTGCGGAGAAAGCGGATGCGAACAATGCTGCTGCGAGCAATGTTGCCAGTCGTGTTTGAATACGTTTCATTGTGGTTTGTGTATTTATTTGTTTTATATTGTTTTGTCTCGTTTAGCGATTCTTGTACATTTCCTCGTAGTACTTCTCGTAGTCGCCGCTTGTGATGTTGTCCATCCACTGCTCGTTCTCGAGGTACCACTTGACGGTCTTCTCGATGCCCTCTTCAAACTGAAGCGACGGCTCCCAGCCAAGCTCCCTTTGCAGCTTGGTGGAGTCGATGGCGTAGCGTGCGTCGTGGCCGAGGCGGTCTGTGACATAGGTGATGAGGTCCATGTCGGCGCCTTCGGGACGGCCAAGCAAGCGGTCCACCGTGTTGATGACTGTCTTGATGATGTCGATGTTCTTCCATTCGTTGAAGCCGCCTATGTTGTATGTCTCGGCGATGGTACCGCGGTGGAAGATTGTGTCGATGGCGCGGGCGTGGTCTTCTACGTAGAGCCAGTCGCGCACGTTTTCGCCCTTACCGTAAACGGGGAGGGGTTTGCGGTGGCGTATGTTGTTGATGAAGAGAGGTATTAGTTTCTCGGGGAACTGGTAGGGGCCATAGTTGTTGGAGCAGTTCGTCACGATGGTCGGCATGCCGTATGTGTCGTGGAAAGCGCGTACGAAGTGGTCGCTGGAGGCTTTCGAGGCGGAGTACGGGCTGTGAGGATTGTACTTCGTTGTCTCGTAGAAGAAGTCCTTGCCGTATGCCAGGTGATGCTCCGAGCTGCTGGCAGTCGTGGTGAAAGGCGGCTTGATGCCTTCGGGGTTCGTCATCTCGAGCGCCCCGTACACCTCGTCGGTCGAGATGTGATAGAAGCGTTTGCCCTCGTACCTCTCTGGCAGGCTCTCCCAATAGAGCTTGGCAGCCTGGAGGAGAGATAACGTGCCCATCACGTTCGTGCGAGCGAAGGTGAAGGGGTCTTTGATGCTGCGGTCCACGTGGCTCTCCGCCGCGAGATGGATGATGCCATCAATCTTCTCGTCCTGCATCAGCTTCAGGAACGCGTCGAAGTCGCAGATGTCCATCTTCACGAACTTATAGTTGGGCTTGTCCTCGATGTCCTTGAGGTTGGCGAGGTTGCCCGCGTAGGTCAACTTGTCGAGGTTGATGATCTTGTACTCAGGGTATTTGTTGACGAAGAGTCGTACGACGTGACTGCCGATGAAACCGGCTCCGCCTGTGATGACAATGGTATGTTTCATGAGACAATTATGAATTGTGAATTATGAATTATGAATTGCGAAGGGTGTTTCGAAGTCCTTGAGCATGGGATGCTTCGTGTCCTTTTCGCTGAGGATTGCTTTCTCGGTTGGGATGCGCCAGTCGATGCCGAGGCTTTCATCTGTGATGGAGATGCCGTCGTCGGCTTCGGGATGGTAGAACTCATCGCATTTGTATTGGAAGACAGCCGTTTCGCTCAGCACAGCGAAGCCGTGGGCGAAGCCTTTCGGTACGAAGAACTGCCGGTGGTTGTCCTCTGTGAGTTCGACGGCGACGTGCTGTCCGTAGGTGGGCGAACCTTTGCGGATGTCGACGGCGACGTCGAGCACGGCGCCCCTGACGCAGCGAACCAGCTTGCTCTGCGTGTAGGGCGGGCGCTGGAAATGCAGTCCGCGCATCACGCCGTACTGCGACATGCTTTCGTTGTCCTGCACGAAGCGGATGGGGCCGACTTTCTCCTCGAACTCCCTCTGCGAGAAGGATTCGAAGAAGTATCCGCGTGCATCCTTGAAGATGCGGGGTTCTATGATGAGTACGCCTTCGATGGCGGTCTTGATTACTTCCATTCGTTCCTATTTATTTAACATCGACCATTGACCATTGGGCTGCGCCCTAAGTCTTCGGGTCGGGTTAATTTTCAATGTTCAATGTTCAATCTTCAATTTTCAATGATGTTCTTGATGCATTTTTCCAGCGAGTCGACCCAGTACGGCACGTCGATGCCGAAGGTTTCCCTGATGCTGCGTTTGTCAAGGACAGAGTATGCGGGGCGCTTCACGGGGCTTGGGTATTCCGAGGAATAGCAGGGGCGGATGTCGCAGCCTCTGTGTCCGGCGATGCGCGCAATCATCTGCGTGAAGTCGTACCACGAGCAGACGCCCTCGTTCGAGAAGTGATAGATGCCTTGCACGGGCTTCGAGAGGATGACCTGAATGGCTTTTGCGAGGTCGAGGGCATACGTCGGGGTGCCGCACTGGTCGAAGACAACCTTGAGCTGCGGCTTGGTGGCTGTGAGGTTGAGCATCGTCTTGCAGAAGTTCTTGCCGTATTCGCTGTAGAGCCACGCCGTGCGGATGATGATGAAGCCAGCAGACCCTTCCAAACCTCCCCTTAAAGGGGAGGCTTCACTATCTGAGTTCTCCCCCTTTAAGGGGGAGTTAGAGAGGGTCTTTGGTTGGAATACTTCCATTATCCGCTCCTCACCAAGTTTCTTCGTTTCTCCGTAAACGCCGGTCGGTGTGCCCTGTTGGTCGGGGCGACAGGGCGTGTTGTAAGGCTCCTTCCCGAAGACATAGTCGGTTGATATCTGGACGAGCCAGCCGCCCACTTCCTTCATCGCGCGGGCCAGGTTCTCGGGGGCCGTCGCGTTGAGCTTCTCTACGAGCGCTCGGTTCTCGGGAGCCTCGGCTGCATCGACGTTTGTCCACGCGGCGCAGTTCACGATGGCGCGCACGTCGTTCTCCCTGACCACGGCGCGGATGGCGTCGAGGTCGGTGATGTCGAGAAACGTCGTCTCCACGCCCTCTTGCTCGGTGACGTCGGTGAAGATGTAGCGATCCGTCGAGCCTTTTGCCACGATGCGCATCTCGTTGCCCAACTGCCCGTTTGCTCCTGTGACGAGTATGTTCATTTCTCTTAAAATACTATAATCCGTGCACAAAGATACTAAAAATATATTAAACACCTATCATGTGAGCCGTTTTTTTTGCTCTTATTTGTGCGAGAACGACTTTTGACGACTCCTTCCGACGTGAAGTATCGTTCCGCCTTTCAGGTTGAATTCTTTGCTGCATGGCGACGAAGCAATTGCTGCATCGCGACAAAGCAATTGCTGCATGGCGATGCAGCAATCAATTACTACTGGTAAATCTGTTCGTCAGACATTATAACTCAGGCGTCGGCAAGTGCCGCGTCGGGCCAGTTGACGAGATAGACCTGCTCGGTGGCGCGGGTGATGGCGGTGTAGAGCCAGCGGAAATAGTCGGGCGAGAGCATTTCCTCGGTGATGTATCCCTGGTCGATATAGACGTGCTCCCATTGCCCGCCCTGAGCCTTGTGGCAGGTGACGGCGTACGCATACTTGATTTGCAGGGCGTTGTAATAGGGGTCCTGGCGCAGTCTCTTCATGCGGTCGCGCCGGTTCGTCAGTTCGGGATAGTCGTCCCAAACGCCCTGGAAGAGCGCCTCCTGCTGCTCTCGGGTCAGGGCCGGCGCTTCGCTCTGCAGCGTGTCGAGCAGGACGGTGACGTCCATCTCCGTGTTGTCGTAGTCGGGGAACTGCAAGGTGGCGTCGGCAAAGCGGAAGCCGTAGAAGCTCCTCTCGTTGCGCAGCCGCCGCACCACCGCGACGTCGCCGTTGGCGATAAAGGAAGACCCCAATCCCTCCGAAGGAGGGAATAGCCTCTCCCCAACCCTCTCCGAGGGAGAGGGAGCTTTGTCGCCGCGATTCACCCCTCCTTGGGAGGGGTCGGGGGAGGCTGTCCAATAGTAATTGTTCTTCGCCACCATCACCAGGTCGCCGCTTGAAAGCTCCTCCTCGTGGTCGAGGATGCGGGCGCGGATGCCGTTGTTGAAGATGTTGGCCCGCTTGTTGCTGCGGGTCACGACTATCGTCCCGTCGGTTCCGTAGTTGCGGTAGCTCTGCTCGAGCGCCTCGATGAGTTCGTCGCCCGGCAGCACGCGGACGTCCGGGAAGGTCTTGCCTCGGAGCTTCGGGAAAGCATACATCTCGTCGTTCTGGATGAGGCCGCGGAGCATCGTGGCGTTCCAAAGGATGCCGGACTCCTCGAGCTGGCGCACGACTTCGGTCAGCTGGAGCTCCGTCACCACCATTCCGTAGCCCTCGAGCATCGTGCGGCTCAGGGCCGGGCTCTCTTCTTCGCCGACCGGCGGAAGCTGTGCCGTGTCACCCACCAGCACGAGGCGGCACCCCTCGCAGGAATAGACGTACTGCAACAGGTCGTCGAGCAGGCGCCCGCTCCCAAAGATGGTGCGCTCGTGGGAATCGTTCGCTATCATCGACGCCTCGTCCACAATGAACAAAGTGTCCTGCTTGAGGTTGACGTCGTTCTGAAAGACATCCATCTCCGTGATGGATTTCTGCCGGTATATCTTCCTATGAATAGTGTATGCGGGCACGCCCGCGTAGGACGACAGGACCTTTGCCGCGCGGCCCGTCGGCGCGAGCAGCATGACCCTCTGCTGCAGCTGCCCAAGCGTCTGAACTAAGGCCGCCAGGAGCGACGTCTTTCCCGTTCCGGCATACCCTTTCAGCAGGAAAAGGGCATCACGCTCTCGTGAAAGCAGAAAGTCAGCAAGCAAAAAGATTGCTTTTTCCTGCTCTTTTGTCGGTTTATGCTTGAAGTTCGCCCTAATAAGAGCACCTAAATCATCACTTATTGCCATTCTTTGATAAAAAAAAGACCTTTTTTGTGGTTATGTGAATAATTCTTTTTACTTTTGCGATGCGAATATACAAAATAAATCACATATAACGTATGAAAAAGGTAATAAATGTTATTTTAGGTATCTGTGTTGTCGGTTTGCTCTACATTTGCTGGCGCAGCATTAAGGATACCGAGGACTTCGACGCAACAGTCGCAGCCAGAGAGAATGTTGTTAAGGCGCGTCTCATGGAGATTCGCAGTGCAGAGGAAGCCTGGAAGGCTCAGCACGACGGAGTGTATTGCTCCGACTGGTCCGAGCTCATCAAGTTCGTGAAGGAAGGCAAGCTGCCCGTCGTCATGAAGCAAGGTGTGCTGACCGAGGACCAAATGAACAAGGGCCTGACCGAAAGCAAGGCAGCAGCCATCGTCAACAGCGGCGACCAGGCTGCCATCGCGGCTAACGGCCTGCAGAACTTCAAGCGCGATACCATCTGGGTTTCGCTGCAAGACTCACTCTACAACTACGAAGGCTTCGTGGCAGACTCAATGTGCTACATCCCCTTCTCTCAGGGCGACACCTTCGAAATTATTGCCTGTCCCAACACCACTCGCTCGGGTACCATCATCCAGGTGATGGAGTGCAACGCCCCCGACAGCTGTTTCCTCAAGGGAATGGGCAAGGCTGGCAGCCGCCTCATCTACAA
This sequence comes from uncultured Bacteroidales bacterium, assembly GCA_902768605.1. The sequence continues at coordinate 12,327 of CACXLY010000037.1, forward strand.
TCGTAACGAAGAGGCAAACGCCAAGGGCGCTTATCCTGGCTTGAAGATTGGCGACGCCGGCAACAACTGGAACAACAATGCTGGCAACTGGGAGTAATTCACTTGCTGGCTATAGACTATCCATCCGCTTCGGTGCGGATGGATTTTCTTTTTCTGTACTCGGCACTCTCGACGGCTCTGTCGTGCAGACAGACCGCTATCCCGTGCCGACGCCATCGGCTGTGGCGGACGTGCTGAGGCAGGCGCTGAGGAAACCTTACCTGATGGATTATCGCTTCCAAAGCGTCGAGTTCGCCGTCGAGACGCAGACCACCATCGTCCCCCTCGAGCACTTCAACAAGAGCGACATGCTCGCGTTCTATCGCCTATGCTTTCCGACTTGGCAATCAAGCGTGGCAGACATGCAGTACCAGATACTGTCGTCGCTCGAAGCCGTCATGATATTCTGCCTCGACAGCGACGTCCTTCAGGTCGTCAGGGAGTGTTATCCCGATGTCAAGGTCTGCTGCACGGACGCCTTGCTGCTGGAGCGTTTTGCCGCTCAACAGGAGAAACGTCCCGCTCCGGAGGATGCCGAGGGGCAAGATGTCTATGTCAGTTTCGCCGACAGACGTTTCTTTGTGGCCGTCTTCCGTCGGGGCAAGCTGCAGTACGCCGCGTCGCAGGAGGCCTCGAACGACAACGACCGCGCCTACTTGCTGCTCGGCATCTGGAAAGCCCTCGAGCTGCGAGCACAACGCGACGCCTGCCATCTCGAAGGCGCATCGAAGGAATTGAAGAAAACGTTAGCGGAGTACATCCTAAATATTGAGTGAAGAGTGAAGAACGAAGAGTGAAGAATAAAAGTAACTAAACAGCGGCGAAAGTAACTCTAATTCTTCACTCTTCACTCTTCGTTCTTCACTCTTCGCTTACGAAGACATGAGAATCATCACAGGCAAATACAAAGGCAGGCATTTCGATGTGCCGCGCAGCTTCTCGGCACGCCCGACGACGGACTTCGCGAAGGAAAACCTCTTCAACGTCCTGCAGGGCTATCTCGACTTCAGCGAGGGGCCGACGGCTCTCGACCTCTTTTCCGGGACGGGCAGCATCACGCTGGAGCTCGTGAGCCGAGGTTGCAGCCGCGTCATCAGCATTGAGCTCGACGTGCGCCACCACCGCCTCATCCGCCAGTTCCTCGATAAGCTGCAGGATACGGCGGCGTTGCCCGTCCGCGGCGACGTCTTCCAGTACCTCGCAAAGTGTCGCGAACAGTTCGACTTCATCTTTGCCGACCCGCCCTACGCCCTGCCGCAGCTGCCCGAGCTGCCCGACATCATCCTCTCTCGCCCATTGCTCAAGCCCGATGGTCTCTTTGTCCTCGAGCACGGCAAGACAAACGACTTCTCGCAGCACCCGCGCTTCGTCGAGCACCGCGCCTACGGCAGCGTCAACTTCTCCTTCTTCCAGTAAGAAAACTTGCCTCGCGTACGCGCGTATTTATCTATAATGTAATATAAAAGAGGGTGTGCCTATTTTGACACACCCTCATGTTTTTACAGCTTCGGACCTGCGGCGACGAGTTCTCTGTTTAGAGTTCGTTGCCTTTCGGTCTTATTGCTTTACAGCTTCGGACCTGCGGCGACGAGGGCCTTGCCAGCCTCGTTGGTTGTGTACTTGCCGAAGTTCTTGATGAAACGTGCGGCGAGGTCCTTTGCCTTCTCTTCCCAGATGCTTGCGTCAGCGTAGGTGTCGCGAGGATCGAGGATGGCGGGATTGACGTTGGGCAGAGATGTGGGCACTTCGAAGTCGAAGAAAGGAATCTTCTTTGTCTCAGCCTTCAGGATGCTGCCGTCGAGGATGGCGTCGATGATACCGCGTGTGTCGGGGATAGAGATGCGCTTGCCTGTGCCGTTCCAACCTGTGTTGACGAGGTAAGCCTTTGCACCGCTCTTCTCCATCTTCTTGACGAGCTCCTCAGCGTACTTTGTGGGATGCAGCTCGAGGAATGCCTGTCCGAAGCAAGCCGAGAAGGTGGGAGTGGGCTCTGTGATGCCGCGCTCTGTGCCGGCCAGCTTTGCTGTGAAACCGGAGAGGAAGTAGTACTTCGTCTGCTCGGGAGTCAGGATGCTGACGGGAGGCAGTACGCCGAATGCGTCGGCGCTGAGGAAGATGACGTTCTTTGCGTCGGGACCAGCGCTCTTGCCGTTGACCTTCTTCACAATCTTCTCGATGTGCTCGATGGGATAGCTGACGCGGGTGTTCTCGGTCACGCTCTTGTCGGCGAAGTCGATCTTGCCGTCCTTGTCCACGGTCACGTTCTCGAGGAGAGCGTCGCGCTTGATGGCGCCGTAGATGTCGGGTTCGTTCTCCTTAGAGAGGTTGATAACCTTGGCGTAGCAGCCGCCTTCGAGGTTGAAGACGCCCTCGTCGTCCCAGCCGTGCTCGTCGTCACCGATGAGGAGACGCTTCGGGTCGGTGGAGAGAGTGGTCTTGCCGGTGCCGCTGAGGCCGAAGAAGATAGCGGTGTTCTTGCCCTGCATGTCGGTGTTGGCGGAGCAGTGCATAGAAGCGATGCCCTGCAGGGGCAGGTAGTAGTTCTGCATGGAGAACATACCCTTCTTCATCTCGCCGCCGTACCAGGTGTTGATGATGACCTGCTGACGAGCCTTGGTGTTGAAGGCTACGCAAGTATCGGAGTTCAGGCCGAGCTCCTTGTAGTTGTCCACCTTAGCCTTGCTGGCGTTGAAGATGACGAAGTTGGGCTGGAACTCTGCCAGCTCCTTCTCGGTGGGCTGAATGAACATGTTCTTGATGAAGTGAGCCTGCCAAGCCACCTCCACGATGAAGCGAACAGCCAGGCGTGTAGCTTCGTTAGCGCCGCAGAATGCGTCCACAACGTAAAGCTTCTTGCCGCAGAGCTCCTTGATGGCGATGTCCTTTACCTTTGCCCATACCTCTTCGCTCATGGGGTGGTTGTCGTTCTTGTATGCCTCGGAGGTCCACCATACGTTGTTGTGGCTTTCGTCGTTGTCCACGATGTACTTGTCCTTGGGCGAGCGACCTGTGAAGACGCCTGTCATCACGTTTACTGCGCCGAGTTCTGTCACCTGTCCTACCTCGTAGCCTGTGAGGGCGGGGTCAATCTCAGCTTTGTAGAGCTCCTCGTAAGAGGGGTTGTGGCCAATCACGGTGCTACCGGTGATGCCGTACTGTTCCAAATTAACTGTTGCCATTGTTTTGTTGTTGTTGAATTTATGATTAATACTGTGTCTTTGTCTCTTAAGCGGGTGCAAAGTTACAATTTTCTTCTGATTTAGTGAAGCGTGTCACACTTTTTTTGCAGGGGACGCACGTTTTATTTCTCTTTGTGTGCTTTTTTGCAAAGCTTACTTTGCATTTATAATGCGATTTTGTATCTTTGCAGGCAGGAAGAATTAAACAAAGAGAGCATGAAAGTTATCAATATGAGCGAGACGCCGAGCGTCATCAACCAGTACGTGAGTGAACTTCGAGATGTCAATGTGCAGCAAGACCGCATGCGTTTCCGCCGGAATTTGGAGCGCATCGGGGAAATGATGGCATTCGAAATAAGTAAAGACCTCAGCTATAAGGAGACGACGGTGCAGACGCCGTTGGCCGAGTGCAAGTGCCAACGCCTCTCGGAGGAAATTGTGCTGGCCACCATCTTTCGTGCCGGACTGCCCTTCCATCAGGGCTTCCTCAATGTCTTCGACAAGGCGGAGAACGGTTTCGTGAGTGCCTTCCGCTACTATAAGGACAAGGAATGCAGCAAGGTGGGCGTGAATGTGGAGTACATGGCGTCGCCCGACTTGACCGACAAGACGCTCATCATCGTCGATCCTATGCTGGCCAAGGGTTACAGCTTGGAGTTGGGTCTGGTTGCTCTCCTCAAGAATGGCAGGCCGCGTCGGGCTATCCTGGTGAGCGTCATTGCCAGCGAGGAAGGCGTTGCACACATAGAGCAGAGCTTTGGCGAGTACGAAGAAGTGGAGCTGTGGTGCGCTGCCATCGACCCTGTTTTGAACGAGCGCAGCTACATTGTGCCGGGGCTTGGCGACGCGGGCGACTTGGCGTTCGGTGACAAGCTATAAGTGAAACGCCGCAGACGGAGCTTTTCTCTCCGCTTGCGGCGTTTGCATGTTTCGCCTGTGACGTCTTTTATCGTCGCAGGAGTTCCTTGATGAGATTGCCTGCTTTTCCCCATTTGTCCATGACGAAGAGCATGTAGCGCACATCGACGCCGATGCAGCGCTGCAGGTTGCTGTCGAACGAGATGTCGCCCGACATGGCGTCCCAGTTGCCGTCGAAGGCCAGGCCCAGAAGCTCGCCCTTGCCGTTGAACATTGGTGAGCCGGAGTTGCCGCCGGTGATGTCGTTGTTGGAGAGAAAGCAGAGGTGCATGTCGCCCGTCGTACGGTCGGCGTAGCGCCCCCAGTCGCCCTTCTTCATCAGGGCGATGATGTCGTCCTCCAGCTTGTAATCCTCTATCTCATTCTGCTTGGCGGCCTTGTCGAGCAGACTCTGTGCGTTGGTATAGTACTGATGATGTACGCCGCCGGCCGTGTAGTCCTGTATGTATCCGTATGACAGGCGCATCGTGAAGTTGGCGTCACTGTAGTGGGGCGTCTCCTGGTCCATTTCGAGGAGCGCCTGCGTCAGGAGGTGCTCGTTGAAGTCGATGGTGGTCGATGCCTCGCGGTTCCGTCCGCCTATCTCCTGCATCATGGTCGGGATGTCGCCGGCATAGAGCAGACCGAGGTCGGTGTCGCGCAGGGTGCTGTCGGCCAAGAGCTTGTCCACGCCGTCGATACTCGTGCAGATGGTCTTTGCGAAGACGTCGTGTGCGTAGGCTGCCTCGTCGCCTCCGTAGAGGCTGTCGATGGTGTTGTAGCAGCCGGGCCAATAGCGGCGCTCAGTCACCTGCTCGCGGTAGTTCTTCAGTAGGGCGGCCATCGTGGCCTCGTCGAGCTTGGCGTCGTAATCCTTGAAGAAGGCTTCCATGCGACTACGGACCAGCGCCGCCTCCGTGCTGTCGGCGTCCTGCGGCATCGAGTTGAGCATGTTGGCGACGCGATAGAGCTCGATGCCCCGCATGAAGGTCTCGCGGAAGAATCCTGATGCATAGACGCCCTCGCGCCGTTTGCCGTAGGCCTCCTCGAGCTTCTGGAACATGTCGCCGAAGCGGGCCTTGAGGTCCTTACGGCCTTCGTACCACTGCCTTATCTTACCCTCGAGCTGCTGCTTCTGCCTGATGACGCCGAGGTCGGCAATGGCCTTGTTCATGCCGATACTGTTCTTCCAGTAGTTGCTGCTGCCGGCCCACTTGCTGGCATACTTGATGCCGACGGCGCGGTCGGCATCCATGAAGCGCTTCCACATCTCCTGCTTCTTGCCGCGTACTTGTATCGTGCTGACGTTGATGGCATTGACGCGCTCGTCGATGCCCCAGGAGCTCATGTAGCGACTGGTGCTGCCGGGGTAGCCGACCGTCATGCAGAAGTCGCCGCTGCGGTAGCCGTCCATGGCGATGCGCGCATAGTTCTGGAGGTGCAGGGGCACGTTCTTGGGGTCGTAATCTGCGGGCTCGCCGTTTTTGTCGGCATAGATGCGGAACACACTGAAGTCGCACGTCTGTCGCGGCCACATCCAGTTGTCGGTGTCGCCGCCGAACTTGCCCATCGTCTCTGTAGCCGTGAAGACGAGGCGTATGTCGCGATAGACTTTGTAGTAGCTCACGTAGAAGGCGTTGTTCTCATAGTAGGCCCTGACCATGCAGTCGAGGCCGGGATTGGCCTTCCGGAACTCGCGCTCCGCAGCGCCCATGATGCTGTCGGTGTACTGCTTGTCGAGCTCGGCGGTCGACTCGCCGGGGTGCTCCTCATACACTTTGTTGAGGGCGCGCATGATGCGGCCCGTGCACTCATCCGTCCTTATCAGGAAGCGCACGAAGAGTCCGTCGGCCGGCCGCTCCTCTTTGCGTGAGCGGGCCACAAAGCCGTTCGTCAGGATGTCGTCCTGAGGCGTCGAGAGTTTCTGTATGGCGCCGTAGCCGCAGTGATGGTTCGTGAAGACGAGGCCGTCGGCACTGACCACGACGCCCGAGCAGAAGTCGCCGAAATCGACCACGCAGTCCTTGAGGCTCGCGTGCTCGGTGCTGTAGAGTTGGTCGGGCGTGAGCTGCAGACCGAGACTCTGCATGGCGTCCGCCGTCTTCTCGTCGATACGGTTCAGCATCCACATGCCTTCGTCGGCACGGGACAGGGAGGAAAGCGCGCACAAGGCAGCGCAAAGGAGGAGTTTCTTCATGTTATGTGATGTTGTTTGTTTCTGGTGAATATATGTGTCGTGAGGCGTCGGCTGTTCCTTGCTGTGGCGTCGGGCGTTCCTTGCTGTAGCGTCGGGCGTTCCTTGCTGTGGCATCGGGCGTTCCTTGCTGTGGCGTCGAATTCCCCCTAAAGGGGGTTAGGGGGTCCCTCTGTCGCAGGGGGTGTCCGCTCGGGTGGGGGAGGGCCGTCGCCGTTACTTCTTCTTAGGCTTTCGCCTTGCCCAGCCCTCCTCGCTGAAGTCGGGAATCTCGCCCTTCAGTTCGTTCTTCTTCGAGGGTTTGTCGGGATGGAGGAACTTCATCCAGTCCTCCTTCTTGTATTTCTTGCCGCGAGGCGCCGTGTAGCCCCTCTCCTCGCGCGTCGGCTTGGTGCGCTTTTCGCGCATCGGTGCCTCAGCTTTCCGCGCCGGCGCCTTGGGCTTCAGCGGCTTCTGCCGTTGTGCTGCGGGCTTCTCCCCGCGGTTAGAGGGCCGCCTTCTTCCCTCCTCCTCTGTGGAGGCGCCGGCTGATGGGGCGTCAGTCGAGATGTCGCACACCACGCTTCTCCCCTTCACCGTCACGCCGTGCTTCAAGCCTTTCAGCACGCGGTTCAGGTCATCCTGCTTGACCTCGATGAACGAGAAGTTCTTCATCAAATCAATCCGCCCGACGGCCACTTTGTCGCCCTGCACGTTCTTGTTGATGAGGCCGATGATTTCGCGGGCATACATGCCGTCTATCTTGCCAACGTTGAGGAAGAGACGTACGTAGCCTTCCTCGGCCGTCCTTCGCTTGTCGCGCGAACGCGATGGCTTTTCTCCCTCTTGGGGCGACGTGAGCGGGGCCTCCACGGCGTAGTATTGCAGGAAGCGGCCGAACTCGCGCGACAGCACGCGCTTGATGAGGTCGGTCTTGTCGAGCCACTCCCAGCGCTTCTGCACCTCGTCCATGAAGGGTGCAATCTCCTCCTCGTCCACCTCGATGCGTTCTATGTCGTCGATGACGTGATAGAGTTGCTTCGTGCAGATGTCGCGCGGTTCGGGCAGCGTGCCTTGCTCGAAGGTCTTCTGTATCTCCTTTTCTATCTGTTTTATCTTGCTGCGTTCGCGCATGCCGATGATGCAGATGCTCGTGCCTTTCTTGCCGGCGCGGCCCGTTCGGCCGGAGCGATGCGTGTAGTACTCCACGTCGTCGGGCATGCCGAAGTTGATGACGTGCGTCAGGTCGTCAACGTCGAGACCGCGAGCCGCTACGTCGGTCGCCACGAGCAGCTGGATGCGGTGGCGGCGGAACTTCTGCATCGTCAGCTCGCGCTGCTGCTGCGAGAGCTCGCCGTGCAGGGCGTCGGCGTTGTAGCCGTCGCGAATCAGGTTGTCTGCCACCTCCTGTGTCTCCAGGCGCGTCCGGCAGAAGATGATGGCGTAGATGCGCGGGTAGTAGTCCACGACACGTTTCAGGGCGAGGTACTTGTCTCGCGCGTGTACCATGTAATATATATGGTTGACGTTCTCGGCTCCTTCGTTGCGGCTGCCCACTTGTATCTGCTTGGCGTCTGTCAGATAATGCTGTGCGATGCGCTCTATCTCCTGGCTCATCGTGGCACTGAAGAGCAGCGTGCGGTGCTGGCTTGGGATGCCTGCGAGGATGCTGTCCAGCTCCTCCTGGAAACCCATCGAGAGCATCTCGTCGGCCTCGTCGAGGACAACGTACTGCACCTTCGAGAGGTCCGCCACACCGCGGTTCATCAAGTCCATGAGGCGTCCGGGCGTTGCCACGATGATGTCGACGCCGTGCTTCAGAGCGCGTATCTGCGGCTCTATGTTTGAACCGCCATAGACGGCCAGGATGTTGATTTCGGGCAGGTATTTGCTGAAGCCCTCCATGTCGTCCGCAATCTGCAGGCACAGCTCGCGCGTCGGGCTGAGGATGACGATAGACCCACCCCGTCCCTCCCTTAAAGGGAGGGTGTCATTTCCTGAGTCCTCTCCCTTTAAGGGAGAGTTAGAGAGGGTCCTCTGCAGCAGCGGCAGTCCGTAGGCCGCCGTCTTGCCCGTGCCGGTCTGTGCCAAGGCAACAAGGTCGGTGTCGTTATTCAACAAATAAGGAATCACTTCCTCCTGCACGGGCATCGGATGCTCGTAGCCCAGTTCTTCAATGGCTTGCAGCAGAGGCTCCGCAAGGCCCAGTTCATTAAAATTCTTCATATCGGGCGCAAAATTACAAAGAAATTAAGAATTAAGGAAGAAGAATTGCGAATTATTTTGTACTTTTGCATTGATGAAGACAGGATTGGTACTTGAAGGCGGCGGGATGCGCGGCTTGTTTACGGCTGGCGTGATGGACGTGATGATGGAGCACGGCATCCGTTTCGACGGCATTGTGGGCGTGTCGGCAGGTGCCTCGTTCGGCTGCAACTACAAGTCGCATCAGCCGGGGCGTGTGCTTCGCTACAACATTCGCTTCAAGGACGATCCGCGCTACATGGGCCTGCGCAGCCTGCTCCGTACGGGCGACCTCGTCGCTGCGAAGTTCAGCTACCACACCTTGCCCAACGAGCTCGACCTCTTCGACTACGAGACCTACAACAGCGACCCTGCCGAGTTCCACGTCGTCTGCACGGATGTCCTGACGGGCGAACCCGTCTATCATCGCATTGACTACATGGACGATGAGGGCCTCGAATGGATTCGCGCCTCTGCCTCAATGCCTCTTGTGTCGCGCCCCGTCAGCCTCGGCGGACACCTTCTGCTCGACGGCGGCATGAGCGACTCCATTCCCCTCCGCTACTTCCAGGAGCAGGGCTTCGAGCGCAATGTGGTCATCCTGACGCAACCCAAAGGCTTCTATAAGAAGCGCACAAAGCTTATGCCGCTCTTCCATCTGTTTATGCGTCGCTATCCTGCCATCGTGCAGGCCATGTCGCGAAGGCATCTGATGTACAACGACGAGCTTTCCTACCTCGCAGAGCAGGAGCGGCAGGGCAGCATCCTTCTCATCTACCCGCAGGATGCGTTGCCCATCGGTCGCACCGAACAGGACGAGGCCAAGATGCGCCGTATCTATGCGATGGGAAGGGCAAAGGCGGAGGAGATGCTGAGCGAGATAAAGGCGTTCGTGTGACGTTACGTCGTCAGCTTTTTTACGACAAGAACATCGGCCGGGAGCCACTGCACGCTGTCCAGCTCGTCCGTCGCGAGCCAGCGTGCCGCCTCGTGTTCGTTGAGGTGGAGCCCCTCTGTCAGCAAAGAGCAGAGGTAACAATGCATCGTGAGGTGGAAGGCCGGGTAAGTGTAGTGCACGGTGCAAAGGAACTCGTCGACGCTGATTTCCGTTGACAGTTCCTCGCGAATCTCGCGCTTCAGGGCTTGCGGCGGCGTTTCCCCCGCTTCCATTTTCCCGCCGGGAAACTCCCACCAGTCCTTCCAGTCGCCATAGCCTCGCTGCGTCGCAAAGACCTTATTGTCCTTTCGGATAATCGCGGCAACGACCTCGATGCTTTTCTTCGCTTCTCCTGACGCCATTTTTCTACTTTAGAGCCGGAAGGATATGGTCCCAGATGAGGTTCTGCTCGGCCTGCATGTCGTTCAGGTCGGCAGTGTTGATGACGACGGCATCCTTCTCGGGGATGACGATGATGTACTGTCCGCCGGCACCATCGGCACGGAAGGCGCCATGACGGCAGCGCCACACCTGATAGCCGTAGCCCTGCACCCAGTCGCTGTTCTCCGGCGTCAGTCCGCTTTCAGCCAGCTTGTCTGCCCTGACCCACGAGGGCTGGCAGGGAACTTGCTTGCGCGTCATCTCCGTGACATAGCTTTCGGGCAGCACCTGCTTGCCTTTCCATTTCCCTTCCTGGAGCAGCAGCTGACCCATCTTGGCCAGGTCCTCCGTCTTCAGGTAGAGTCCCCAGCCGCCACAGTTGATGCCTTGCGGGCTCTCGTCCCAGCGAGGCGCCTCGATGTCGAGAGGGTCGAAGAGGCGAGGCTGCAGGTAGTCGACGACCTTCTGCCCCGTCACCTTCTGCACGATGGCGGAGAGCATATAGGTGCCCATGCTGTTGTAGCAGAAATACGTACCCGGCTCGTGCTCCACAGGCCAGGCCAGGAACGTCCTGACCCACGTGTCGCCCTCTCTCTTGCGCGACGGCTCGGTGTCGTGCCCGCAGTTCATCGTCAGCAGATTGCGAATGGTGACCTTCTTCAGGTTTTCCGAAGGCGAGGCGGGCACGTCGTCGGGGAAGAAGGAAACCAATTTGTCGTCGAGCGACAGCAGACCTTCCTCGATGGCTAATCCCACGGCCGCCGAGGTGAATGTCTTGCTCACGCTGTTCAGCACATGCGGCTTCTGAGCCTCGCCGCCATTCAGCCACTTCTCGTATCTCACTTTCCCGTGCTGCACGACCATTACGCTTTGGATGTTCAGCTTCTGCTCGCTGGCGCTTTGAAGATAACTCTCCATGGCTGCCTCCAGAGTGCTGCCGGCTTTCGCACGCTTCATCGTACTTGCCTTCGAGGGCTTGAGTGCGCTGCCATACAGGCAGCAAAGAGAGAAGAGGACGCTGAGTCCGAGTCGATAAGTGAAATGTTTCATACGTAAGAATGCTGTTAAAACGTTGTCGAATGAGAGAGGCTACTGGTTCTTCCGCTTCTTCATCTCGAGGATGAGGCTCAGGACAGCGATGACGATGCCCGCGATGCCCACAGCGAGCACAATGAGGTTATAGTTCTCCTTTGCCCAGGTGATGATTGCTTCCATGTTCTGCCTTTTTGTTTGCAAAGTTACGAATAAGTGAGCGAAACGCAAAAGAAAAAAAGATTTTTTTTTGTTTTGCGCTTCCGAACGAGAGTAAGTTCGACGTCCGTCAAAGTTACGAAGAATAATTGAAAGTAAGGACAATGCAGGAATAAAAACGTAAAGTTTTCAAGCATTCCTGCGCAAGTGTGCACCTTATTCAATAATATTTCGTATCTTTGCAGAGCAAAACGCGATTCGATTATGAAGTGCATTCGACTTTTCGTGCTGCTCGGTGCGGCACTGTTCTGCAGCTTGCAGACAATGGGGCAGGTGATGAAGGCTGCCGACCTGGAGAAATATGCCAAACAGAAATACGGCGACAAGTGGGTGGATGCTGCCAGGAACATCGCTTCGGGGCTGACGCTTGACAAGAACGAGAGCCTGACCTACCAGGAGGTGATACAGGCGCCGGGTAAGACGAAACAACAGCTCTACGTGGCCTTGAACTACTGGGTGACAGCGACATTCAAGGACAAACAGGCCATCACGCTCAACGACAAAGATGCAGGCTGCATCATCGTCAGCTCGAGCATCGACGGCATTGCCGACCACACCGGGACGGTGAACCGCTACGTTGTGAGCATCACGCCTATCATCCGCCTCGACATCAAAGACGAGAAGGTGAGGGTGACCTACACCGTGCAGAACTACGACATCTTGAAGGCCGACGATGCACGACAAGACCGACCGCCGCCTCTTTGACGAGCAGTGGGAGATAGCCAAGCACTATCCTTTCGTCGAGAAGGACGCGCAGAAGCGTACCTGCTCGAAGGCCCTCGTGATGACCCACGCCTACTCCAACGCCATCCTCGACAAGGTGGGCGAGGCCATCAAGAACGGCATGGTAGGCAACGAAGACGACGACTGGTGATTGTTTAACCCTGTTTAGCCAAATGACAATGACTATGAAAAAGAATCTGTTTGCAGCCCTGCTGCTCCTGCTCTGTCTGCCAGTGACGGCAGGGCGTATCGTGACGGACACGGTGAAGAGTAAAATCCTCAGTGCCGACGTGCCCTGCAATGTCTATCTCCCCGATGGTTTCGGAAGGAATGAAAGCCAGCAATACCCCGTCATCTACTTGCTTCACGGCCTGAGCGACGACTACCGTGCCTGGCGTGACAAGGGACAGATGCAGACGGTCGTGGATGAACTTATCGGCACGGGCGAGTGCGTGCCCGTCGTCATCATCATGCCCAATGCCGGAGGACCTGACACGCACAACACGTGGAACGGCTACTTCAACATGCCGGGCTGGTCGTACGAGGACTTCTTCTTCCAGGAGTTCCTGCCGACGGTGGAGAAGAAATACCGCGTCGTGGGCGACAAGGAGCATCGCGCCGTGATGGGTCTCTCGATGGGCGGCGGCGGCAGCACGGTCTATTGCCAGCGGCATCCGGACATGTTCTCGTCGTGCTATGCCATGAGCGCTTGGCTCGACAACGAGAGCAACAACGTGGGGCCCGGTGAGGAGAAGGACAAGCGCTACTACGTGACCGAGGCCGTGAAGGAGCACAGCGCCCTGCGTTTCGTAGAGCAGGCCGACGATGCTACAAAGGCGAAGCTCCGCACCGTCAAGTGGTTCTTCGACTGTGGCGACGACGACTTCCTTTTCGACCAGAGCGTCAAGCTGCACCAGCTGATGCGCAGAGCCCGCATACACGATGAGCTTCGCATCCGCAACGGCGTGCACAACTGGGAGTATTGGCACACGGCTCTCCGCACGGCGCTCCCCTTCGCTTCCCGCAACTTTGGGAAGTAGAGCCTGTCGCTCTTCCTGGGCTTTCCCTTGAAGCGGCAATTACCTTATAACGAACGTGTGCGACACCTCTTCCGAGTCGCCTCCGTAGAAATCGATGCTGACGTGCTTCTTGCTGACATTCAGCTTGTAGGAGCCCTGCGAGCGGGAGTTGAAGTGCTGGTGTAAACCGGGGCGGTACTCGTCGAAGAGGGCCGACTCGTCCTTCATGTTGGCGCCGTCAGGCTTCTCCATCATCTTCTTGCGCAGCATGCCGTAGTTCGCGGCTCCCTCAGAGCGAACGACGTATTGCTTCTGCTCCTCGGCAGTCCAGACGCTGCTCATCGTCATCTGCGTGATGCGTCCGCCGTCTCCCCACCAGTCCTTGAAGTCGGTGTAGTGTGTGTGGCCGCACAGCACGATGGCGTTGCGCTTGGCGAAGGCTTGGCGGAAATGCAGTCGCGCTTGGGTGTTGGCATCCGAGGCTCCTCCGTGGTAGAACCACCGGCAGCTGCTGATGTCGGGGGGAAGCACGGGGCCATGGGTCATGACGAACGTGTGGCGCGCTCCCTTCGTCTCGTCCAGGAGACGGTCTGTCTCTGCGTCGTCGGGGTTGTTGAAGTCAATGACGATGAAGGCGTCATCGCCCACGTTGAAGGCAAAGGTCGTCTTGCTGATGCTTTTGCCCAGTTCCTCGGACATGCGTGCTGGCATGAATGAGTGATAGGCCTCGAGGGCATCTGTGCCACGGATGTCGTGGTTGCCCACTACGGTGACGAAGGGTAGGCCTCCCAGCTCCTGCTTGAAGCGGTTCATGACGTCGGAGAGCATCTTCTTGTGCACCTCGCCGTCGCCGCAATCGCCCTGTATGAGGTCGCCCATCTGCAGCACCATGCGGGTGTCCTTGTCAATCAGCCCGGCTGCCCTCCTGAGGAGGCGGGGGCAACGGTCCTTCCACATCTCCCCGTTGCGGGCAAACTCGCCGCGCTGTATCTTGTTGAGCCTCTCGTTCGGCTCGTTGTAGTGGGCGTGATATATCGATGGAGGGTCGGCATCGAAGTGCGTGTCGCCCAGGATGATCATGGAGTACGACTTGCCTCCGCTCCCTTTGGCAAAGAGTGGCAGCGGGAAGCTGCTGGCCCCGAGGCCAATGATGCCCGTGGCGGACAATGTCAGGAAGTCTCTTCTGTTCATACAATGAAAAGGTGAAAGGGTGAAAAGGTGAAAGGGTGAAAAGGTGAAAAGTTGAAAAGGGGAAAGGGTGAAAAGGGGAAATAAGATGATGCTTACAGCTTTCTCAGCCGGAAGGTGTGCTGCTTCGGCTGGTTGAGTTCGTAGATGCGGTCGACGAGCAGGTCCATCTCTTTCTCGTAGGCCTCCCGCACTTCGGGGCGAACCATCTGGTCGTAGGTGCCTCGCTTGCTTGCCAGCCAGTCGTTTCCCTTGCAGAGCTCGCGGAACTTCCGGGCAGCCTGCTCGCTGTTGTCGTTGAGGTAACCGGCCGGCATCATGAAGTCGTAGTTGACCCACGCCCATTCGCGAAACCTGCGCTCCACTTCCCAACGCGTCTCGTTGAGCGCCATCACCGTCAATGCCTGCTGGTACTGAGGCGTGTGGCGATAGCGGGAGAGGTTGATGCCTGCGGAAAGGCTGGCGGAGGAGAGCGTGTCGATGATGATGCCGTCGATGCTCAGCTCCAGGTTGCCGCTGAGTCCTGTGACGGTCAGGTGCTCGTCGCTCAGGTCGTCGATGAACGTTGGGATGACCTTCCTCACCTTCGCTGCCCCATTGCTGAAGCCCCAGCCGTGAGGAACGGTGTCGAGGGGGAAGGGTAGGGAGGCGGCAAGGCAGTCGAACTGCAGGCCGTCGGCCGTCTTCTTCACCTTCGATATGCGGCAGTTCTCGGCCCTTGTCACCTTTCCGCTTGCCGCATCCAACTGCATGTCGGCCACCTTCTTGCCCTTCATGCCCTGTGCTTGCAGGAAGAGGTAAGCTATGGCCATGTGTCCGTCGTTGTCCGGATGGATTCGGTCGGAGCCGATGAGCGTGTAGGCTGGGTCGCTCTCCTGCTGCTTCATGTTCAGCGCCACCATCGGTTTGTTCAGGTCCAGAAACTCCCATCCGTTTCTCTTGGCTGCCTCCTCCTGCAGGGCAATGACGCGCTGCATGTTGTCATTCTTATGGGCAAAGATGTCGTCGTTGAACGTCGAGGTCTGGTCGTAGGGCGACGTGCCAATCATCACCGTACGTATGCCTTTCAGGCTCTTCAGCTTCTCCTCGCAAAGCGCAAACCGCTCCCTGGCCTCCTGCAGCTTCTGGCGGGCGAAGGCGGCAGAGTCGGCGCTGTTGTACTCGTAGTAGCCGGTGTCGTTCATGCCGAAGGTGAAGGTCAGGACGGTGGGGTTCTTCGAGAGCACGTCGTCGTCGAAGCGGGCCAGTATCTCCTTCGCCGTGTCGCCGCCTACCCCGCAGTTCGCCATCCACAGGCGCATCCCGGGGAAGTGCGTCATGTAGTAGAGCCAGATGTACGAGTGGTAGTGCCCGCCGTCGGTGATGCTGTTGCCTACGAACGTCACGCGGTCGCCCTTCTGGAAAGGTGCAATGCTCTGTGCCAGCACACGTGGGAAAACTGCCAGGGGTAAGAGGAGGAGGGTGAAGAGCTTCTTCATATTGTTTTTACCATAAATCATCCCAGAGATTAACGTCGCCGATGACATCGTCGGTGTCCATGAACTCTTTTACGTCACCGGAAATGCCGTCCTGTGCCTCATTGTCCACTATGATGCTTGTAGCGACGAGCCTCTTGGTCGTCAGTATTATCTGCGTGAAAGCAGGTTGTTTATATTGTTTTTTCATGGTGTCGGTAGGTGTTAGATTATTTAATGACCATCTTGCGGCCGTTCATGATGTAGATGCCCTTAGGCAATCGCGAATTGCTAATGTAGCGTCCGCTGAGGTCGTATATGCGCCCATCGCCTTCAGGAGTTGTGTCGGGGACAAGGCTTATGCCGTCCGGGTCATCGCAGTAAACGTCGAGGCTCTTCACGCCAGTTTCGCCAGTGTAGAGAGGCACTGCGTCCATGTCGATGTAGGCGCGGTTGGCTGCGATGTCGCAGTTCGCCCCGCAGAGCACAATCTTGTTGTTGGAGAGGAGGTAGTAGCCCGGAGCGACGTCCATGCCCTCGAAGGAACCGATGAGGCCGTTCTCGCTGCCAGGCGCATTGACTATGGTGCTGCCGTAATAGGTCAGCGAGAGTTGGCTCTCGGAAGGCAGGAAGAGGTAGGGCTTGCCGGCCTCCATGTCTTCTACCTGCTCCACCTTCAGCGACGTGGGCTTGTCCTCAGCATTGACCGTCTTGCCTGCAATGCGGTATATCTCGGCTCCGCTGATGTTGGCGGCAGCCACGGCACCCGGCACATAGACAGTCCCCCAGCGTCCGGGAGTAACGGCGCGTGTGTATGGTGCACGAGACATCGTTACCACGAAATTAGCAAGGGAAAGCCACTTGCTGGCATCCGTGGTGGTAACTGTGATAGCTGTAGAGGTAGCAGACAAACCCGAAACGTTGAGCGGTGTGTAGGTGTTACCGAGGTTAGCCGGAGTGATGGACGTACCATCTTCTGCGGTAAGCGTGTATGTGGCAGCCTGATATACACCCGTCTGTACGGAATAGCCTGTGATAACATAGCCATCGGGCGCCGTCAGCGTTATGGTGGAGTTGGTGCCTGCAGCGGCGGGATGATAAGCCAGATTATAGCGGCTGTTAAAATTAGAGAATTTATTATATGTGCCGTCGCTCAGTGTCATGGTCAGGCCTGCAACTCCGCTGGCAGCATTGGAAGTCCAGGTGAGGCCGCTCCATGAGCCGTAAGTGCCTTCGCCAGATGTGCCATAGACAATCTTCACATTCTCTTCCAAGGCAGACTTGTCGAGTTCGGGAATGTACTGAACCAACTGGTCGCGCGTAATCTCGAGGAAGTTCAGCGGGTAGTGGTTGTAGTCGGTGTAGCCTCCGGCGCTGTTGAGGCTCTGGTCCTCGAAGAAGAGGTAAAGGCTGCCGGGGTTCTCGTCGGTGCCGCTCTTGTCCATCGTGACGTAGCGCGTGCCCTTTGTCTGTACGTTCAGGAACTCTGTCCAGTTCTGTCCCTGGTCGGTGCTGTAGTAGAGCTTGAAGTTGACGTGGTTGCCCGTGGTGATGGAGTGGAAGATGACGTCGGTCTTGCCCGTTGCCGTCTCGCGCTGGTAATAGAGGATGTCCTGGTTGTTCTGGCTGTCTTGATGGAGCTGGTTATTGTCCCATTGCGTGCCAAAGTCGAAGCTGAGCGTCTTACCATCATCGTTGCAGGTGTAGGTGGCCGTGTTGAAGCGACGTGGGCCTCCCTTGCGGATAGAGCCGAAGAGCGAGCCGTCGTTCATCTGGATAATCTTGGCTTCATCGCCTCCTTGAACCATGGGGCTCTCACTGAAGTACCATGATTCACCGCCGTCTCTGGAGTAGAAGATGTAGTCTTGTGAGTCGCCGGTGTGCTCTGTGGCGCTTGTCATTGTCTGTGCAGGGATGAGGTACATCAGGATGTCGTCGTCGGGGATGTAGAGGCCGCGTCCGGAGGTCACGAAGTAGTCGTAAAGACCGTAGCCAGCCTCGCCAACCGTGTTGTAGTTTTCAAGGCGGCCGCTCTCCAGGAGGTCGATGGGCGGTGTGCTCTCGCTGCTGCTCCATGTCACGCCATTGTCCGTGCTGGTTGACATGGCGATACGCTTCTGCCCATAGAAGTAACCGATGTTGCCAGCTACGAACAGGCAGTAGAGCTTGCCGTCCTTGCCCTTAACGAGGCTCGGGTCGCCATAGCCGCACTTGGCGTCGTCGGCAGTGCCGAGACCTTTGGCAATGGTGACGGGGGCGCTCCATGTCTTGCCGCCGTCGGTAGAGCGACGCACGACGATGTCGATGACGTGGCCTGCGCCGATATCGGTGTGGCTGTTATAACGCTTGTCGCAAGCCACGACGATGCTGCCGTCGTCGGCAACAATCATGGCCGGAATACGATAGACTCGGCTGCCGTTGTCGCGAGGCAGGAAGGGATAGCTGTGGACGTTGAATACCATCGCACCTCGGTCGGTAGGGTCGCCAACAGAGGTCAGGTCGAGGTTCTGTGCCGTCTGGCCTTCCACTTGATAGGAGATGCCTGTGACGGCTGCGTCGAGGACTGCACCGAGAGTTGCTGTGCTGTTCACCATAGCGCCAATCCAGTAGTAGTGTGTGCCAGCGGAGAGGTTGCCGATGTTGAACGTGGCTGTAGAGCCAGAGATATTCGCCGTGGCAACCTCCGTCTTCGTCGGCGCACCTGAACCTGTAGAGTAGATTTCGGGTGAACTGGTCGAAGCCTCGTAAAGCTTCAAGGCTGAGATGTTACTTTCCGAACCGTCCTTGAGGCTGACGGTAAGCGTCCCTCGCCATCGCGACCTGCCGTCTGCCAGCCTTGCTCTACGGTTACACCGTCTTCCACAATAGCAAGGTCGGGATTGTAAGCAAAGGTGACGGTCTTGGCTGTTTCACTCACGGTCACATTGGTTGCTCCCTCCAAGTTGAAGTCAGTGCTTACAGGTGTCACGCCGGTGGGCAGGAAGAAGAAGCCGTTCTTATAGACAGCCGTCAAGCCACTGACATCGCTGCGAGAGCAGGTAATCTGAGCAGTTTCTGGAGCATTGTCGCAGAGGACCTGCCATGCCGTGAGACCAGCAGCAGAGAGGTCGATGGGATAGATGTCCCACGTTGTGCGATATGAAGCTGTCTCACCAATAAAGAAGTTGCCGTTGCTCACGTATGGGTCGGCATATCTTCCGTTGGATTTGATATAGTTTCCGTTGTCATAACCAGGAACAACAGCTACAGGTTCACTGGAAGGTGTGGGGAAGACGTTGCTTCTATTTATGAGGTATTGGCCGTTTGTCATTTGCCAATTGTAGTCCGTTCCATTCTTTACAAAACGCGTAAAGAATGTTGCGTCACTGATAGCAGGCTGCACATCGACGGCACCTGTAAAGGTGAGCGGATAATTGGCTTGATTAGTGGTACCAGGATAGATGTAGCGGCCAGGAGAGGCGGTGGCAGTGCTGTTGCTTGTTGTCTTGATGCTAATCACATACCATCCATCGTCTGCTGTGACGGCTCCTGTCAAGGCCGTCTGGTTCTTGACGAGCTTGGCAACGGCAGCATTGGCGGCTGTGCTTTGGTCTTGACCGTCCACCTTAGTAATGGTGAAGTTGCCGCCCACGTCATTGTAGTTGATGATAGGGCCTGTGTAGTTGTTGCTGACAGCCATGTAGGCAGCGTTGGTGCCGTTGACTGGATTCGAAGCCATCTTGATCTTCTTCGTGCCGTCACCTTGCGTTTCAAAGACGACCGCTACAGCATTGTCGCTGAATATCCAAGGAAGGTTAGCGCTTTGAGCAGTGCCTGTCGGTATAGCGAACTTGCCTGCCCCCACATTATATAAATAATATTGTCCCGTCGTTCCTGTAGGAATGATGACCCACTGACTGTTTGCATTGGCAGCATTGAATGTACCGCTCTTACCGCTCGACCAGACATATTTTGGATTTTCGGGATTGTAGATGAGCGCACCACGATTCGTGTTCGTGTTGTTGATGGTATAGACTTCGTTGACAGTTGGTGTCCAAGAGTTAATGAACTCAACGGGATAGAAAGCCCAGTCGTTGTTGCCGCCAGTGGAGGTGGGAATAGTTGTGCCCCAACCTACCACGGGATTGCCGTTCTCTTGGCAATCGAGGACGATGCCGTTAGTCTCGGACGTAAGATATAAGTGGCCGTCTGTGGAGTTAATCTTGCCGACGGTGTATTTCTCGGTGCCCAGCGCCGTAACAGGCACAGCCGTATTCTGCGGGATAGCACCCCAGTAGTTGCTCAAGCCGTTCTGCAAGTAGTACTTCCCGCTGCCTGCACTCAAGAAGCGAACAAGGAATTTGGCATTCTCCGTGGCAGAACCTCCAGGTGTCGCCGCCTGGTTTCTCATAGAGCCGCTGTTCTCGTAGGCATAGCCGTTGCGTCCGCGGTTCTTCATCACATACCATTGTCCTTCGCTGATGCTGGCAGCTTCCGAAGTGGAGACAGAGATGTCCTTATCTGCAAAAGCTGAATAGGTAGCAGAGGTGGAGAGGGTAGCAGCACTGACTTCATATATTTCAACGGTCTTCCTGCTGCTCCAGCCTACAACATCAGGGGTGAGACGGTCCAGTCCGTAGGTCGTTCCAGCGTTGGTGCAAGTCAATGTTGCCGTGCCGCTGGTAATCGATATTGCCCAACTTCCTGCATTCGCTGCTGTGGTCGGATACAATCTCTGATTGCCTGTCGGTGCAGGCCAGTAATTGCCTGTATAGGCATTCTCTATTTTGTAAGCACCGTTGCCGTCACTGATGAAGTAAAACGCGCAAGCCATTGTCGGGGAAT
The DNA here is from genome assembly GCA_902768605.1 of uncultured Bacteroidales bacterium. The sequence continues at coordinate 32,636 of CACXLY010000037.1, forward strand.
TCTGTGTACTTGGAGCCTGCAGCGGAGTAGTCGTGCCGGCATCGTAGATGTACGGTGTTCCCGTCATGCTGGTGTACTTAATCAGATAGGCGTTCCCACTGACGAGACTGCTGGCGTCTGTCACCTTGCTTCCTACGGTGACTGCAGTTTGAGCGTTTAGTTGTGTGGATGCTCCTAAAACGAGCAAAAACAATGAGGTTAATAAAGTCTTTAATTTCATGGTTATTAGGATTGATTTGTTAGTCGTAATAAGAATAATGCGTTGCAAAGATAGGAAAAAAGATTGAATCTCGCAAATTTCTTCGCATAAGATAGGATTGATTTAAACATTATTGTCAATAATTTCGTACCTTTGCGTGTTAAATAGAACAGGAAATAAAACTTTAGCGAACCGATGAAGCAGGAAATCAACCCCAGAGAGACGAGCCGCGCGTATGCCTTCGAGATGTGGATGAAGGCGCCGATGCCGATGGTGACATTCTTCAAGACGCTTGATGTAAGCCATCTTGTGAGGATGAGCAAAAGGCAGGGACTGAAGTTCAACATGCTGATGTGCTGGTGCATAGGCAAGGCAGCAAGCATGGTCAAGGAGTTCTATCTGCTGCCCGAAGCAGGCAAGCTGATGCAGTTCGACAGTCTCGCCGTCAATACCATCGTGGCGAATAAGGAGGGCGAAGTCAGTTCGTGCGACATCCCTTTCAGCGAGGACTTGTCCGCCTTCAACGAGCAATACCTGAGGCTCACAAGGGAGGTGGCTGAGACGTGCAGGAATCACGACCTTCCCGACTCGATGGTGATAGGCACTTCGGCTTTGGCGCAGTACGACATCGATGGCGCAGTCGGCATGTACAGCGGCATCTACAACAATCCTTTTCTCATTTGGGCGCGCTACAAACACAGTTTCTTCAGGACGACCCTCAAGGTCTCTTTCCAGTTCCATCACACTCAGATGGACGGCGCCCATGCCGCCCGCTTCCTTAATGAATTGCAAAGGGAGATAGAGCAGCTGCGCTAAGTTGCCCGTCCTGTTTGTTGCGTTGCCCGTCCTGTTTGTTGCGTTGCCAACGCAACATACGGAACTGTGCTACCTGCCCTCGCAAAGCTTGCGGGCGATGTCGTTCAGGGCAAGGCATTGGCCGCGGCGGATGGCGAGCTGCTCGTTGTGATGCTCCCAAGGGGCAAGGATGAGGAGCTGACCTCTGGCACAGGCTTCCATGCGGCTGCCGCCGGGCTTGGCAAGGTCGGTGAAGCCGTTCTCCTGTAAATATATCAAGGGCAAGCCTGCTTCGAAGGCAGCGCGCATGACGGCTTTCTCGCCAGGAGAGATGGAGGGAGAGATGAGCACTGCACCCTGCCGTGCGGCGGAGAGGAACTCCTGCACCTGGGCTTGTATCTCTTCTTCAGTAAGGCTGCGCGAGCATTGCACCTGCAAGCGGAAGGGGCGGTCGAGCAGGAAGCGGTTGCCGATGGCTGAGAAGGTGAAGCCGGCGGCTTGCAGGTTGCGCTGTACGCGGAACAAGTCGGGGTGCTCGCGCTTCATCAAGAGGCGGCGGGGGTTGTCGGCAAGATAGTGAAGCCATGTGTCGAGCTGGCCGGAACGGAGCAGGAGGCGGTCGTTATAGCCGCGGGCAAAGAGCAGGCCGTGGCTGCGGTCCTCGCCTTGGCGGTCGCGGGGCTTTGTATGTTGCGTTGGCAACGCAACATACGGGACGAGGGAGGGGACGAGGGAGCGGTAGTGGCGGTTGCAGCTTTGCTTGAAGCCGCGCAGGGCCATGCCGAGGGGTGCTTCCATCTTATCCCTGACGAAGAGGATGCCGTGCAGGTGGTCGGGCATCATCTGAAGGGCAACGACTTCTATCTCGGGATGGTGCTGCGATGCAGCCCACCACTCGTCGGCCACACGCTGCCCCAGTTCGGTGAGCTCGATGCGTGGCTCGTCGGCATTGCCTTCCTGGGCATCGCTTTTGCCTACGACTTGCCCAAAGAGCGGACGGCGGCCCTCGGTCACCATCGTAATCATGTAGATTTGGCGGCCTGTGTAGTCGTGCCCCACACAGCGGCGAAGCATGGAGGGCTTCTTCTCTCCGGCAAAGGCTTTCTGGGCTTCGAAGGTTTCCTTCTTCATTGGCGTTTCCTCTTTGGGTTTGGATGTTGCGTTGGCAACGCAACATACGGAACGGATGCAAAGGTACAACTTTTTGATAAAAACGAGAAATAATAGGAAGGAAATGCGTACCTTTGCAAAATAAATTTCATTGCTGATGTCACCTTTTGCCTTCCTGTTGCGTTATGTTAGTGACCAGGGTCGAGAGAAACAAAAGAAACATAAGTTAAACGATTAAAACAAAAAGATTATGGATGCTGATAATATTGTAGGTTTAATATTGGGAATTGCCTTCGGATGTGTGCTCCCTATTGTTCTGTCCTCGCTGAAAACTCGTAGGAAGATGAACGAGAACGAGATGCGTAAGCAGATTGTGCTGGCTGCAATCGAGAAGAACAAAGAGACGGACGTGGAGGAACTGCTCAAGAAGATGGCTCCCAAACAGAAACTGCTGAAGGAGAAGCTGCTGTCGAAACTGTTGTGGGGCTGCGTTTTCTCCCTGCTTGGCATTGTTGTTTTTTGCAGCGGCTTTTGGATAGATTGTTGTGGAGGCTCAGAACCAGATGTTATTCACTTCCTTTATTTCTGTGGTGGAGTGCTCTTTGCTGTGGGCCTCGCTTTCATTATCTATTACTTTGTGGGCAAGAAGATACTCGCTAAAGAGATTGAGGCAGAGGAGAAGAAACTGACGGCAGAGGCAAATCTGTGAATCGAGAGACTTTCATAGAATGTGTTGAGCGCGAGCAGGAGGCACTTCGCGGCTTCTTGCTCGCCCTTTGCTGCGGCAACAGGGACGAGGCTGACGACCTGGCTCAGGACGCTTTGGTGAAGGCCTACCTTGCCTGCTCTGGCTTTCGCGACGGAGGGAAGTTCCGTTCGTGGCTCTTCAAGATTGCCCACAACACCTTCCTCAGTCACAAACGAAGCCTGCAAACTACGGAAAGTATCGATGAGGCGAGAATGCTTGTCAGTAGTTCTGCTGCCGACTCCGACTTCGAGCATCAGAGCCTCTATCTCGCTCTTCGAACGCTTCCGCCAAAAGAACGCTCCTCCATCACGCTGTTCTACCTTAACGGCTATAGTGTCAAGGAGATAGCTGCGATTACTGAAACCTCGCAGGAAGCCGTGAAGCAACAACTCTCGCGGGGTCGCGACAAACTTAGAGAAAGGTTGAAACTATGACAAAAGATAAAGCACTGGAGGAGCTTTTCCTCGCTCAGAAGCCGACGTTCGACGACGGAGCCGAGTTCATGGCAAAGCTGACGAAGCGGTTCGACGCAGTTGAGTACTTCAAACAATATCAGGAGCGAACACTTCGCCGAAACAGGATTGTGATGGTTGCCGCCTTTGTGGTCGGCATCCTCAGCGGCGCAGTCAGCACGGCCTGGCTGCTCTCGTCGCCCATCGACACGAGTCTCTTCGATATTCAAGCCCCGACGGGCCTCCTGCTTTGGTTCGTCAGGAACAGCCGCGTCCTTGCCTGCGTCTGCCTTTCCACCCTGATGGTTTTCTGCACAATCGCTTTCGTGAACAATATTCTCGACATAATGGATATGCGCCTGAAAATAAAGGAGATGCATATCCGAGCAGGAAAGAGATAAAACCCTACGTGTGGGATCGCCCGACGCTACGTGAAGGAAAGCGGATTCCCACGTGAAGGAAAACGGATTCCCACGTGTGGGAAAAGCCGACGCCACGTGTAGGATATCCAAACTTCACGCGGAGGATTCATTTTTGATGCGTTTTGTTTGCCCAAATGCTACCTTTTTCGTACCTTTGTCCCCCGAAATAAAATATATAGTACGATGAAACGCATCACATCCCTCCTTACATTATTTATATATATAAGTGCTGCGGCGCTGGCACAGTTCCACAATCCCGTCAACATCCAGGCCACGCAGAAGAAGGTCTCGGACGACGTTCTGGAGGTTGTCTTCCAGGGCTCGGTCGATGCCGGCTGGCACGTTTATGGGACGGACATTGCCGATGGCGGCCCCACGCGCGCCGAGTTGACGCTTGAGACGCAAAAGGGCGTGAAGCCCGACGGCAAACTGCGTGCGACGGGCAAGGTGCAGAAGGCGATGGACGAGATATTCGGCATCGAGGTCAGCTACATGGAGGGCACGGCCTCGTTCGTGCAGCGCTTCACCATCACGGAACCCGAGTACGAGGTCGCCGGCTACCTGACCTACGGCGCCTGCAACGACGAGAACTGCATCCCGCCAACCAACGTGGAGTTCAGCTTCAAGGGAGAGAAGGGCTCCACCCAAAACTCAAAGACCCTCTCTAACTCCCCCTTAAAGGGGGAGAACAAAGTTGCTCCTGAACCTGCTCTCCCTTCTGATTCGACATCCATCGCAATCTCTCCTTTAGATGAGGACTCAACGAAGGAAATCTCTCCTATGGGGGAAGATTTAAAGGGCTCTTTGTGGTCTCCTGTCATTTCTGAACTGAAAGCATTCGAGGAAGGTAATTCCTCCCTCCCTTTAAGGGAGGGTAGGGGTGGGTCTGTACGTGGCCTCTGGTCCATCTTCCTCTTGGGCGTGCTCGGCGGACTCATCGCCCTGCTCACGCCCTGTGTCTGGCCCATCATCCCCATGACGGTGAGCTTCTTCCTGAAACGTGCTGAGGACAAGAAGAAAGGCCTTCGCGACGCCATCACCTACGGCATCAGCATCGTCGTCATCTACGTCCTGCTGGGCCTCCTCGTGACACTCATCTTCGGCGCCAGCGCCTTGAATGCCCTCAGCACAAACGCCGTCTTCAACATCTTCTTCTGCCTCATGCTCCTCGTCTTCGGCGCAAGCTTCCTCGGCGGTTTCGAGATAACGCTCCCCAGCAGCTGGACGAACGCCGTGGACAAGAAGTCGAGCAGCACGACGGGCCTGCTGAGCATCTTCCTCATGGCATTTACCCTGAGCCTTGTCAGCTTCTCGTGCACAGGCCCCATTATCGGGTTCCTGCTCGTCGAAGTGAGTACCATGGGCTCCCTCCTCGCGCCGACCATCGGCATGCTGGGATTCGCCCTGGCGCTCGCCCTGCCCTTCACCCTCTTCGCCATGTTCCCGGCTTGGCTCAAGACCATGCCCAAGAGCGGCAACTGGATGAATTGCATCAAGGTATGCCTCGGCCTGCTCGAGATTGCCTTTGCCCTGAAGTTCTTCAGCGTGGCCGATCTCGCCTACGGCTGGCACCTGATGGACAGGGAGGTGTTCCTCAGTCTGTGGATTGTCATCTTTGCCCTGATGGGCGCTTACCTCATCGGCTGGATACGTTTCCCGCACGACGAGGACGAGTACGACGAGATGGGCGAGGTCGTCCAGAGGCCGCGCACCAGCGTGACGCGTTTCTTCATGGCCCTCGCCGCCTTTGCCTTCGCCCTCTATATGGTGCCGGGGCTCTGGGGCGCTCCATGCAAGGCAGTCAGCGCTTTCTCGCCACCCATGCAGACGCAGGACTTCCGCCTCGGAGACGCGTCGGTCGAGGCGCGCTTCAACGACTACGATGAAGGCATGCGATATGCCGCGGCCCACGGGATGCCCGTCATGATAGACTTCACCGGCTACGGCTGTGTGAACTGCCGCAAGATGGAGGCGGCCGTCTGGACCGATCCGCAGGTGGCAAGCCTCATGAAGGAAAAGTACGTCCTCATCACCCTCTATGTCGATGAGAAGACACCACTGCCCGAGAAGCTTGTCGTCAAGGAGAACGGCGCAGACGTCACGCTCCGCACCGTCGGCGATCGCTGGAGCTACCTGCAGCGCAGCAAGTTCGGCGCCAACGCCCAGCCCTTCTATGTCCTGCTCGACAACGCCGGGCATCCCCTCGCCGGCTCCTATTCCTACAACGAGGATATCGTGGCGTATCGCAACTTCCTTGAAAAGGGATTGCAACAATACAGGCAAAAACAGTAAATCCGTCGCGTCCGATTTGCACGTTTATGAGGTTTAAATTGTCCTAATTACAACTATCTTTCTGTTAAATAAACTTAAAAGTGAGCTTTTTTGCCACTTTTGAGCGCTTTTTTGGTGGAGGTATGATTGCCGTTTCAATAAAAAGTCGTACCTTTGCACCCCGAATGGCCTCAATGGGCTCGTTCCTATACATTATAGATAATAATACATAATATATAAATAATAAAACAACAAAACAATGCCTACAATTCAACAATTGGTCAGAAAAGGCCGTACGGTGTTGGTAGACAAGAGCAAGAGCCCCGCTTTGGACAACTGTCCTCAGCGTCGTGGCGTCTGCGTCCGTGTCTATACCACAACGCCTAAGAAGCCTAATTCCGCGATGCGCAAGGTCGCTCGCGTGCGTTTAACAAACTCAAAGGAAGTGAACAGCTACATTCCCGGAGAAGGTCACAACCTGCAGGAACACAGCATCGTGCTGGTTCGCGGCGGTCGTGTGAAGGACCTCCCCGGCGTACGTTATCACATCGTTCGCGGTACGCTTGACACCGCTGGCGTGGCAAACCGCACACAGCGCCGCTCAAAGTACGGAGCAAAGCGTCCTAAGAAAAAGTAATTAATCACGTTTTGGCTTGTAAGTAAGGTTGAGTAAATGCCCCAGTGGAGGCGTTGAAGAACACGAAAGACAACCCCGAACAAAAAACAAACAAAACAAATGCGTAAAGCTAAACCAAAAAAGAGAATCATCCTTCCCGATCCCGTCTTCGGCGACGTGAAGGTGTCAAAGTTCGTCAACCATCTGATGTATGACGGCAAGAAGAGCATTTCCTACGAAATCTTCTACAATGCTCTCGAGATTGTGAAAAACAAAATGGCCAACGAGGAGAAGGATTCCCTCACCATCTGGAAGGAAGCCCTCGACAAGATCACTCCTCAGGTCGAAGTTAAGAGCCGCCGTATCGGTGGTGCAACATTCCAGGTTCCCACTGAGATTCGTCCCGACCGCAAGGAGAGCATCTGCATGAAGAACATGATTCAGTTCGCTCGCAAGCGCGGTGGCAAGACAATGGCCGACAAGCTCGCTGCTGAAATCATGGACGCATACAACGAGCAGGGCGGCGCATTCAAGCGCAAAGAAGACATGCACCGTATGGCCGAAGCTAACCGTGCATTCGCTCACTTCCGCTTCTAAACAATGCATAATTCATAATTCACAATGCACAATGGTACTGCGCAACAAACGTGTGAAGGTTAATTATGAATTATGAATTAAGAATTATGAATTAAATCAGAAATGGCAAAGCAAGATTTACATTTGACGCGTAACTTCGGTATCATGGCCCATATTGATGCCGGCAAAACGACTACCTCCGAACGCATCCTCTTCTACACGGGCAAGACCCACAAGATAGGTGAGGTTCACGAGGGCGGCGCCACTATGGACTGGATGGAGCAAGAGCAGGAGAGAGGCATAACGATAACTTCTGCTGCTACCACCGCATACTGGAACTATGGCGGCCAGAAGTACAAGTTCAACCTCATCGATACTCCGGGACACGTGGATTTCACCGCCGAAGTGGAGCGCTCTCTGCGTGTGCTCGACGGTGCCGTCGCTACCTACTGCGCAGTAGGCGGCGTTGAACCACAGTCCGAGACTGTATGGCGTCAGGCTGACAAGTACAACGTGCCCCGTATGGGTTACGTCAACAAGATGGACCGCTCCGGCGCCGACTTCTTCGAGGTCGTTCGCCAGATGAAGGACGTCCTGGGTGCAAATCCTGTTGTAGTGGCAGTGCCCATCGGCGCAGAAGAGAATTTCAAGGGTATCGTCGACCTGCTTAGGATGAAAGCCATCCTGTGGCACGACGAGACAATGGGCGCCGAATACGACATCGAAGATATTCCTGCCGACATGAAGGACGAGTGCGACGAATGGCGCGCTAAGCTCGTGGAGGCAGCTGCCGACCAGGATGAGGCTCTGATGGAGAAGTACTTCGAGGATCCGGAGTCAATAACCACAGAAGAAATCATCGCTGCTATCCGTAAGGGTACCCTCGCACTCAACATCGTGCCCATGACTTGCGGCTCTTCGTTCAAGAACAAGGGCGTACAGACACTGCTCGACTATGTCTGCATGTTCCTCCCCTCACCTCTTGACACTCCCGCTATCGAAGGCGTCAACCCCGAGACCGGCGAGACAGAGACCCGTCAGCCAGACGAGGACGAGAAGACAGCAGCACTCGCGTTCAAGATTGCAACCGATCCGTACGTAGGCCGCCTGACCTTCTTCCGCGTCTATAGCGGCAAGGTGGAGGCCGGCTCCTACATCTACAACGTCCGTTCCGGCAAGAAGGAACGCGTGAGCCGTCTGTTCCAGATGCACTCCAACCACCAGAACCCCGTTGACTGCATCAGCGCAGGCGACATCGGCGCAGGCGTCGGCTTCAAGGACATTCACACCGGTGACACCCTCACCGACGAGAGTGCTCCCATCACCCTCGAGTCCATGGACTTCCCCGATCCCGTTATCGGTATCGCCGTAGAGCCCAAGACTCAGAAAGACCTCGACAAGCTCAGCAACGGACTTGCAAAGCTCGCAGAGGAAGACCCGACCTTCACCGTCCGCACAGACGAGCAGAGCGGCCAGACCGTCATCAGCGGCATGGGCGAGCTGCACCTCGATATCATCATCGACCGCCTGAAGCGCGAGTTCAAGGTTGAGTGCAACCAGGGCAAGCCCCAGGTTAACTACAAGGAAGCCATCACAACGACTGTCAACCACCGCGAGGTTTACAAGAAGCAGTCGGGTGGTCGCGGTAAGTTCGCCGACATCATCGTCAACGTTGGTCCCGTCGATGAAGACTTCAAGGAAGGAGGTCTGCAGTTCATCAACAGCGTGACCGGCGGCAACATCCCCAAAGAGTTTATCCCCAGCGTTCAGAAGGGCTTCGAGGCTGCCATGAAGAATGGCGTGCTCGGCGGCTTCCCCATGGACAGCCTGAAGGTAGAGCTCGTGGACGGCAGCTTCCACCCCGTTGACTCTGACCAGCTCTCGTTCGAGCTCGCTGCTCAGATGGCATACAAGGCATGCTGCGCTAAGGCAAAGCCCGTACTCATGGAACCCATCATGAAACTGGAAGTCGTTACTCCGGAAGAAAATATGGGTGACGTCATCGGCGACCTCAACAAGCGTCGCGGTCAGGTAGAGGGAATGGATTCCACTCGCACCGGCGCACGCCTCGTGAAGGCAATGGTTCCCCTGGCAGAGATGTTCGGCTACGTAACAGCCCTGCGCACCATCACCTCCGGTCGCGCTACCAGTTCAATGACCTACGACCACCACGCACCCGTGAGCGCAGGTATCGCAAAGAGTGTTCTCGAAGAAATGGGAGGCCGCGTAGATCTGGTATAACAAGAAAAGAAGGATAGGGTCACCTGCAAGCAAATGACTCTTTGCAGATGATACCCTATCCCCCTATACATTATTAATAATATAAAAGAAAGAAATGAGTCCAAAAATCAGAATCAAACTGAAGTCTTACGACCACAATCTGGTCGACAAGTCCGCTGAAAGGATTGTTAAGACAGTGAAAGAAACAGGTGCTGTAGTAAGCGGACCGATTCCCCTGCCCACACGCAAGAGAATCTTCACCGTCAACCGCTCTACATTCGTCAACAAGAAGAGCCGCGAGCAGTTCGAGCTGAACAGCTACAAGCGCCTCGTTGACATCCACAGCTCCAGCGAAAAGACTATCGACGCCCTCATGAAGCTCGAGCTCCCCAGTGGCGTGGAAGTAGAGATCAAGGTGTAATACACATTATTTATTTAATAACAAAGAATAACAGAAATGCCAGGATTATTAGGAAAGAAAATCGGAATGACTTCCGTTTTCAGTGCCGAGGGTAAGAATGTACCATGCACTGTTATCGAATTAGGTCCTGCCGAGGGTAAGAATGTACCATGCACTGTTATCGAATTAGGTCCTTGTGTTGTTACTCAGATCAAAAGCGTAGAGAAGGACGGCTACAGCGCCGTTCAGCTCGGTTTCGAAGATGCCAAGGAGAAGAACACTACCGCTCCTCTCATGGGCCACTTCAAGAAAGCAGGAGTAACACCCAAGAGACACTTGGCCGAGTTCACAGGTTTCGACAAGGAACTGAATTTGGGTGACACCATCACCGTTGAGCTGTTTGCTGACAGCGCTTTCGTTGATGTAATCGCTACCTCTAAGGGTCGCGGCTTCCAGGGCGTCGTTAAGCGTCATGGTTTCGGCGGCGTAGGTCAAACTACTCACGGTCAGGATGACCGTCTGCGTAAGCCAGGTTCTATCGGTGCCTGCTCATATCCCGCGAAAGTCTTCAAGGGAATGCGTATGGGCGGCCAAATGGGCGGCGATCGTGTGACTACACACAACCTGCAAGTGTTAAAGGTAATTCCCGAACACAACCTCCTCCTCATCAAAGGTAGTGTTCCCGGATACAAAGGTTCAATCGTAAGCGTTATCAAGTAATGGAATTAAGTGTATTAAATATCAAAGGTCAGGAGACAGGACGTAAGGTCGCTCTCAATGATGCCATTTACGCTATTGAGCCCAACGATCACGCCATCTACCTCGACGTGAAGCTCATCATGGCCAATCAGCGCCAGGGAACTGCTAAGTCAAAGGAAAGAAGCGAAGTGAGCGGTTCAACCCGCAAGCTCGGTCGCCAGAAAGGCGGTGGCGGTGCTCGTCGCGGTGATATCAACTCTCCCGTACTCGTAGGCGGTGGCCGCGTATTCGGTCCTAAGCCCCGCGATTATAGTTTCAAACTCAACAAGAAGGTTCGTCAGCTTGCTCGTAAGTCTGCCCTCGCATACAAGGTTCAGGAAAATGCCCTGGTCGTTGTCGAGGATTTCACTCTCGACGCTCCCAAGACGAAATCGATGGTTGAAATCTTAAAAAATCTTAAAGTTTCAGACAAGAAGGCCCTTATCGTCACTCCAGGTGCAGATAAAGTCGTATATTTGTCAGCTCGAAACATCGAACGCGTTCAGGTAATGCCTGCAACTGCACTCAATACGTACAAGGTTTTGAATGCAGATGTGATGGTTGTGGCTGAAAGCGCTCTCGCTGTCATCGATGGAAACTTAACAAAATAAGTAGTCGAAACAGATATGGGATACATAATCAAACCTCTGGTCACTGAGAAGATGACCGGTATTACAGAGAAGCAGAACAAGTTCGGCTTTATCGTTCGTCCCGAAGCTAACAAGATTGAGATCAAGAAGGAAGTGGAGGCTCAGTACAACGTTACTGTTACTGACGTAAACACCTGTGTCTATGGCGGCAAGAGCAAGAACCGCTACACGCGTTCCGGTCTCATCAAGGGACGTACCAACGCATTCAAGAAGGCAATCGTAACCCTCAAGGAAGGCGATGTTATTGATTTTTATAGCAACATTTAATAGAAGATGGCAGTACGTAAATTTAAGCCCACAACACCGGGCCAAAGACACAAGATTATAGGTACCTTCGAAGAAATTACTGCATCGGTACCTGAGAAATCTCTCGTTTGCGGTAAGCGCTCTACAGGTGGTCGTAACCATACAGGTAAGATGACCGTGCGCTATATCGGTGGAGGTCACAAGCAGAGGTTCCGCTTCATTGACTTCCGACGTGAGAAGGATGGTGTTCCCGCCGTTGTTAAGACAATCGAGTACGATCCTAACCGCTCAGCGCGCATCGCACTCTTGTTCTACGCCGACGGAGAAAAGCGTTATATTATTGCTCCCAACGGACTGAAGGTGGGTGCCACTGTGATGAGTGGTGCCGAAGCAGCTCCCGAAATCG
>CACXLY010000038.1 GCA_902768605.1 uncultured Bacteroidales bacterium
GCTCGAGGAAGCACTCGAATACATCAAGGCCGACGAGTATGTTGAGGTGACGCCCAAGAGTATGCGCATGCGAAAGGTTATCCTCGACCACCTGGAAAGAAAGAGAGCGAACAAAGAATAAACAGGAAACCTGCTCGCCTTGACGCGAACCTGTCGTAACACCATCATAGTTAAGTCCATGAAAAAGCTTTCCTTAAGACTCATGCTTTTGAGTCTCACTTTATCATTTGGCATGCAAGCCTCTGCCCAATCTTCTTGGGTCGCCACCGATAACCTTGGTCGCACGCTTCCGACTGCCGAGGAGTGTCCCTTCAAGACCGACAAGCCGCGAACTGTAGGCATCTTCTACATCACTTGGCACACGCCAAACCTTCACGATGGAAAGCCTTACACTTATGATGTGACGAAGCTTCTCGAAGAGAATCCTGAGCGTTCGAAAGGCAATCCTGATTTCCCTTATGCCACCTATCATTGGGGCGAACCCGAGTACGGTTACTTCCTTAGCCAGGACCGCTATGTCTGCTTCCACGACCTCTCGATGCTTGCCGATGCAGGCGTTGACGTGCTCATCATGGATGTCACAAATGCCGTCTGCTATTGGGATGAATGGGAAGTCCTCTTCCAGACTATGCAGGAGATGAAAGCCCTCGGCAACAAGGTGCCGAAGTTCTGCTTTTGGGCATTCAACGGCAACGTGATAGATGTCGTGCAGAGCCTCTACGAACGCTTCTACAAGACACCTCGATACCAGGATTGCTGGTTCTATTGGGATGGCAAGCCATTGCTGCTATACAATGCCACTCCAAGTGTTGATGCCAATCCTAATGGCGGACAAAAGGGCAAGACGGAATACAGCGAAGAGGTCAAGCAGTTCTTTACTTTGAGAAACATGTGGTGGGGATATCATTCTTGGGCAGGCGCACCTTATGTCGGTGGTGAAGACAAATGGAGCTTCGGCTACGAGATGAACGATAAGAAGGTGGCTGCCCTCAAGCCAGAAGAGCTTTGCTCCAAGCACCAAGGACGCATGGAGGAGATGGCTGTGACGCCTGCCCAGCACCCAATCAGCATTACCGGTAAGAGCTGGCGACGCGAGACTTTGGAGCCCGAGCTTGATGGAAAAGACATGCCAAAGAAGGCATTCGTTCCCTGGCTTGGTGAGGAGCGCGACAATCCGACTCAGTATGGTATCTACTTCCAAGACCGCTGGGACGAAGCACTTCAAGTTGACCCCGACTTCATCTATCTTAATGACTGGAACGAGTGGACAGCAGGAAAGTACAAGAACGGCAAAGATCCTTCGGGACAGGCGGACATGCATATCGACTTCCTCGGCAGGAAGGAGAATCCTTTCTACTTTGTTGACCAGTATAATGCAGAGTTCAACCGAACCATCGCTCCCATGAAAGGCGGTTGGACGGACAATTACTACATGCAGATGGTGCAGAACATCCGTCGCTACAAAGGCGTTGCTCCGATGCCTGTTCACCATGGTTATCAGCAGATTAAGCTTGATGGCAGTCTCGACGAATGGCAGCCCGACAGCAGTTTCCTCGATACAAGAGGCGACGTTATTCATCGTGACCACGATGGCTATGGCGACCATCATTACACCGACAACAGCGGTCGGAACGATATAACTCGTTGCCTTGTTGCCGTGGACAAGAAGAACATCTATTTTGCCGCCGAGACAGCCGAGCCGCTTTCACCCAGCACAGACCCCAACTGGATGCTTCTCCTCATCGATACCGACGAGGATGGGGAGTACGAATACCTCATTCAAAATTCCAAATTAACACATTCAAAGGGGAGCTGGGACGTGGACGTCGCCATTGGCAGCAACGCAGTAGAGATTGCCGTTCCACGCAAACTTCTCGGCAAGACACGGAAGAAGTTCAGCCTTCGCTTCAAGTGGGCAGACAATCCAAGCAATCCGAACGACATCATAAGCCTATCGACCACAGGCGACACCGCGCCAAACAGACGCTTTGCCTACAGGTTCGTTTGGAAATAAGCATGTGATGCCAGCCTGCCAGGAACGTGTCGTTGGCAAATTACTAGTGTCAAAATTGCGATTTAATAGTGTCAAAATTGCGATTTAATAGTGTGTCGTTTGGCAACTACTCACGCGTGATTATTAGGTGGCACGAAAAATCTTTGGCATTTCCTTTGTTTTTATCTCGCTTATTCGTAAATTTGCAGTCGTTATGCAACCATTAGCAGAAAGAATGCGTCCGTTGACGCTGGACAATTATATCGGGCAGCAACACCTGGTGGGACCTGGGGCTGTGCTCCGAAAGATGTTGGAAAGCGGTCGCGTCAGCAGTTTTATTCTCTGGGGACCTCCCGGAGTGGGGAAGACTACGCTTGCCAGCATCATCGCCCGCAAGCTGGAAGTTCCCTTCTATACTCTCAGCGCGGTGACCAGCGGGGTGAAGGATGTGCGCGATGTTATCGAGAAGGCTCGCTCCAGTCGCTTCTTCAACCAGAACAACCCCATACTTTTCATCGACGAAATTCACCGCTTCTCGAAATCGCAGCAAGACTCTTTGCTCGGAGCCGTGGAACAGGGCGTGGTCACGCTTATCGGGGCAACAACGGAGAATCCTTCCTTCGAAGTCATTCGTCCCTTGCTTTCCCGCTGCCAAGTCTATACGCTTAAGCCGCTCGAGGAGAAGGACTTGATGCAACTTGCTCACTATACGGTTGAACATGATGTCGAGCTGAGCAAACGCACATTCCATTTCACAGAAACCGGCGCTTTGATGCGTTTCAGCGGAGGCGACGCGAGAAAACTGCTCAACATACTTGAGCTTGTCTATGAGTCGGCTCCCGCAGAGGGCGACATCGAAGTGACGGATGCCATCGTGACCGATTGTCTGCAGCAGAATCCGCTTGCTTACGACAAGGATGGCGAGATGCACTACGACATCATCTCTGCTTTCATCAAGAGCATCCGAGGCAGCGACCCGGATGCCGCAATCTATTGGCTTGCCCGCATGATTGAGGGTGGGGAAGACCCCGCCTTCATAGCCAGGAGGCTGGTTATCAGCGCAAGTGAGGACATCGGCCTCGCCAACCCCAACGCCCTCCTGCTGGCCAATGCCGCTTTCGATGCAGTGATGAAGATTGGTTGGCCTGAAGGGCGCATCCCTTTGGCAGAAGCCACCGTCTATCTTGCCTCGAGCCCCAAGAGCAACTCGGCCTATATGGCCATCAACGATGCCATTCAAAAGGTGCAGGAGACCGGCAACCAGCCCGTTCCGCTTCACCTCAGAAATGCTCCGACCTCGCTGATGAAGGAGCTGGGGTACAGCAAGGGGTACAAGTACGCTCACGACTATGAAGGCAATTTCGTCCTTCAACAGTTCCTTCCAGACGAGCTGAAAGGCGAGCGCTTTTGGCATCCACAAAGCAATCCGGCAGAGGACAAGCTTCGTGCTCAGATGGAAAGGTGCTGGGGAAATCGTTTTTCTCCGCAACCTTCACCCAAAGAAAACGAGAATAAAGATTAGTCAGAAGATGAGCGACGGCAATTTCAATCGGGCTTTGCTCCCTGCCACGCCCTACAGAAGTGGCGTGAAAATGGGGCAGCTACAAGCGAAGGCAAAGGCTATTGAGGCTTTGAAAGTCGCTTTGGAGAAGGCAGACCCCGCACTCTCGGACGAGCAAAAAGAAGCAATCAAGGCAAACTTCGAGCAGGAGCTAAGGCTTCATCTTTAATTTCCTCAGCAGTTCCTTGTTGATGATGCTGATGCGCCGCTGACCTTCCATAAAGTCCGCCTTGAGGTCCGCACCGAAAGTCGAAATCTCCTCATTCACACCATGATAGAAGTCGGTAAATGTGCGGAGTAGGGGAGGAAGGTAGGGCTGTTCCTTAGTATTCACAACCATGCGGATGCCCTGAGGCACCAACCTTACATCCAGCTCCTCATCTGCCTCCTTGGGGTCGCCGTCAAAATGAATCACCCCCGGTGCGCTCCTCTTGATATGCAAGTGTTTACAGCGGAAGGAATGGATGCGGCTGTTGGTTGTAATCGTCTTGTTGAAGAGCTGGATGGCGATTTGCGGCGCCTCGAGAACCGTGAAAGGTTCCATCAAGGTAACGTCCATCAAGCCGTCGCTCATACTGGCATGAGGTGCGATGTACACGTTGTTTCCGTACTGGCTGGCATTGGCGCAGGCGATGAGAAAAGCCTTATAGACCTGCCGCTCGCCGTCAATCGTAATCTCGTAAGTGTCTGGCTTGTAGTTCAGTCCCTCCTTGAGCGTGTTCTCAATATAGGTGAGAAGGCCTCTGCGACCTGCTTTGGCAAAGCGATCGCTGATAAAAGCGTCGAAGCCCACGCCGCAGGTGCAGAAGAAGGGCACGTCGTCGATAAGGCCATAGTCGAGCGCCTCGATGTGACAATCCGCAAGAACTTGGAGGGCGCCATCGGGACTCATCGGGATATAGAGGTGCCGGGCCAGTCCGTTTCCGCTCCCGCAGGGGATGATGCCAAGCGCCGTCTCAGTGTGAATTAGGCTTCGCGCCACCTCGTTGACCGTGCCGTCGCCACCCACAGCCACAGCGATGTCGGCCCCCTCCTGAACAGCTCTTGCCACGAACTCCGCTGCATGACCTTTGTGCTCAGTCTTGCAGATGGTCCATTCAAAGCGGTTGCTGTCGAGGTACTTCGGGATGCGGTCGATGATGTGCTGCTTGTCCGAAGTGCCCGAAATGGGGTTGACGATGAATACTATCTTGGTCCTTTTCTCCATATTTCGCGCTGCAAAGATACAAAAAAGATTAGAGATTAAGGAATAAGGATTAAGGAAAAAAGAACAAAAACAGCAGGCAAGCGAAAAAAATAGACTATGAGCTATGAACTATGAACTAATTTTTGTACCTTTGCAGCGCAAAATTTAAATTGTACATAGTACATCGTAAAACATTTTACATGGGATTATTACAAGAAAGATGCGCCAAGTACACACTCCCTCAGGAGTTTATGGCGCAGGGGATATACCCCTATTTCCGCGAGATAGAAGGCAAGCAGGGCACTGAGGTTATCATGGAAGGCAAGCGCGTGCTGATGTTCGGTTCGAATGCCTACACAGGTCTGACTGGCGACCAGCGCGTCATCGATGCAGGTTGCGCTGCCATGCAGAAATACGGCAGTGGTTGCGCAGGCAGCCGTTTCCTCAACGGCACGCTCGACATTCATGTACAGCTCGAGAAAGAACTGGCAGAGTTTGTAGGCAAGGACGAGGCACTATGCTTCGCAACGGGCTTTACTGTCAACAGCGGCGTCATCAGTCAGCTTGTTGACCGTAACGACTACGTCATCTGTGACGACCGCGACCATGCCAGCATCGTCGACGGACGCCGTCTCAGCTTTGCTACGCAACTCAAGTACAAGCACAACGACATGGAGGACCTCGAGAAGATGATTCAGAAGTGCGAACCCGACCGCGTGAAGCTTGTCGTAGTTGACGGCGTCTTCAGCATGGAGGGTGACCTCTGCAAGCTGCCCGAAATCGTCGAGTTGAAGAAGAAATACAAGAACGTCGCCATCATGGTGGACGAAGCTCACGGCATCGGTGTCTTCGGCAAGCAGGGCAGGGGCGTCTGCAACCATTTCGGCCTGACCAAGGACGTGGATCTCATCATGGGCACATTCTCGAAGAGCCTGGCATCCATCGGCGGCTTCATCGCGGCCGACAGCAGCGTCATCAACTGGCTCCGCCACACCGCCCGCACCTACATCTTCAGCGCAAGCTGTACACCTGCAGCAACGGCAGCGGCTCGCGAGGCACTCCATATCATACAGAATGAGCCCGAGCGCCTGGAAGCACTTTGGAGCGTCACGAACTATGCCCTGAAGCGTTTCCGCGAGGAAGGTTTCGAGATTGGCGATACGGAGAGCCCCATCATTCCACTTTATGTGCGCGACACGGACAAGACCTTCATGGCCGTAGCCAAAGCGTTCAACGAAGGCGTCTTCATCAATCCCGTCATTCCGCCAGCCTGTGCACCGCAGGACACACTCGTCCGCTATGCACTCATGGCCAACCACACGCGCGAACAAGTTGACGAATCCGTCATAAAGCTTAAGAAAGTCTTCAGGGAACTGGGAATCCTCTAAAACTTTGACGGAAAGACATATAGTTCGTCGGAAAGACAATTATAAAGGCAATGCGTCTGCAAAGTATGGCATTGCCTTTCTTTTTCCTTGCTGTAGGAAAGCAAATTCCTTGCTGTAGGAAAAGCTGTTCCTTGCTGTGGGAAAACGAATTCCTTGCTGTGGGATTTTTCGACAGATAGTTTTTCGTAGCATCAAGCCTTGGTTTACGCCACTGACTTTATCCTATAATAACATTTTAGCAATAGTATTAGAAAGTAATCGACGTTATGTTTAGTATGGTGAAGCAATATCTTGATGAAATGTATAAAGGTGGAGAAACAATATAAAATAATAAGGAATATCCCCTATTTGTTTTGCCTTTTGATTGAAATTATATATCTTTGCAAAAAAAATGAGACAAAACATGATTAACCATATATGAAGATTTCAATAGCTGGAACTGGCAAGATTGCCGAGGAAGTCATGCGGATGCTGCATGAAGAGTTTGCTGGAAAGATTGAAGTGACAGGCATTTATGCTCGCGAACAAAGCGTTGAGCATGCCATCGACCTTTGTCAGGCTTATGCTCCGACGGGCTTCGTTTACACGGACTATCAGCGAATGCTTCAAGAAGCGGAAGCTGACTACGTTTATATCGCCAATGCCAATCATGTTCACCACGAGTATGCGATGCAAGCAATGCTTGCTGGAAAGAATGTCATCGTAGAGAAACCAATTGCCGT
Source organism: uncultured Bacteroidales bacterium (assembly GCA_902768605.1). Next base: position 6,851 of record CACXLY010000038.1, read on the forward strand.
GGACCGCGTTCAGACAGAAGAACTTATCGACACGGCCATACAGCGATGCGTGTATTGCTTGCCGGCTTTCTCCTTGCTCTACATGCCCATGTTCCGTCGGCTTCAGGAGTTCTTGCCTAAGCTGGGGACGATCAGGATGGTTCACTGCAACTATGCCCAACGCAGCAGTCGCTACGACCGCTATCTCAAGGGCGAACTGACGCCCGTCTTCGACCCGGCGATGGCTGGTGGCACGCTTGCCGACCTCAACATCTACAACCTCTGCTTCACGATAGCTCTCTTCGGACCGCCTCGCACCATTCGATATGACTGCAATCGCGGCTACAATGGCATCGACACAAGCGGCACCCTACTCTGCCACTACCCTTCTTCGCTTGCCGTTCTGAGTGCTTCGAAGGACAGCGACGGCCTCTCGTATGGCTGCATCCAGGGCGAGAATGGTTACATCGAAGTGCACGGTTCCGTTAGCATCCTCGACTCCTTTACCGTTCACCTTAAGGGCCAAGAGCCAATGACTTACAAGAGCGAGACTGGCCGCCATCGCCTCAGCTACGAGTTCCAGGAGTTCCTCAATCTCATCGAGAACAAACAGGAATGCCATATCGTGATACCTTATGTGACGCGCATCATGCAAGAGATAGCCATCGCGCAGGAACGAATGATACAAGATATTTGATAAAAACAAGTGCCATGAACAAACTTCCCCTTTTTCTCCTTGGCAGCTGTGCCGTCAACGCTGCCCAGGCTCAGCGTTGGAACATCGTCTATATCATGAGCGACGACCATTCCTATCAAGCCATTAGTGCCTACGGCCATCAGCTCAGCAAGCAGGCTCCGACGCCCAACCTCGACCGCCTTGCCGAGCGCGGAATGCTCTTTCGTCGTGCCTATGTCGAGAACTCGCTCAGTACGCCCAGCCGTGCTTGTCTGATGACTGGCATGTATAGCCATCAGAGTGGACAGCGGACGCTCGACTGCCCTATCGACGAGAACGCTCCCTTTGTCAGCGAGTATCTGCAGAAGGCTGGTTATCAGACAGGTATGATAGGCAAGTGGCACATGCTTTGTGAGCCGAAAGGCTTCGACACCTATCAGGTTCTTCCCGGTCAGGGCGACTACTACGACCCGAGATTCCGTTCGAAGGAGAGCGGCGGAAAGTATGTCGTCGAGAAAGGTTATGCCACGAACCTCATCACTGACCACGCAATACAGTTCCTCGAGCAGCGCGACCGGACGAAACCCTTTGCACTCTTCGTCCACCACAAAGCGCCTCACCGCAACTGGATGCCGCCTCTCGACATGCTCGACCTCTATGAAGACGTCGAGTTCCCTCTGCCTGAAACCTTCTACGATGACTATTCGACGAGAGGTCGTGCAGCACACGAACAGCAGATGAGCATTGCCAAGGATATGGAGATGTGCTACGACCTGAAAGTAACGCAGATAAAGCCCGGCATGGGATACACGCACGAACGCAATGGCGACGGTTTCCGCCATCAGCTTTCGCGCATGTCGCCCGAGCAGAGAGAGAAGTGGGAGTCGGTCTATAACCCTCGCAACGAAGCCATGCTGGCTCAGCATCTTTCGGGCGACGACTTGCTGAAGTGGAAGTATCAGCGCTACATTCGCGACTATATGCGCGTCATTCACAGCATCGACGAACAGGTTGGACGTTTACTTGATTATCTTGAATCCAACGGACTGATGGACAACACGATGGTTGTCTATACGAGCGACCAGGGCTTTTATATGGGAGAGCACGGCTGGTTTGACAAGCGCTTCATGTACGAAGAGTCGTTTCGCACTCCCCTACTCGTCTGTGCGCCTGGCATGAAGGGTGGCGAGACGAGCGATGCTCTTGTGCAGAACATCGACTTTGCCCCCACCTTCCTCGACATTGCAGATGCCGAGAAACCACAGCAAATGGTGGGCATCTCGCTGCTTCCTGTCATGAGCCACAACGGGAAGGCTCCGAAGAACTGGCGCAAGTATCTCTACTATCACTACTACGATTGGCCTGCCGAGCACAATGTGATGCGCCATGATGGCGTGAGCGACGGGCGCTACAAACTCTTGCATTTCTACAGGCCGAAGGATTCCTATTCCTACGATGAGCTTTATGACCTGAAGAAAGACCCGAACGAACTCCATAATGTAGTGTCGGATGCCAAGTACGCCAAGCACCTCAAACGCCTTCAGAGCCAGCTCGATTCGTTCCGCAGAGATCAACGGGTCGATGAGTGGTAAACGTCGCTTTGCAATGATATATATCAATAAATAATGTACGCGCGAAGACATAATTGCATAAAGATTGTTGTTATATGAATATAATTTCGTACCTTTGCGCCCCGAAAGAAGTAAAATAAAACACAATTAGACATGAAAGCATTTGTTTTTCCCGGTCAGGGAGCACAGTTTACAGGTATGGGCAAAGAGCTCTACGACACGAATCCTAAGGCAAAAGAACTCTTCGAGAAGGCTAACGAGATACTTGGTTTCCGCATCACCGACATCATGTTCGAGGGCGATGCAGAGGAACTGAAGCAGACGAAGGTGACGCAACCTGCTGTCTTCCTGCATAGTGTCATCAAGGCCATCTGTATGGGCGAGGACTTCAAGCCCGATATGGTGGGCGGTCACAGCCTGGGTGAGTTCAGCGCACTTGTCGCTGCTGGAGCCCTTTCTTTTGAGGACGGACTGCGCCTTGTGCATGCCCGTGCAATGGCGATGCAAAAGGCTTGCGAGGCTGCTCCAGGCACGATGGCTGCCATCATCAATCTTCCCGACGAGACAGTCGAGCAGATATGTGCCGAGGTGACGGCTGAGGGCAAGGGTGTCGTCGTGCCTGCCAACTACAACTGTCCCGGGCAGCTGGTCATCAGCGGCAATGTCGAGGAGATAAACAAGGCATGTGAGAAACTGACGGCAGCTGGTGCAAAGCGCGCACTGGTGCTGGCTGTAGGAGGTGCTTTCCACAGCCCGCTCATGAAGCCTGCAAAGGAAGAACTTCAGGCAGCCATTGAGCAGACGGAGTTCCACACGCCTTCTTGCCCCATCTATCAGAATGTGGATGCTCAGGCTCACACAGATGCAGCAGAGATCAAGCAAAACCTCATTGCCCAGCTTACTGCCTCTGTCCGTTGGAATCAGGAGGTGCAGAACATGCTTGCCGCTGGTGCAACTGAGTTCACCGAATGCGGTCCTGGTCGTGCTCTGCAAGGCATGATTACGAAGATAGCCAAAGGCATCGAGGGCATCACGATTGAAGGAATTTGTTAATTTACAATTTAGCGATGTACAATGTACAATTTATGTACAATGGAAGCTAATTTACAATTTCAATGGCCCTAAATATCTAAATAGTCAAATTGTAAATAAATAATAAATCGTAAATCGTAAAATAGTAAATACATTGACTATTTATCAGGTCTTTACTCGCCTTTTCGGTAACGATAAGGCTGCATGCATCCCTTCTGGCACAAAGCAGGAGAACGGATGCGGCACGCTGCAGGACTTTACAGCCAAGGCTTTGGAGCAAATCCGGGCACTTGGCTGTACCCATATCTGGTACACAGGCATCATCGAGCACGCCAGCAAGACGGACTACTCGGCCTTTGGCATTCCAGCCGACAACCCCGATGTGGTGAAGGGCGAAGCAGGCAGTCCCTATGCCATCCGCGACTATTATGACGTTGACCCAGACCTTGCGAAAGACCCTGCAAAGCGCATCCACGAATTTGAACTGCTGGTGGAGCGCACACACAAGGCAGGCTTGAAGGTCATCATCGACTTCGTGCCCAATCATGTGGCCCGCCAGTACCACTCGGATGCAAAGCCTGCAGGGGTGCGCGACCTTGGAGAGGACGACGACAAGACCTGCTCTTTCTCGCCCACAAACAACTTCTACTATCTTCCCGCAGAGCAGTTGCACCTCAACAATATTTTGCCGAATGGCACATACAGAGAGGTTCCTGCAAAGGCTACGGGCAATGACAACTTCACTTCTTGGCCGTCGAAGAATGACTGGTACGAGACGGTGAAGCTCAACTACGGCGTCGATTACCTTGGTGGCAAGCAAGGCCACTTCTCCCCTACTCCCGACACCTGGCACAAGATGCTGCAAATCCTGCTCTATTGGGCAGCAAAGGGCATCGACGGCTTCCGTTGTGACATGGCCGAGATGGTGCCTGTCGAGTTCTGGGAGTGGGCGTTGCCACAGGTGAAAGAGCGCTTCCCGGGCATCATCTTCATAGCCGAGGTCTATAATCCAAACCTCTATCGCGACTACATCCATCGAGGCCATTTCGACTATCTCTACGACAAAGTGGGGCTTTACGACACGCTGCTCAACGTTTCCCGCGGTCAGAGCACAGGTAGCATCACAGCCTGCTGGCAAGCGGTGGACGATATACGGGGGCAGATGCTCAACTTCCTCGAGAACCACGACGAGCAGCGACTGGCGAGCGATTTCCTGCTTGGAGATGCCAGGCGAGCCTTGTCGGCACTCCTCGTCAGCACTCTGATGCCCTGCCCCTTCATGCTTTACTTCGGACAGGAACTTGGCGAGCGAGGCATGGATGCAGAGGGTTTCAGCGGTCAGGACGGGCGAACCACCATCTTCGACTATTGGAGTGTGCCTACCATCCGCCGCTGGCGCAATAAAGGGCGCTTTGACGGTAAACTGCTGACCCAAGAGGAATTGTCGTTGCAAAAGACTTATCGGAGCATTCTTCAGATTCGGGAGCAGAGGCTTTTTACTGAAGGCGGCTTCTACGACCTGATGTATGCCAGCCCCCACCTGCATCGGCAGTATGCTTTCATTCGCCATAATGGCAAGGAATTTGCCTTGATAATCGCCAACTTTTCCGACCAGGAAGAGACCATTTCACTTAATCTTCCCAAGCATTTCTTTGAGTTTACGGGAATTAAAGAAAAGGAAAAGATGTCGATGACTAATACCTTGAGTGGCAAAAAGCTAAGTATACCATTTAATTCATCTGAGCCACTCGTCCTCACGCTTCCTGCCAACCTCGGAATCGTGCTGAGCTAATTCTGCCAGCAACACGTTCCTAAGTTGCTCACGACACGTTCCTAAGTGTCCAGCATCACGTTCCTAAGTTGCTCACGACACGTTCCTAAGTGTCCAGCATCACGTTCTTAAATTGCTCGCATCACGTTCCTAAGTGTCCAGCATCACTTTCCTAAATTGCTGATGACGCGTCGGCTTCCTCTTCTTTTTGCCACATATTACCGGTTCCTCTTCGTCAAAAGATGGACTTTCTTTGTATAATATTATTTTTCCTTTATTAAGATAATGCGATTGTGCATTATTTTTTGTATCTTTGCAATGCAAAACTAACAATTTTCCATTACAGACAAATTATTCTCTAACATAGTCTTAAATTATCATTATGAAAAAGCTATTTTGTATGGCAATGGCTCTCGTTGCCACTCTGACCTCTCTCGCAGCAGGCAAGGCTGTGACAATCAAGTCCCCCCAAGCAAAGCTTACCGTTGAGTTGCAGACAGAAAAAGGCAAGCTGGGCTGGACGGTCAGTCGCGACGGAAAGCCCGTGTTCACCACTTCCGACATCAGCATGAACCTGGGCAACCTTGTCCTTGGTGGCGATGCAACACCAAAGAGCGTGAAGCAGACATCGGCCAAGGAAACGATTCGACCTGTCGTGCCTCTGAAGTATTCAGTCATCGAGAGCCAATATACGCTTGCTACACTGGACTTTGGACAATATAAGTTAGAGCTTCGCGTGATGGATAACGCCGTGGCTTATCGCTTCGTGACGAACCTGAAAGGTGAGATTGAGGTCAAGGACGAGCAGTTCACCATCCAGCCTGTCGAGGGCTTTACAGCTCATATACAGCCTTGTGGTTCGTTCAACACTTCCTACGAGGAAGCCTACCAGCACAAGAGTATAGCTGATTGGTATAAGGATGGCAACATCGCCACCGTGCCGGCTCTGCTCTCTCGTGCCGACGACACACAGCTACTCATAGGCGAGAGCGATGTAGACGACTATCCCCGCCTGTTCTTTAAGGCCAACGCGAAAGGCATCACGACAACCTTCCCCAAAGCTCCCATCAAGTGGGAACCTCGTGGTGACCGCGGCGAGAACATCACGCAAGAGGCCGACTACATTGCCAAGACACAAGGACGCAGAAGTTTCCCATGGCGTTTCGTCGTCGTGACTGACTCGCGAGGTATTGTAGAACAGACCATTCCCGTGCAGCTGGCACGTCGCAGCGCACTCTCCGACGTGAGCTGGATAAAGCCGGGCAAGTTCTCCTGGGAATGGTGGAACGGAGCTGCTCCCTTCGGTCCCGATGTGGATTTCAGGGCAGGATGCAACTACGAGACTTACTGCTACTTTGCCGACTTCGCTGCGAAGTATGGCATCGAGTACATACTGCTTGATGAGGGATGGGCGAAATCCACTCGCGACCCCTTCCATGGCAACGATAACCTTCGCCTGCCTGACCTCATCAAGTATTGCAATGCCAAAGGTGTGAAAGTAGTGCTCTGGTTGCCTTGGCTGACGGTACATCAGCACCTCGACACCATCTTTGAGACCTACGCCGGCTGGGGCATTCCGGCAGTAAAGATTGACTTCATGGACCATGCCGACCAATGGATGGTCAACTTCTACAAGCGCGTTACAGCCGAGGCTGCCAAGCACCATATCATCGTCGATTGGCACGGTTCGTTCACCCCAGCAGGTCTGGAGCAAGAGTACCCCAACCTCGTATCCTATGAGGGCATTCGTGGCCTCGAACAGATGGGAGGCTGCCGACCCGAGAACACCACCTACCTGCCCTTCATCCGCAATGCAGTAGGCCCTGCTGACTTTACGCCTGGAGGCATGAACAACATGCAGCCCGACCGCTATCGTGCTGAACGTCCTAATTCGGGAGCAATGGGCACACGTGCCTTCCAGATGGCCTTGTATGTCGTGCTGGAGAGTGGTGTGCAGATGCTGGCCGATAACCCTACACGCTACTACCAGAACGAAGATTGTGCACGCTATATTGCCTCTGTGCCAACCACTTGGGACGAGACACGCTGCCTTGCTGCCGAGGCTGGAGAGTATGTTGTCGTGGCTAAGCGAAAGGGCTCGAAGTGGTTCGTCGGTGGCATCACGAACAATACACCTCGCGACCTCAACATCAGCATGGACTTTCTCGGTGAAGGCAATCACAAGATGACCTATTACCGCGATGGAAAGAACGCCGACTATCAGGCCATGCACTACAACAGGGCAGAACAGACCGTCAGCAAAGGCTCGACCTTCAACATCAAGATGGCAAGGAACGGCGGCTTTGCAGCAGCCATCGAATAATTCTAATCGCATACATATAATGAAACATCTTCTCTTAGCCGGCAGCCTGCTGATGGGCTGTGCACTTAGCCTGAATGCTCAGGTGGAAACGCCAACGATGGGTTGGAGTTCGTGGAATACCTTCTTAGTCAACATCTCGGAAGACATCATCAAGGGTCAAGCCGATGCAATGGTCTCGCAAGGCCTGAAGGATGTTGGCTACCAATACATTAACATCGACGACGGCTTCCAGTATGGGCGCACGTCAGAAGGCAAGGTTCGCATCCATCCCCAGCGCTTCCCTCATGGGCTGAAGGTGGTGAGCGACTACATTCACTCCAAGGGCCTCAAGGCTGGCATCTACAGCGATGCAGGCGACTGCACTTGCGGCAGCATCAGCAATGGCGATACGAGGAATACGAATGTGGGCTTCTACGGATACGAGCAGGTGGATGCCGACTTCTACTTTAAAGAGCTGGAGTTCGACTTCATCAAGGTCGATTACTGCGGCGGCAACCATGCCGGCCTGAATGAGCAGGAACAATATACAGCCATCCATAATGCCATCCTGAACACGGGCAAGGATGTGCGCTATAACCTCTGCCGATGGGCCTTTCCCGGCACTTGGGCGCACGACGTCTCAACCTCTTGGCGAACAACGGGCGACATCTACGACGGCTGGGAATCCGTGAAAGGCATCATCGCCGAGAACCTCTACCTGTCAGCCTTCTGCTATGACGGCTGCTACAACGACATGGATATGTTGGAAGTAGGTCGCTCGATGTCGGAAGAAGAGGACAAGACGCACTTCGGAATGTGGTGTATCATGTCGAGCCCGCTGCTCATCGGCTGCAATATGGCGACCATCAAGGAGCGTCCGCTTGCCCTCCTGAAGAACGAGGAACTCATCGCTCTGAACCAAGACCCGCTGGGACTGCAAGCATACGTCGTCCAACATGTCGGCGAGACCTATATCCTTGCCAAAGACATCCTTTCGCTTCATGGCAAGACAAGGGCTGTGGCGCTCTACAACCCTTCCGACAGGGAAGAAGAGATGTGCCTGAGCTTCAGCGAGGTTGACCTTGGCGGGCAGGTAATGGTGCGCGACCTCTTCGAGCATCAGGACTTGGGGACGATGGAGGGAGGCATGTCGGTGGTTGTGCCGCCTCATGCAACCCGCATCTACAAGCTGGAAGCAGAGGAACGGCTCGACCGATACATCTACGAGGCAGAGACGGCCTACCTACATGACTATCAAGAGATATACAACCATCAGTCTGTCGGTTCGGCTATCCACGAAAAGAATTCAGCAGCAAACGGCGGCGCTTTCGTCAGCTGGCTGGGAGGAAAGCGAAGCAACTCGCTGCTGTGGAAGGATGTCTTTGTGGCAGAGGAAGGAGACTATACAGTCCGCTTTGCCGTTGCTTCGCAGGAAAGACGGCAGTTCAGCGTCGTCCTGAATGGAGAGGAGATGGGCAATGTGACAGCACAAACCACAAACTGGATTACCTTCAAGGAGTACAGCATGAAGCTTCACCTCAATGCCGGCTCAAACAGCATCGAGCTTTACAACCAAAGCAGTTGGATGCCGAACATCGACTACATGAGCATCGAGAAGGTGGGCGACAATACTGTGCTGACGCGTCGGCTGGAAGCAGTTGTAAGGCAGTTGGAGGTGATGTCGCACAACAGTCTGCTGCCCGAGAAGCTGAAGCAGAACATCATTCGCCTGCTGGATAGGGCAACATCGGGAAGCCTTTCGGACACTCAGATAAAGTCGCTCCTCAACGAGACAAAAACCATACAGAACACCATCAAGGAGATTATGCCGCTCTGCGAGGAATTCCGCTACTGGAAGAATTGTGCCGACAAGAATGTGGAGGTAAGTTTGGAGTCAGAGCCCCTCGAAGCCTTCCTCTCGAAGATAAACAGGAGCGAAAGCACTTACGCCAAAGCTACTTCTCAGTCGGAAGTCAACAATGCCTTGACGACTCTGAAGAATGCCATAAACACTTACCTGAAAGCCGAAGGTGCCGTGCCTAAGCAGGGCGAGTACTTCGACATGACACTCTTCATCGCCAACTACGACTTCTCAACCAAAGAGGGTTGGGAGGGCGCTCCAACCTATCGCTCAGGCTGCGGCGAGGAGTACAACAAGTCCTTCGACCTCTATCAGACACTCTCGAACATGAAGCCAGGCGTCTATACCGTCAAGTGCAATGCCTTCTTCCGTACTGGTGGCAACGATGGCGGAGCAGCCTACAGAGCTGGGACGGAGAACATTCAGGCCTACCTCTATGTGAACGACAAGAAGGTGAAGGTGAAGTCGCTCTATTCCGAGACTTGGCCGGATGCTTCGTCGTATGGCCCTGTGGACAATCAGAAAGGCTATCCGCACAGCATGAATGCAGCAGGCATTCGCTTTGCTGAGGGCTGCTATCAGAACGAGATAGAATATACTCAGGAGACGAAGTCGGAGCTGAGGTTCGGCTTGAAGTGCGATGTCTATAAGGGCGACCAGTGGTGCTGCTTCGACAACTTCGCGCTCTACTATCAGGCCCTACCCGACTTCTATGACGGGATAGAAGAAGTGCAAGGCTCACAGCCCGACAACAATGATGCCTTCGACCTGAGCGGACGCAAAGTAGTGAAGGGCAAATCGCAGAAAGGAATCGTTATCCGAAACGGGAAGAAGCTGCTGAGCAAATAGGCTACAGCGGCGCTTCTCCCTCGGTATAGCTCTCTAAATAAAGCTGTTCGCCGTCATAGACGACATAGGTGAACTGCGTAATCCAGTCGCCGAGGACGAGGATGCGCGTCTGATGGCTGAGAGCGAGGTCAAGCTCGATGTGCCTGTGTCCGAAGATGAAGTAATCGACTTCGGGATGCTCCTTCAGATACTTCTTGGCAAAGATGATGAGCGGCTCCTTGTCCTCTCCCTGATAAGGTGGTTCTTCGTCGTGCTTCATGCGGCTGTGCTTTGCCCAGTTCAGGCCGAAAGGAATGCCAAAGGCCGGATGCAGCCAGCGAAAAGCCCATTGGCAAAGTTTGTTGTGGAAGATGCTTCGAATGAACTTGAACTTCCAGTCCCTGTCGCCAAGTCCGTCGCCATGAGCGAGATAGAATGTCTGGTCGCCAATCTCGATGGTAAGGGCATTGTGATGAAGAATCATGCCGCACTCCTTCTCCAGGTAGTCGAGGCACCAAATGTCGTGATTGCCTGTAAAGTAGTGCACCTCGATGCCCATATCCGTCAGTTCGCTTATCTTGCCAAGGAAACGCGTAAAGCCCTTAGGCACTACGGTCTGATACTCGAACCAGAAGTCGAACATGTCGCCAAGCATGTAGATGGCGCCAGCCTTGTCCTTTATCTCATCGAGGAAACGCACCAATCGTCTTTCCTGCTGACGGCGATGCTTGAGTGCAAGACAACCCAAATGGGCATCACTTATAAAATAAACGTTCTTCATCTCTCAACTTTTTAGTTTTTCACCTTTTCCCCTTTTTTACCTTTTCCCTTTTTTACCTTTTCCCTTTTTTACCTTTTCCCTTTTTCACCTTTTCAACTTTTCACAAGAATCCCAGTTCCATCTTAGCTTCTTCGCTCATCATGTCCTTGTCCCATTTAGGTTCGAAGACGAGGTTGACATCGACTTTCTCGAGGCCTGTTATCGTCTCGAGCTTCTGCCGCACATCCTCGACGATGAAGTCTGCAGCAGGGCAGTTGGGTGCTGTGAGCGTCATATCGACACTAAGCACGGTATTCCCCTCGCTAAGCTCAATGCGATAGATGAGTCCGAGGTCGTATATGTTGACGGGTATCTCAGGGTCGAAGACGGTCTTGAGCACTTCGATGACCCGTTCCTGCATTTCAAGTTCAGAGTTTTCCATTTTCCTGATAGCTATAGTAATCGTTTCCTGCAAAGATGACATGGTCCACGAAACGGATGCCGACTGCCCTGCAGGCTTCATCGGCTTTCTTGGTGAGGTTGTCGTCGTCGCGACTTGGTTGGGTTCGTCCGCTTGGATGATTGTGGCAGAGCACCACGGCAACTGCTTGTCCAAGGATGGCATGGCGAAGCAGGCAACGCACATCCACCGAAGTACTGGCAATGCCGCCTCTGCTGAGCAGGACTGAACCTTTGACGCCCATCCCCTGGTCGAGCAGGAGCAGATGGCACTCCTCCACATCCAGGTCCTGCATCTTTGGCCTGAAGTAGTCGACTGCATCCGACGAATCCTTGATGCGCAACCGCTTTGGCAGCCCTTCCTTGAGGCGCTGGTTGGCAAGTTGGCAAGCTGCGATGATGGTGACGGCCTTCGCCTCCCCTATTCCATCATATCGCGTCAGCTCCTGAACGGAAGCCTTTCCCAGAGACATCAGGCTGTCGCCATAGTCGGCAAGGACTGTTCGCATGATATCGACTGCCGACTTGCCAGGCGTGCCACTACCGATAAGGATAGCCAGCAGTTCAGCTTTGCTCAATGTGTCTGCGCCATTGGCAAGCAACCGTTCACGAGGTCGGTCTTCAGGAGCCCAGTTCTTTATCGTTTGCATCTCGCATTTACAATTTTAAATTCTTAATTCTTAATTCTTAATTCATATTTCTGATGTCCGTTGTCCGTTGTCAATAGTCTGTTGTCTTTTTTTTATTTATTTATAGAAGTTATCTTTAAACGCTTGCAGTTCCTCGTTTCTGCCGCATATGCACCTCAGCCACCAAGCTCGAAGGAAGCCTGTCCCGTAGCCGATGAGCTGGATGAAACTTGCCCAAATGGAGAGGAGGCCTATCCGGGTGCTTTTGTTTCGTATGGAGCTGTCGATGAAGACTATCAGCGAGAAGAACAGAAGAGGAAGTAAAGCAAGGAGCATTATTGCTGCGCCCAGGAAAGCGACGACGAGTCCCATGTTACAGCCTGTGCCACCGAAAAAGCCAGTATAAAGCCCGATGCCTGCAAAGAACAGTCCAACGAGGAAAAGCAACAGGCAAAGGAACGTTCCAATCGTAAAGACAGCTGGCAGGAGATGCACGAGCTTCAGACTGCCCGGATGCCGCTTCATCAGATTGATGCGGGCAATGCCGCTGTTGTGAACCTGCTTGAAGAACTTCTTGAAGTCTGTGCGTCGCTTGTGCCATACCCAAGCATCAGGGAAAAGGCGGCAGCTTGCTCCGCTCTTGTAGATGCGCAGGCTCAGGTCGATATCTTCGCCGAAACGCATCGAAGAGAAGCCGCCCAACTGACGGTAGAGGCTGCGACGAATGCCCAGATTGAAGGAGCGCGGATAGAACTTCCCGTCCATCTGCTTCTTGCCTCCGCGAATGCCGCCGGTGGTGAGGAAGGAAGTCATGCTGTAGCTGATGGCTTTCTGGACTGGCGTGAACCCTTCGTGAGCTTTGTCGGGCCCGCCCCAGGCATCGCATTCCTTCCTGTTCAGCTCAGCTTCAACCTCTTTCAGGAAGCCCGGAGGCAGCACGCAGTCGCTGTCGAGGAAGATGAGGAAGTCGCCCTGGCTGTGTTCTGCGCCATAGTTGCGCGTCTGCCCGGGCCCGCTGTTCTCCTTCGTATAATAGCGGAGCTGTAGCTTGCCGGCATACTTATGGACTATGGCTTCGCAAGGCTGGCTCGAACCATCCTCCACAATGATGACCTCCATATCCTTATATGTCTGCATTATAAGGCTTTGGAGCAGCTCATCGACCTCATCGGGACGATTATATACGGGAACTATGATGGAGTATTTCAAAACAATTAAGAATTAAGAAATAAAAATTAAGAATTTACTACCGCGCCTAATTATGAATTAAGAATTAAGAATTATGAATTACATAGTATTACTTATTTATCAGGAAGATGGCAGGTATCTTGCTTAGGTCGGGCAGCTTTGTGTTCTTCCATTCGGAGATGCGAAGGGTGCGGATGTATTCGTCTTGAGTTGTGATGCCGGCTGCGATGCAGAGGCGCGTCTGAGGTCGGAGGGCTGCGAGGAGTGCTTGAAACATCTTCTCGTTTCTGTAGGGAGTCTCGATGAAGAGTTGTGTCTGCCCCTCGGTCCAAGCTCTCGTCTCCAGCATCTTGAGCTTCTTTGCCCTGTCAGTTGTATCAACAGGCAGATAGCCATTGAAGGCAAAGCTTTGCCCGCCAAGTCCGCTGCTCATCACGGCCATTATCATGCTGTTGGGCCCCACCAGGGGAATGACTCGCAGGCCTTCTCTCTGGGCGATGCCGACGATGTCAGCACCCGGATCGGCAACGGCAGGACAGCCTGCTTCGCTGATGACGCCGACTGGTTTGCCTTCCCGCAGAGGCTGCAGATACTGGCTGAATGCCCTTTCATCCGAGTGCTTGCCCATCTCGAAGAAGGTGGTGTCGTCGATGGGAAACGTCCTGTCAGTCTGCCGCAGGAAGCGACGGGCAGAGCGGATGTTCTCGACGATGAAGTGACGGATGCCCATGATGACCTCATGGTTGTAGGATGGCAGGACTTGCTCGATGGAAGTCTCGCCAAGAGTCACAGGAATGAGGTACAGGGCTGCGGACATCTCAGCAATTAAAAGTTAAAAGTTAGAATTGACAGATGCTTCGATGTCGTCTGGCGAAAGGAGTTGCTGTTCGCCTGTTGTCATGTTCTTGAGCATCACCTTTCCAGCCTGCATTTCCGTTTCGCCGGTCATGGCGACGAAGGGAATAGCTTTCTGATTGGCATACTGCATCTGCTTCTTCATCTTGCTGGCATCGGGATAGATTTCGCATCGGATGCCTTGTCCGCGGAGCTTTGCGATGATGGGCAGGCAGTAGGCGGTCTCCTTCTCGCCGAAGTTGATGAAGAGCACCTGCGTGGCTGTGGTGACAGCTTCGGGATAGAGGTCGAGCTGGTTCAGGACATCGTAGATGCGGTCTGCGCCAAAGCTAATCCCCACTCCACTCAAGCCTGGCATGCCGAAGATGCCTGTCAGGTTGTCGTAGCGGCCACCGCCGGTGATGCTACCAATCTCGACATCGAGGGCCTTCACCTCAAAGATGCCGCCGGTATAGTAGTTGAGGCCGCGGGCAAGGGTGAGGTCGAGCTGGAGCATGCTTTTCAGAGAACTCAGAGTATTCGGAGTACTCTGATTATTCAGACTATTCAGAGTCCTCAGCACATACTCCACTTCGTCGAGGCCTTTCTGCCCTATTTCGCTGCCCTGCAGCACATTGCGCATGGTCTGAATCTTCTCCTCGTTTGTGCCGCTGAGGTTGATGATGGGCTGCAGCTTCTGAATGGCTTCCTCGCTGATGCCGTCCTCGCGAAGCTCTTCGTTCACGGCGTCGAGCCCTATCTTGTCGAGCTTGTCGATGGCAACGGTGATGTCCACTATCTTGTCGGCCTCGCCTATCATTTCAGCTATGCCTGAGAGGATTTTGCGGTTGTTTATCTTGATGCAGACGCGGATGCCGAACCTGCGGAACACCTCGTCGATGATTTGCATCAGCTCCACCTCGCAGAGCAGGGAGTCGCTGCCCACCACGTCGGCATCGCACTGATAAAACTCGCGGTAACGCCCTTTCTGAGGTCTGTCGGCTCGCCAGACAGGCTGTATCTGATAGCGACGGAAGGGCAAGGTGAGCTCCTCTCTATGCTGCACGACATATCGTGCGAATGGCACGGTGAGGTCGTATCTGAGGCCTTTCTCGCAAAGCTGGGCAGCGAGGTGTCCTGTAGCGCCGGAGGCAAGGTCGTCGGTTGAGATGCCGCGCAGGAAATCGCCGCTGTTGAGTATCTTGAAGAGCAGTTTGTCGCCCTCCTCGCCGTACTTGCCCATCAGGGTGGAGAGGTTCTCCATCGCAGGCGTTTCTATCTGCTCGAAGCCATAGAGGGAATAGACCTCGCGGATGGTGTTGAAGATGTAGTTGCGGCGCGCCATTTCCTGCGGTCCGAAGTCGCGCGTCCCTTTGGGTATGCTTGGTTTCTGTGCCATAATATCCTTTTTTTACGATTTCGTCATTTTTACGGGCACAAAGATATAACATTTTATTCAATTTTCAAAAGAAAGGGCAAAAAAGAATGAAAAGATGGGTGATGAAAAAGAGAGTCCCCATCGCTTTATAGAGGAGACTGTCTCTCTTGAAAACGCTTGTTGCGGTTGTTACGGTTTGCCCAGCTCTTGCCTGTTGTGGAAGAAGTGCCTTCATGTAATTCTCCGACTAATTGGACTTTGATATTTTCTACTTTCATTTTTGTGTAGGTTTTAGGTTTGAAACTTGATTTAATTGTGTCGTTCTGCAGATTGACAGGTGCAAGTGAAGTGCAAGGTGAATGCAGAGCCGAGTCCGCTCGAGCTATGCTGAACCGCAGCCTTCACTCGCCATTGCATCTCGAATGCAAGGGCAAAGGTACGGCAAAAAAAAGCTCAGGCAATTAATGTCGGAGCTACGAACTCATTTTAAGAACTTCAGGACTCTTTTACGAACTCTCTTCCAGCAAAACCATCAAAATTTCGGATGTTTTCAATGTTTTGTAGTTAATTCAAGTTTCTGGAGTTAAAGAAGTTAAAGAAGTTAATGAAGTTTCGGAAGTTAAAGAAGTTAATGAAGTTAAAGATGTTAAAGGACGATACATTTCGGATGCATAAATCAAGGTGCCCAAACTATTGTCCTTTAACTTCCCCAAGCGAGCAAAGCGAGCTAACTTCTTCGGCTGTCGTCTCAGGCGCAGGCGGAACTTTAACTTCTTTAACTTCCATAAAACACAACAACCGAGACTTCTGTTAACTTACAAAATGTTTTTCAAAATGGTAAACTTTCACTTTGCATGCGCAACACCGCAACAACCGCAACAAGCATTTTCGAGAGAGATTGTCTGCTAATAATATTATTATAATAATAATTATAGCGTTATTATTAGCGAATACAGCGAAAATCACTTATCTCTTTTTTTTGCCTGTTGCGGTTGTTGCGCTTGTTGCGGTCAAGTGCTAATCTGCTAAAAGTCAATGCCGTACTGCAAACATATCCACCAAACTGCCCGGGGAGGCAGCAAGTGAGTGGTGGGTTTCACGCCAAAGCGAGACAACCTGCTACGGTTCTCTTTAAGCCATCGCTGGAAAGTCCTGCGGCTCACTCCAGGCAGCATCGGCAAGTTCATATTTATAAGCGCTTTTCATGGTAGGTATTATTTTTCTGCAAAGATACAACATTTCATTCAATTATGCAAGAAATATCACGACAAATTTTCAAGATAAATGCGCATAAAACAGACACAAACGGACAAAGGGTGTCAGTGCCTCTCAGAAATGTCGTACCTTTGCATTGGAATAAAAAGGAAACAATATAGAAGTTGGCACTCATTTCAGATAAGTGTAAGAGCTTAGTTGAGGAAGGATGAAGGCTGAAAGCCTGATAAGAACATAGGCGGGGGTGCAACCCCCGTAAAGAATACATCGCAACAACTAAGTGCTGAAAGCACGACAGAACATCAGAAATCTCTCCACCCTTTCAGGGTTCCGTTTACCGCTCGTACTGGTTACGGGGGTTCC
>CACXLY010000039.1 GCA_902768605.1 uncultured Bacteroidales bacterium
GTGGATGACATCGTTGCCGAAGCAAAACAGTTCTACAACGAAAACAAGAACGACGCCGCCGAGCTCAGGAACTACGCAAAGGAACTCAAGGATAAGATCGACGCTGTCTTCTTTTACAGTATTCAAGTAAAGGCTCTCAAGGACACCTACGACATCTGCCGCAAGATGGAAGACAACGGCTGGTGGGGCACTACTCTGGAAGATGCAGTCGTTGCTCTCGACACATGCTCTGTTCCCAGCCAGTGGACAGGCGTCCTCAACAATCTGCGCTACGCCCGCAAGGCTACCATTATGGAACGCCACAAAGAGAACTACGTAGGTTGCGCTCCCGAGGCTGTGTCTGTGGATATGATTGCTGACGACATGCTCTACGGCGAGGCTCCCAAGTACTATTTATATAATGTAGGCGCAAAGAACTTCCTTGGCGGCGGCGAAGCTTGGGGTGCACACTTAGTTGTTGAATATGCCTCCAACCCGATGATGGTTATTCAGGCTTGTGAGACCACCACTAACGACGAGGGTGCCACATTCTTCGATTCCGAAAAGCCAATTGAAGGCGCTTACTACATTGAGACCTACCGTCCGAACGGCGACTACGGCGTAATGGACTTCATGGGCTGGAACGGCTTCATCGACTGCCCGATGAATAACAACCTCTGGGAAATCATCCCTGTTGAAGGCAAGACAAACGTTTACCATATCTGCCAGTATGGCCAGACCTTCCCGACTGACACCACCTACAATCAAACAGATGACGGCGTAGAGGAAATCATTACGGGCGGCGGCAAGAAGTACCTCGGCTTGCGCGGCGACAACAACTTCGCTCCCTCTTACTACCTCATAGATACCGACTGTAAGACTCCCGAACTGGAGACCAACCAGTGGATGTTCATCTCTCGCGAAGAGCTGCTTGGCCTCATCAAGACTGCCAACCAAAGCAATCCTGTTGACATGACCTTCCTCATCCAGAACCCAGGCTACGACCAGCGCCTCACCATCGACGACTGGATGTTTACCAATGGTTCCGTATGGGGTCGTTACGACGATCACCCCAACTTCGTGCTCGAGTCTTACAACAGTCAGGAGTTCAGCAACTATCAGGATCTGTGGCCTACCGAAGAGGCTGAGGCTCTGCCCGCTGGTACTTACATGCTCACCGTTCAGGGTTACTACCGCGACGGCATTGAGGACGCACACATCAGGAAGGTGCTTGCCCACCAGCCGATTGTGCAGCGCGCTCTCATCTTCGCAACTCCTGAATTCATCCCAGAAGAAGGCCTCTCCGCTTCTGCACAAACAATGCCTCTGATGCCTATCCACATCGAGTCTGGCAAGTATCCCGGCATCGGTTACTACATGGGCGGCATGCAAATGCCCGGCACATACCTCAACGACCAGGGATTCGGCCCACAGCCCTACTCTGCTTGCAGCCAGGCTGCTGACGACTACTTCGGTGCAGGTCTCTACCAGAACACGCTCGTATTCTACATTCCTGAGGACGACCCAGGCCACGTTAGCTTCGGTGTTTACAAAGCATACGACGAGAACACGCCCGGCGGTGACTGGATTGTTATGGACAACTGGCGCCTGAAGTACTATGGCGGCGAGATGCTCGATCCCGACGGCATCAAGGGCATCGAATCCGATGAGATCAAGACTGTCACCACAGCCAGCAAGGGCATCTACAACATGCTCGGCCAGCGCCTGAGCAAAGCTCAGAAGGGTGTCAACATCATCAACGGAAAGAAAGTCATCAAGAAGTAAACATCAGTTCACTTCAATATCCAAGCGGACCCGGCAACATCGCCGGGCCCGCTTTTTTGTTTTACCCGCCCCGGCTGCACATCATATCCGCTTTGGCAGGCCATCATATCTGCTTTGGCAGGCCATCATATCCATCTCAGCAGTACATCATGCCCATCTTAGCAGTACATCATGCCCATCTTAGCAGTATATCATGCCCATCTTCGCAGGCATAGTTGTTTGCTTGGTCGTGATGCAGCAATTGAATTATCATGATGTTGCAATTGCTTCGTCGCGATGCAGCAAAGACCTCCTCCTGCAGGGTTCGGCAGCAGGACGTATCGCAACGGGGTTTCCGAAACGCTGCTCGCAATATCGAGACGTTTTGACAAGAAAATGCCCATATAGCTTGCAGATTGGCAAAAAAAGTCGTACCTTTACACGCGAAATTTAACAATTTAACACGATGAATGCTAAAAATGCCCTCTTTCTGGCAGCTGTGATGCTGCATTTGCCGCTCTCGGCACAAGAATCGCGCATGGTGACGCCCGACGAAATCAAGGCCACCGCCACGCTCTACGTCAACAACCGGGCTCCGCTGCCCGCCAACCCCTTCATCAAACTGGCTCCCGCGGCCGTCACACCCCGCGGATGGGTGGGCGAGATGCTCCTGAGGCAGAAGAACGGACTGAGCGGACAGCTCGGAGAAATCAGCGACTGGCTCGACAAGAAGGGCAACGCGTGGCTCGAACCCGGCGGCAGCCACGGCTGGGAAGAAGTGCCGTACTGGCTCCGCGGCTACGCCAACCTCGCTTACATCTTGAACGACAAGGCGTTGCTCGACGAGACGAAGTTCTGGATTGAAGGCATCCTGCGCAGCAGTCAGGCAGACGGCTTCCTCGGCCCCGTCAACGAGAACAAGGACGGACGCCGCGAGCTGTGGGCAAACATGCTGGCGCTGCAAATTCTGCAGGACTACTACGAATGGTGCGGCGACGAGCGCGTGCTGCCCGTCCTCACGGCCTACTACAAATGGCAGCTCCAGTACCCCGACGAGAAGTTCCTGCGCGACTACTGGGAGAACAGCCGCGGCGGCGACAACCTGCTCTCCGTCATCTGGCTCTACAACCGCACGGGCGAGGCCTTCCTGCTCGACCTTGCCGGGAAGATACACCGCTGCACGGCCAACTGGATGCAGGAAAGCGGCCTGCCCAACTGGCACAACGTCAACGTGGCCGAGTGCTTCCGCGAGCCGGCGACATGGTATTTGGTGAGCGGCGACAAGGCTGCCCTCAAGGCCACATACAACGACTACCACCTCATCCGCCGCATCTACGGACAGGTGCCGGGAGGCATGTTCGGCTCGGACGAGAACTGCCGCCACGGCTACATCGACCCCAGACAGGGTACCGAGACATGCGGCTTCGTCGAGCAGATGCTCTCCGACGAGATACTCATGGCACAGACGGGCGACCTGCTCTGGATGGAAAACCTCGAGGACGTGGCCTTCAACGACTACCCCGCTGCCCTCACCGAGGACATGCGGGCGCTGCGCTACCTCACCTGCCCCAACCAGGTGCAGGCCGACTCGAACAATCATAACCCGGGCGTCGACAACGGCGGTCCGTTCTTTTGCATGAACCCCTTCAGCTCGCGTTGCTGCCAGCACAACCACGCGATGGGCTGGCCCTACTACGCCGAGAACATGGTGCTGGCCAGTGCCGACGGCGGCGCTGCGCTTCTCATCTACGGCGACTGCACGGCAAAGCTCAAGGTGGCTGACGGACAGGAAGTCGTGCTCGACGAACAGACACAATACCCCTTCAGCGAGGACATCAAGCTGACCGTCTCCGGCCTCAAGAAGAAGACAGCTGCGACATTCCCCCTCTACCTCCGCATCCCCACGTGGACCGAGGGCGCACACGTTGCGGTGAACGGCAAGACGGTTGACTGCAAGGTCCGCAGCGGCCTGCTCCGCATCAACCGCGAGTGGGCGAACGGCGACGAGGTGACACTCTTCTTCCCCATGCGCCTCACCAAGCGCGTCTGGGCACTCAACAAGAACTCCGTCTCCATCAACTACGGACCGCTCACCATGAGCCTCAAGATAAAGGAACGCTACGACGAGAAGGACAGCCGCAAGACTGCCATCGGCGACTCGCACTGGCAGGCAACAGCCGACCCGAGCAAGTGGCCGACGTATGAGATTTATGCCGACTCGCCCTGGAACTACGCCCTGTGCAGCAACCTCGACGGCATGAAGGTCGAGTTCGGCACGTGGCCCGCAAACAACTATCCCTGGAGCCACGCAGGCACACCCATCACCATCAAGGCAAAGGGCGCCCGCGTGGAAGGCTGGGGCATGGACAAGACCGGCCTCTGCCAGATACTGCCCGACGCCGACGCACCCCGCGGCAACATGGAAGACATCACGCTCATCCCCATGGGTGCCGCAAGGCTGCGCATCTCGGCCTTCCCGCCGATGAGATAGCCCCCCTGCCCCCTTCTTTAGGGGGAGAATGAATTATAAATTGTGAATTATGCATTATGAATTAAAATATTATCCTTTATGAGAAAACTATTCCTATCCGCGCTCATGGCAGTAGCTGTCACCGCGTGCACCAAGACAAACGACGTCTTCAAACCCTACACAGAGACCGACCTGCGGCTCCCCTCTGTTCCCCTGATTGTCAACGACCCCTACTTCTCCATCTGGAGCCCTTACGACAAACTCACCGACGGCACGACACGCCACTGGACAAACGACGAGAAGCCAATCCTCGGCCTGCTCACCGTGGACGGCACCACCTATCGCTTCATGGGCGCACAGCAGGAGTATGTCCTCTCTGCCATTGCCCCTATGTCGGATGAAGAAGCATGGGAAGGCAAAGTGAACCGCGACACACAGAAAGGCGAAAGCTGGACTGCACCCACCTACGACGACAGTAACTGGCGGACGGAAAGCGCTGCATGGGGTAGCGAAGGCGACAACATCCGCAGCCGCTGGGGACGCCAGGGCAGCGACATCTACATCCGTCGCAACGTCGACCTCAGCGATGCCGACCTCCGGGAAGACCTCTACCTCAAGTACAGCCACGACGATGTGTTCGAGCTCTACGTGAACGGCACCAAGGTTGCCGATACGGGCGAGACATGGCGCAACGGCATTGTGCTCCACCTCGACGGCGACCTGAAGAACCTCCTGCAACCCGGCAGCAACACGATTGCCGCCCACTGCCACAACACGACTGGCGGTGCCTACGCAGACTTCGGCCTCTTCAAGAACACAAAGCCCAAAGGTCCGGACATCAAGCTTGCCGAGCAGAAGAGCGTGGACGTGCTTGCCACGAACACCTACTACACCTTCGCCTGCGGCCCTGTTGAACTCGACCTCGTCTTCACCGCACCGATGCTCATCGACGACCTCGACCTCATCTCCACCCCCATCAACTATGTTTCCTATCAGGTAAGGGCAACCGACGGTGCCAAGCACGATGTGCAAATCAGCTTCACCGCCAGTCCGCTGCTTGCCGTCAATAAGGCTTCGCAGAAGACCGTCACCGAGCTGGGCGATGCCGACGGCGTACACTACGTCCGCACCGGCACCATCGAGCAACCCATTCTTGCCAAGGTGGGCGACGGCATCTGCATCGACTGGGGCTACTTCTACATGCCCGCCATCAACGGCGAGGTTTCGGTGGAGGACGAGGGACGCGTACTTGCCTACACCCACGACTTCGGCTCCGTCGACAAGGCCAGCAGCTTCATGATGATGGGCTACGACGAGATAGAGGACATCGAATACTTCTACCATCGCTACAAAGGCTATTGGGCTCACGGTGGCAACGTCACTATCTGCCAGGCCTTCAAGAGTCTGGAAAGCAACTACGCCAGCATCATGGATCGCTGCCGCAAGTTCGACAAGATGATTTACGACGACGGCATGAAGGCGGGCGGCAAGGAGTATGCCGAGATACTCTCCGGCTCCTACCGCCACGTAATGGCTGCCCACAAGCTCTTCGAGGACAAGGACGGCAACCTGCTTTGGTTCTCCAAGGAGAACAACTCCAACGGCTGCGTCAATACTGTCGACCTCACCTACCCCGAAGCTCCTCTCTTCCTTGTTTACAACCCCGAACTGCAGAAGGCCATGATGACGTCTATCTTCGACTATAGCCTCTCGGGACGTTGGACCAAGCCCTTCGCCGCACACGACCTCGGCACATATCCCAAAGCTAATGGACAGGTCTATGGCGGCGACATGCCGCTCGAGGAAGCCGGCAACATGATTACCCTCGCTGCCACCATCTGCATGCTGGAGAACAAGACATCATACGTCGAGAAGTACTGGGAAATCATAACGACGTGGGCTGACTATCTCGTGGAGAACGGCCTCCATCCCGCCAACCAGCTCTGCACCGACGACTTCGCAGGCCATTGGGCAGGCAACTGTAACCTCGCCATCAAAGCCATCATGGGCGTGGCAGGATATGCCGAAATCGCCAAGATGATGGGCAAGGACGACGTTTACGCCAAGTACAACGCCAAGGCAAAGGAAATGGCTGCCGCATGGGAAAAGGAAACAAAGGTGGAGGACCACTACGAGCTGGCTTACGGCGCTGGAGTCGACACATGGAGCCAGAAGTACAACATGGTTTGGGACAAGCTCTGGAAGACCGGCATCATTCCCAACAATGCCATGCAGACCGAGGTGAAGTACTACCTGAAGAAGCAGAACAAGTACGGCCTGCCGCTCGACGTCCGCAAGGACTACACGAAGAGCGACTGGATCATGTGGTCGGCTGCAATGGCAGACAACGATGAGGACTTCAAAGCATTCGTCACGCCTCTCTACAAGTACATCAACGAGACCCCGAGCCGCGTGCCCATCTCCGACTGGCACGACACGAAGACCGGCCGCATGGTCGGCTTCAAGGCTCGCTCCGTCATCGGCGGCTACTGGATGAAGGTGCTGGCAGATAAAATGAAATAATTCAACAATTAACGTTAACCGTCACGCTGTTGACGGTTAACGTTAATATTATTAATAACACGATACCATGGAAACATCGGAAAAGGCAGGCTTCTATCGCCTTTCGTGGTTGCAGCGCATAGGATACGGTTCAGGAGATTTGGCACAAAACCTTATCTTCCAAACTGTAGCATGTTACCTGATGCTGTACCTTACGACCGTATTGAAAATCAATCCCGCTTTCGTTAGTGGATTGATTCTATCGGTTCGACTCATTGACTGCTTCTGGAGTCCTATCGTCGGACGATACATCGACAATCGCAATCCCAAGATAGGCAAGTATCGTGCTTACCTTCTTTATGGCGGTATTCCTCTTACCATTGCCGCTTGCCTGTTGATGCTGCCTCAAGCAGCCACATGGTCCATGAGCATGAAGATTGTCTATGCGACAGTCAGCTATACCGTGCTGAGCATGATTTACTCGGTGGTGAACATTCCGTATGGTTCTATTATGGCAAGCATGACGCGTGACAATGATGAAGTACTCAAGCTCACATCCACACGCATGGTCTGCGCCAACATCGGTCAGATAGTTGTTCAGGCAGGTTTTCCAATTGGACTCGCCATCGCCGGCCATACTGTAATCGATTGGAATCAGGCAACATTCATGGCGATTGGCACTATTCCTGCCTTTGTTATCTTGCCTTCTCTGCCAATGTTAAAGAGGCTCGTGGGTAAGAAGGGACTTTACTATCTGCTACTCTCGATTGGCTTTATTGGATTTGTCATTCTGTACTCTGTTGGAAAATTCTTGGATGTCGAGAGTTGCAACACACTCATTCAGTCAGCAAAAGTTATGACTGGCGTCGGGCTCCTTGTAGGCTCTTTGATGTGGGCGCTTGTGCCTGAAGTCATCACAGAAGCTGAATATCGTACGGGCAACAGACCGGCAGCCACAGTGAATGCCCTTGCAGGTGTTGCTTTCAAGGCTGGCTTCTCAATAGCAGGTTGGATTACACCATTGGTAATGGGCATGATAGGCTTCAATCTGGCGAGCGAGCAATCTGCTTTGCCAATAAATCCTAAAGCATGGTTCACCGTGACATGTATCTTCGCCATCGTTGGTTTCTTCCTCTTGCTTCTTTGCTTCCTCGGTTGTAAAGAAAGGATTGCAACTACGCCCGAGAAACCTGTCACATTTGGCGAAATGTTTGCTGAGTTCAAGGCCAACAAATGCCTTCAACTGGTACTTAGCATCTTCGTCGTAGTTTTCCTCGCATCATTCATTAGCGCTCCAGTAAACGCTTATTATACTAAACTGAACGAATACTCACCAACCGCACAGAATGCCATCTTGTGGTTTACCTGCATCATCCCAGCCATACTTCTCATTGTCGTAGGATACCTTATTTATAAGTACCCGCTAACAGATGAGAGACTCGACGAAATAAATAAAGAAATAGAAGAAAGAAGTCAACGCTAACTATGAACGATGAACTAAAAAAACAACGCTATTTATTCCCTTCTGATTATATGGCCGACCCCTCGGTCCATGTGTTTGGCGACCGCCTTTATATCTACCCATCCCACGACCGCGAGACTGGCGCTGCTTTCGACGACGACGGCGGCCACTTCCAGATGCGCGACTACCACGTGCTTTCGCTTGCGGGCAATCCCCTCGAAGCCCCCGTCACCGACCACGGCGTCATCCTCGATGTTGACCAAGTGCCCTGGGCGGAGAAGCAGATGTGGGACAACGATGTGGTAGAGAAGAACGGCCGCTACTACCTCATCTTCTCGGCAAAGGACTTTGGCGGCGTCTTTCATCTTGGTGTAGCCGTCAGCGAACGTCCCGAGGGGCCTTTCGTCCCTCAGCAGCACCCCATACGCGGCTCATTCAGCATCGACCCCTGCGTCTTCAAGGACGACGACGGCGAGATATACTGCTACTTCGGCGGCCTCTGGGGAGGCCAGCTGCAATGGTACAGACCCGCTCTGACTCCCTCAGAGGAAGAAAATAATGTAAATTGTAAATTGTCAAATTGTCAAATAGACTTAGGCCCTGCCGCCGACAAGAAGACACAGCTCTTCTGTCCGCCCGATGCGCCCGCCCTGCCCTCGTTTGTCGTGCGCATGAGCGACGACGTCCTGCAGTTTGCCGAGGCTCCGCGTTCGGTCGTCATCGTGGACGAGAACGGCCAGCCCCTCAAGGCCGGCGACCCGCACCGTTTCTTTGAAGCATCGTGGATGCACAAGTGGGGCGGGCGCTACTATTTCTCCTACTCCACCGGCGACAGCCACCTGCTCTGCCTTGCCGTAGGCGACAACCCCTACGGCCCCTTCCGTTTCCAGTGCGAACTGCTCCAGCCCGTCGTGGGTTGGACCACCCATCACAGCATCGTCCGCTACGAAGGCCGCTGGTGGCTCTTCCACCACGACTGCGTCCCCTCAAACGACATCACACACCTCCGCAGCCTCAAGGTAAAACCGCTTGACGACGCCCTGTTCGAGTAACTCCCCTCTAACTCCCCCTCATCACTCCCCAAATAACTCACCTTTATACCTTTATTCTCTATGAAACGGAAACATCTTATCGATATCTGGATGCTTCTCGCCTTGCTCGTCCCGCAAGTGGCGGGAGCAGTGTCGTACATGAAAGAAGCAGCCAGCTACACGGCAATGTCATCCGGCAAGAACACCATCGACCTCTCGCTTCCCACGTTCGACTATTACCGCATCGGCAAGAATGTCTATCAGTCGGAAGACAGCCGCATCAAGGCCGTCGTCGATGGGGACACAACGGCAATCTTTGCCTGGAAGAGCCTCGGTAACGACTGGACAGATAAATCGGCTGCCATGTGCTGGAAGGGCGAGAACTTCACCATCCTCTGCGAACAGTACGGCATAGGTTACAGCAACCAGGTAGTGCTCCCCACGCGGACTGACTGGCTGGAGTTCATGCTCGGCCCCGACCGTGAAGACAGCTACCACAAGACGATGAAGGTGCGCTGGAAAGTGCCTTACGAGTGGCAAGGCAAGACAATAGAGTTGCTGGCACACGTGGTGTGGAGCGAGGGAACCACGAACGGCAAGGCGATGGACTTCTCGCTCGGCAAGTTCTCCATCGCTGATCCGCCCTCTGTCAGCGTCATGCTCATGACACCCATGCTGGCCTTCGACAAGGAACACATCGGCAAGACGATGGTACCCTACGTCGTTCAGGCCAACAAGGTGAACAGCATGAAGGTGACATACACAAACCGCGCCACGAACCGTACGGAGGAAATGACGGTGGATAAGCCTTCGACCTCTGGCTTTTTCTATCTGCCGGCAGATCTGCCCATGACGGGTGTGAAGGCAATATGCAACGTAACTGACCAAGAAGGAAACAAAGTGGAGGTCACCAGCGACGTGGTGGAAGTGGCGTTGCTGCACCAGCCAAAGAACCTCAAGGCACATTTTACTGGCGATGCCAAGATACTTCTAAGTTGGACAGTGGACTATCCCCTCTACAGCGACATCATCGACGGTGACTTTTGGGAGATTCAGCGCAACCTGAACGGCAGCACCAGCGACGAAGACAGCCAGTGGATGACCATCGGACAGATTGCCTTCTCGCAAGACTCGCTCTTCACCTATACAGACGAGGACTTCCTGAACAGCTACCGCGGCAATGCCGTCAGCTACCGAGTGCGCCGCATGGGAACCTCCGTCTGGGGATGGAACGAGCAGTCAGGACGACTGTTGTACACCGTGAGCGAACAGCCCTACCTGCGCTATCTCTCCTTCGCCAATGTGCGGAAAGCCGCAGATTGGGATGTGAACGGACGCCATGCGGTGGAGCTGCAATGGAGTCATGGCACATTCGATCAGGCATCTATGGACTCCGCCAATATCGGCGCAGCTGTGGCTATGGATGGCAAGACCTACGCCACTCGTAGCGAGGCCGACACCCAAGGTGGCGGCACATGGGGCATGCTGTGCACGAAAGAACCGTACTACGTGGTACTGAAAGACACCAACTCCCTGATGCCCGTTTCGACATACTTCGATCCAAGGCCATACTTCGACGGCAATGATGTTCCCGCCGGCTTCATGCGCACCCGTCCCTTTTTCCGCTACTGGAACAGGATTCTCATTGCCAACAACGAAGAGAAGGTCTATACCGACGACTTCTTTCCCGGAGAGTACGACCCTGTTATATTGAGGAACCTGCAGCAACTACTGACCACGCCGCGCGCCGACAACAGCAGCTTCGAGGGATTGCCGGACAGATTGTTCTATTTGGGTTCCGACTCGACGCTAAGATTTTTCATAATGAGAGGGACACACTACGACTTTCGCTCCAGATATTACTACTCATATGTCAGTAATTTGTACGGGCGCGATATGGCAATACGCATTCCATCCAACCATTACTGGGACCCGCGGGCAAAGCTTCTGCTATACATCGACATGAAGAACGAGGCTGGTCAAGTAGTGGCAACTGAGCGGCTCGATTTGTCAGGAAACCAAGACGCCATCAGCAATGGCCGCTATACACTGGAGTTGACACGCAAGTGCGTGGATTACGACTTCCGCATGGTTGTCAGACGCGGCGCATCGCCCCTTCATTTCCAGGACACCGATGCCGACAGTTTGGAATGCGCGGTGAAGAAGATGGAAACAGGCGCCGCTGCCAGTTATAAGTTCATGAGCACGGACAGCATCACGAACCTCGCTGCCAAGCAGCAGCAGAGCACCGTCGAGCTGACATGGCAGAACACGGGCGGCGACAGCGATTTCTACCGAGTTCTGCGCCGCGAACATGGCAGCGCCGACAGCGAGCCGTGGGACACGCTGGCTACAGGCCTCAAACAATTCTATTATATTGATAAGAAGCCCCGACCGCAGCACGTCTATGACTATCGTGTGGAAAGCGTCTTCCAATGCGAAGGCATGAAGGTGAACGGACAGACCGTCACAGGGCAGTGCGCTCCGACGGGCATGGTGCGTGGCTATGTGCGGCTGGCCGATGGCACAGGACTGGGAGGCCTCACCGTGACAGCCGAGCCTCTTGGCGACATCACGGGAGCTGAGGCGAAAGCTGCCGTCACGGACTCCACCGGTTACTTCGAAATAGGTGGACTCGTCTATCAACTTGCAGGCAGCTATCGCATCAGCGTGGCCTCGATGGGCGATGCCGGCAGCTTCGAGCCACAGATAGTCAGCTTCGACGAAGACGTGAACCTGAAGAGCAATTTCATCTTTACCATCAATACATATTATATATATAGTGGCAATGTCTATTATGAAGGTTCCAGCATCCCCGTGCCAGGCGTAAAGTTCCTGCGCGACGGTGTGCTGATGGTAGATGGCAACCAACGCCCCATCACGACAGACAATCAAGGAGCCTTTTCACTTAGCATACCGAAAGGCACCCACCGCGTGCAGGCTGTGAAGGACGGACACGTGATGAAGAACGAAGGCTATCTGATGAACCCCAACTCGCAGACAGGCGACCAACGCGACTGGAACTGGACGGCAGACGTCTACACCGTGCGTTTGTGGGATCAGACTAAGGTAGTCCTGCACGGACGAGTCGTCGGCGGTAACGTCCAGGGACAATTGCCACTGGGGCAGTCCCTGTCACGCAACAACCTTGGCGACAGCATCAAGATTGTGATGCAGCTTGAAGGCGACAACACTTCGTGGATTGTCCGCGACCAGCAGGACGAGACCATCAAGGAGCGTGACGCCATATTCCTTCACGGACGTCAGGATACGACACTGATGCACAGCACGCGTCGCTCCATCACCATCCATCCCGACAACAAGACAGGTGAGTACGAGGTGCAGGTCTATCCCGTCAAGTACAAGGTGATAGAGATTTCTGCCACAGGCTACAGCACACTCTTCCAACAGGGCGAAGTGGCAAAGACACTGGATCTGACATCTGTTGCAAATTCCGATACCGCCACCTTCAACCGCATCTACCATGCTGTGCCTTCGCTCGACATCAGGCAGTTCAATCCCGACCAGCAGAAGTACTTCGGCATACGGCACTACACAGCTCAAGACAATATCGGCAACAAAGCAAATATTGAGCTATGGAATGAGCAGAAAGGCTATGCCCTCGGCTATCCCGTGTTCATGGCAGGCTCGCCCTACGGCTTCATGCTCACCGCCTGCGAACGCTATTACTATAATAATGACCAAAAGCAGAGCGCAGATGTCGTGAACCTGAAAGGCGGCGAAGTGACCTTCAACAATGGGCTTATCAGCACTTCCAAAGTCGACAAGGTGACGCTCGACGAAGAGGGAGGAGGCAGCTATATCTTTGCCCCAGAGAACGTCACTCTGCTGCTCACCGATGAAGATGCACTGCGCAGTATGAGCGTTACACTGCTTTACGACGGCACCTATTACGACGTCGCCACCTTGAAGGCTTATGTCATGGCAGCTACGGCGAAGAGCGAGGGTCGTCGCATCGTGGCGGCGGGACGTCCGCATTTGTTTGACATTTTGCGCGACCCGCCAGGCGGCGAGAGCCATTCCTATTTGGAGTCCGGTGCAGAAATGAGCTATTCATATACTGCCAATATTGATTGCCAGGCAGGATTCGACCTTACGTGGGAAAGAGCAACAGGGGCTGACTTCTATCAAGGAGTTGTAGTCGTTCCCAATCTGGCTACACCAGGCACAGATACGGGTGCCATCAACAAGGTGGAAAAGTCGGATTTCCTTTCTTTTAACCTGGGGACCAGTTTTGGTTGGGGTTGGACTTACGACTATAAAATCAGCACCACAGAGACGATTGAAACTTCGTCCGATCCGAAATGGGTTGGTGCGAAAGCTGACGTATTTATCGGCATGACGGACAACCTGATACTGCAAGACGCAGTAGCCGTGCGTGCCGTACCTTCCGAGATGTACCAGCGGCTCACCCCCCGACAGGCTGGCACCAGCGGCAACATTAACGTTCAGACAGGCACCATGAAGGTGCTGGCGCGCGGTGTGGATGCTTCCGGCGACTCCATCTATCTCATCCGCGACGAAGTGCTGGGCGTTTCCACAAAGGTTCGTTCCTCTTTCGCCTACACACAGCATCATATAGAGAATGAGTTACTGCCGGGCTTGATTCGTGTGCGTAATTCCCTGATGTTGCCTGTTGGCACCGATTCGACCTATGCAAAGTCGCTGGCGGACAAGCAGGGCTTCCCTGCCTACATCAGCTTGGTGGATGAAGACGACGAAACCTTCTGCCTCATCGACGCAAATGGTAAGAAAACCTACAAACAATATAACCCCACGGGCAGCAAAGGCGCACTGCGCGACAGCATTGCGGCAATCAACCAGGAAGCCGTATATTGGCTGCGCTTCCTCTATATGAATGAATTAGAAAAAGTGCATGCCACCACACTGGCCAAAAACTATGACTTCGACGGCCCGACATCCATCGACTACAGTGAAGAGTTCGCAATAAGTGCCGATGACACACGCTACCTGCGCTTTCCACTCCTCGGTTTTGATATCGGAGGGGCTACCTTCGAGGGAATTTCCAAAATGCTGCATTCTCTGATGAAGTTATATTCTGGCGCCAGCAATAATCAAAACCAAAATGTTGAGAATCCAATCCAAGGCATAGAAAACCAAGTAGAATTCCATATAGGAGGGTCCAAGATCGCGTTTGATTATAAACCTATTTTCTCTGTCAACTTCTCTGATGAAAACGGCAAAAGCGAGTCTTGGACCAAAAAGATTGGCTTCTCCCTTGGTGCTGCCGAGAATTCACATCTCAATGTGGATGTGTTCAGGACGGCTCGCAACTACATGGATCTTGACACGACGGCTACATCGTTCAACCGCCTGACTGTGGAAATGCTTAACGCTGTCCGATGCGGTACTAAGATTGGATTCCCACTTACGATTTATTCGTATCTCAAAGACCTCTTTTCTGTCCCCGTATATTCAGGCCTTGTATTCCGCACACGTGGCGGTGCCACACACAAGCCATACGAGGACGAGCGTGTCACAAAATACTACAACCCCGGGACTGTGCTGGACGCAAAGACGATGGAAATCGACAAGCTCCGCATCTGGGCCGACCAGGCTGCAGTGAGCAATGTCCCCTTCGACCAGCCCGCACGCTACACAATTCACATGTGCAACGACACGGACCTGCCCGCTTTGGCCGGCAAGTACTTCTCGCTCTGCCTGAGCGACCCGGACAATGCGAAGGGTGCCAAGGTGATGGTGGATGGCGCTGGACTTACAGGGACTGGCCACACCATTTATCTGCCGCCTGGGGAGGTCGTCACGAAGATTATTGAGATATATCCCGCAGCCGACTTCGACTACGAGAACATCGTCATCAGCCTTTATGATGAGGAAGACATCGAGCGCGACACGCCACTTTCTCTCTCTGCTCACTTCGTGCCGTCGGCTGGCTTTGTGAAAGTGACCACTCCCGGCAACAAATGGGTAGTGAACACCGAGAGCCCGTACGACTACAAGCAGCGCAGCTACTACTTGCCCGTACGCATCGAGGGCTTCGACGTGAACTACCGTGGCTTCGACCATATCGAGCTGCAATACAAGCTCTCCACACAGGGCGACAAGGATTGGGTGAACGTTTGCTCCTTCTACAATGACCCCGAGCTGATGGCGCAGGCCAGCGGCGTGGTGGACAGCATCCCCGCCGACGGTGCCATTCAGACGCGTTTCTTCGGAGAGACGGATCCCATCGAGCAATATTACGACCTGCGTGCCGTGGTATATTGCCGCCATGCAGGCGGTTATCTGACTGCTTCATCTGCAATCCTCACGGGCGTGAAGGACACGCGACGTCCTGTGCCTTTCGGTACGCCGACACCCGTCAATGGCATCCTGGGCATCGGCGACGACATCTGCATCCGCTTCAGCGAGGACATCGCAGGCAACTACCTAAGCAAGATAAACAACTTCGAGGTCTTAGGCACTCTGAACAGCAGAGACATCAGCACCAGCACTTGCCTCTCCTTCGACGGCAACAGCGCAGTCCTGTCTGCTACGCCACTGAACCTGACGGGCAAGAGTTTCACAGTCGATGTGATGCTGAATCCCGCTAATGAAGAGCAAAGCATGATGGTATTCTCCCATGGTGGCGACGAGCAGGGACTGACATTCGGACTGACTGCCGACCGCCACCTGACTGCCATCCTGAACGGCAGACAAGTGACCTCCGACTCGGCCATACCTTTCAACGGCCTCAGACAGATAGCCTATACAATGGAGCAGAGCAGCGACGCCATGACGGTGCGTTTCTATGACGGCAACAGCCTCATCGGTGAGCAGCGAGTGAGCGGCGTCTATCGCGGCAACAGCGAACTGCGTCTGGGCTTCGACTACAATATCCCGAACAACCCGCAGCCCGGAGACCTCGTCCCCTACAAGGGCGACATGCTGGAGTTCCGCCTCTGGAACCGCGCGCTGTCTGCTGCCGAGCTGGCAGAGTATGGTCAGAAGTCCCTCACCGGCTACGAGCATGGATTGCTCTGCTACTATGGACTGAATGAAGGCGAGGGCCTGTATAGCTACGACTGTGCCGGCAGTGGCATCGACTTGGGGCTCATCGGCGTCAACTGGAAACGACCCCAGGGCCTGGCGATGCAGCTTGACGGGACAGGCGGCATCCGCTTGCAGCCCGACCGCTTCGCACGCACCGATGCTCAGGACTATACGCTGATGTTCTGGTTCAACACCTCCGACCGGCAGGCCACGCTCCTGGCCAATGGAGAAGCACAGACCGAGGCCGATGCCCGGAACCACATCAACGTGGGCGTCAAGGAAGGCCGCCTCTTCGTGCGCTCCGGTGGCCGCGAGTTCAACACCGACGCCTCGTGCAGCGACGGACAGTGGCACCATTTCGCCATGACAGTCTCTCGCTCGCGCAACGTCGGCAACATCTATATGGACAAGAAACTCGTGGAGAGCTTCAGCGTAGACAGTCTGGGAGGCATCATGGGCAACAAGCTCGCCCTGGGTGCTACCTACGCCGATGACAATACCTGCAAGGAGATGATGAATGGGTACATCGACGAGGTGGCCATGTTCAGCAGCGTGCTGCCCGTGAACATGCTGCAAGACTACGTCAACAAGGCGCCCACGGGAACAGAGGCCGCCCTGCTGGCCTACCTGGACTTTGGACGAAGCGAGCTGCAGGACGACAACACGCAGCGCCTCGAGCCCACCGGCATCAGCCTCAAGCGCTACAAGGACGCTCGCGGCAATGTGGTGGCACGGCGCGACACGCTTGTGGAGCAAAGCGTCATTAATGCCCATGCCTCACGCGACGTATATGCGCCCATGACAAGCACCAACAAGCTGGACAACGTCAACTTCAGCTACGTGGCCAACGGCAACCAGCTGATGCTGAACCTCGACGTGCCGGACTACCAGATAGAGAAGAACAACATCTACGTGACCGTCAAGGAGGTGCCCGACCTCAACGGCAACTACATGGCCAGTCCGTTGACAATGGACTTCTACGTCTATCGCAATCCGCTCCGATGGAACATCAAGCACACGAACCTGCAAACCGACTACGGCAAGGAACTTTCCTTCGAAGCCACCATCCGCAACCTGAGCGGGCAGAGGCAAGACTTCGAGCTGCGCGACCTGCCCTACTGGCTCAGCGCTTCAGAGACGGAGGGAAGCATTGATGCGCTGGACGAACTGACCATCACCTTCAGCATCTCGCCCTACACCAACATCGGTACATACAACGAACTGATCTCCTTGATGTGCAACGACAACAACGAGCCGCTCTATCTCAACGTGAAGGTGAAAGGTGAACAGCCCCAATGGGCCGTCAGCGAAGACCTGAAGGCTGGGAACCAGATGATGCACATCGTGGCACGTGTTTACATTGACGGCATGGTGGCCGCAGATACCAACGACATTCTGGCCGTATTCGGACCGAACCAGGAAGTGATGGGAGTGGCACACATCGATGCCGACCAGACAGCCAACGCCAACGAGGTGCTGACCTTCCTGACGGTCTATGGCAAGCCGAACAAGACACCCGAACTGGAGTTCCGTCTCTACGACGCATCCTCTGGGCAGATATATAAACTGGAGCCGCGCAATGGACAGCATGTAAGCTTCAAGCCTGATGCCATCGTAGGCAGCAGTGCATCGCCCTTGCTGCTGGAGAACAACGACAGCGATGTGGAGGTACTGCAGCTGCGCAAAGGCTGGAACTGGGTATCGCTCAACGTAATGCCGAAGGAGCCTCTCACCTTAGGCGGCCTGCTCTACGGCGCTGCAAACTGGGAGCCCGGCGATGCCATCGAGGTCATCACCGACCAGCTCACCGCTACCTATTTCTGTCGCCAAGCGCAGTTCACTGAACGAGGCTACAAGTGGGACAACGAACGCCAATCCGTAAAGATTGACCCCACACGCATGTTCCGCATCTATGCAAGCAGCAAGAAGGTAGTCCACATCGGCGGGCAGACTGTAGACAAAGACATCGTCGTGAAGCAGGGCTGGAACCGCGTGGCCTACCTCTCGCAGCTGAACCTGCCCATCACTCAGGCCATGTCCGTCTATCTCGGCCAAGGCAGCGAGGGAGATGTGCTGAAGTCGCAGGACGACTTTGCCATCCTCAGCCGCGACGCCTCGGGAGGCCTTGTGTGGAAGGGCACGCTCCGCTATCTGGAGGCCGGCAAAGGCTATATGCTCAAGCGGACAGCCGACTCGGAAGCTTCGTACTACTATCCCTGCTACTATGCCGAGTCGCGCTATTCTGGAAACAGGACAGCTCCGCGCTGGACGCCTCTCCTCGAGAACACTGGTGCGACATCGATGAATATCGTAGCACACATCAGCGGCGTTGAGGTGCAGGAAGGCGACCGGTTGGCAGCCTTCAACGGCACCAGCCGCATCGGTGTGGCCGAGGAGGGCGAGGACGGCCTGTTCTACCTCAACGTGGCTCAGCCCGACGACGAGCCGCAGAGCCTGACCTTCTGCCTGGAACGCGACGGACAGGTGGTGGGCATCAAGCGCAGCGACTTCGACTACGAGGCAGATGCCGTGATGGGAAGCCCTGAACAGCCGACCGACATCTCCTTCACACCAGCCTCGTACGACTACTCCGACGGCCACTGGTACACGCTGGACGGCATACGCCTGCCTCGCAAGCCAGGACGCCCGGGCCTCTATATTCACAATGGAAAAGTAACAAATGAGAAGTAAACAACAATGTCATTTACCATTTAACCATTTACCATTTAACCATTTGCCATTTACCATTTACCATTTACCATATATTAGCTCATAGATATGAAACTCTTCATCAAGGAACAGCCGACGCTACAGCAAGGAACGGCTCTTCCCACAGCAAGGAACTTCCGACGCTACAGCAAGGTGGGCAGATGGCTCTGCCTCCTCCCCCTCTTCCTCCTGTCCTGCTCGGGCTCTGATTCCGACTCTGAGGTGGTCGACCCCGTTGCGCCCGCACAGCAGGAGATAGCCCCCGGCAACGATGCCCGCCCCGACTGGCAGGCACCCAAGTACACAGCCTTCGAGCAAACCATGAGCGTATCGCTGCTGATGCAGCGCGAACTGGAGACATACGTCACACAGCAGGACCTCCTCTGCGCCACTGTGGGGGACGAGGTGCGGGGCCTCACGTCTCCCACCATCGAGGAGGGCCTCGTCTTCTTCCCCCTCACCGTGGCAGGGAGAGGCAAAGGCGAAAGCATCACCCTCTCCTACTACTGCGACCGGCTCCACCGCATCTTCAGCATCCCCTGGACCACCTTCGACGCCTCCATGGCGCCCATGGGCGAGGACGGCATCTACCGCCCCCAGTTCGTCAGCACCAATTAGCCTCCGACAGCAGCAACGTTGCTCCCCCCTATAATAGCCTTCTGAGAGTATCATATATATTTCCCCTCTCTTAGGCTTATATATACGCAACACCCCCGTTTTCGCAAACCCCTCAGAGTATAATTCTCTCAAGTAAGGGTTTACAAAAGCAGGGGTGCTTCGTATATGAAAGAGGGCCTATGCCTTCCCGACGCTTAGGAGCGTCGGTTTCTGATTCCTCAGAACTCGAACGATGCGCCGCCCATGAAGGTGGCCTTTGGCATCAGGTAGCCGTCGTAGGTCTCGTACTGCTCGGCCAGCAAGTTCTCTCCTTTGGCAAAGAGCGTGAGCCAGGGCAGGACCTTGTAGCTGACGATGGCGTTGAGCAGGGTGTAGTTCTCCTTCAGGTCGTCGGTGATGTAGAGCCCGCTGATGTTCTGAAGGCCGGCAGCCACGGTCCACCGCTCGTTCCTATACTTGCCTCCGAGGTAAAGCTTGCCCTCCGGAGCTCCAACAATCGGTGTCGCCATGCGCAGATAGGAGTAGTTGCCATCGACGCTCCAATGCCTGTTTATCGTGTAGTCGCCGCTCAGCTCCAGCCCCCAGTTCTCGAAGTCGCCAGTGTTGACATTGCGGGGGCGTCCCCCTACCCTGACGGTGTTGATGAGGTTCTTGCCCTTGATGTAGAAGATGTTGGCGCCGATGCGTGCCTTCCCTGCTATCCTCTGCGTGTAGGCCAGCTCGTAGTTCATCATGCGCTCGGGCTTCAGGTCAGTCGTTGCAGGCGGGAACATGTACATCTCGCGGATGATGGGATTGCGGAAGCCCTTGCTCACCAAGGCCTTGATGTCGGCATAGGGTGTAGGATGGAAGGCGAGACCGCCCTGAGGCACGAGCTCCGTGCCGATGACGGAATGCCAGTCGACTCGCAGGCCTGCATCTACCGTCAGCCACTTGCAGATGTCCTGACGGAAATCGACGTAGGTCCCGACCTCGTCGGCATGCTGGTTCTCCACGAGATTGCCTGCGGCATCCTTCACGAGGTAGGTCTTCGCGCCCGTCCTCTTGTCGGCATTCCATGCGCTGCCACCGAAGTGTTGCCAGTCGAGGCCAACGGTCACGGTATTGCCTTCGAAGAAATGTGCGCTCTGATACCAGGAGAGGCCTGCGATGTAGTCGTCGTGCTTGTAGAGGTACGCCTTGGGAGCAGCGCCGAGGCCGTAGCCGTCGTCGATGTTGTGGTGGCCCCAGTCGCAATAGGCGCGGAGCGTACCGCTTGTCTGCTCGTAGCTATTGCTCAGGCTGATGCTCGCCAGACCGCGCGTTATCTTGGAGTCGTTGTCGAACAGAGGCGCATAGGCAGGGCCGGGATTGCTGGCATTGAAGTGCGTCACGTTGGCATCGGCAAAGGCTTTCCAGTGGTCGGAGAAGTCGTAGCCTATCTTGGCATAGCCTCCAAACTGCTCAAACGCGCTGTTAGGCCTATGGCCGTCCGTCCGCTGGTACTGGGCGGCGACAATCGTGCTGAGCTTCCCCATGCGGAATCGGTTGACGCCGTTGGCCTCGAAAGTTCCATAGCTGCCGCCCTGCAGGGAGATGTTGGTCTTGCAGCCGTCCTCGTTCATCTGCCGCGTCACGATGTTCACCACGCCTCCCATTGCATTACTGCCGTAAAGCAGGCTGGCAGGGCCGCGAAGCACTTCCACCTTCTCCGTCATCATGGTCTGATAGACGTCTGGGATAGGGTGCCCCATGAGGCCTGCATATTGTGGCTGGCCGTCTATCAGCACCAAAAGCTGAGGGCCGCTGCCCACGCCGCGAACCTTCAGACTGCCTGCGGCTCCCGTGCTCACGCCATAACCCAGCACGCCCCTGCTGGTGGTGAAGAGGCCAGGCGTTTGCTCCATCACGGTAGGCAGGACGGAAGAGCGGTAGTGCTCGTTGAGCTTCTCGCCCGTGATGCTTGTAACGGTGAACGGCAAGTGGCGCTGGTCGGTGGCGTCGCGTGTGCCGGTCACTACCACCTCGCTCATCTCTGTGGTGTCCTGAATGCCGTCATTCAGTGTTTCTGCCTGCAAGGAGATACTTGCAGCACAGGTGCTCAATAATAATAATGTGCGGATTTGCATAGCCTTTGCAATTAAAAATAAATATTAAAAGTTTCCGGCTGCAAATGTACGAACAAAGCAGGTAAACAGCCAAACCCAGAATTCGCAGAGTGTTACCAAGATTTCACCATTTCAACTTTTCAACTTTTCAACTTTTCTTAAGATAGCGGCTGAAATGCGATGGGTTGTCGAAGTTCAGCTTGGCTGCCACCTCCTTTGCCGTGAGCTTTCCGTGCATCATGAGGTGCTTGATCTCCATCATGGTGAACTGCCCAATCCAATAGCTCGGCGTGCGACCGCTCACCTGGGTGGATATCTTGTGCAAATGCTTAGGTGTCACGCAAAGTGCCTCCGCGTAATAAGCCACGGTGCGGTGCTTTCTGTAGGTTCCTGCCTCCAGCATGCGGATGAAGCGCGACATGATGTCGGCCGACCTCAGCGTGGTCTCTTCTCGCTCGAAGAGTGCAGCATGAACGTTCATGACGTCGAGGTAGAGGGCTCGCATGCTTTGCAGAACGGCCTCATCGCGATAGGCCTCCGGCGTATGCTCGCTGCGGAAAGCGACATCCCGGAAGTCGTGCTCGATGATGGTCAGCGCGTCGCCAAGCTGAAAGATAGGGTGCATGAAGAGATGCAGCCAGCCGCAAGCCCCGTAGCTGCTGTGAGGCATCAGGCCCGCTTGCCAGTCGGCAGGCATCAGGAACTGGTAAAGCTGGCAGTCTTCGCTGGGACGAATGCTCCCCACGTGGCTTGCCATCACTATCATGCAACAGCCCGGCGTCAGCTCATGCTCGTGACCCGAGAAATGAAGGCGGCATGTGCCAGCCGTACACAAAAGGTGCAGAATCTGTTGTTGCATGTCGAGGTTTAATCTTTTTACCACGGCAAAAGTACTTATTTTAATTCATAATTCATAATTCTCAATTCATAATTATAAACTTCTCGGCTAAAATAGCACAAACTATGAATTATTTGTCGTACCTTTGCACGCGAAATGTAAGTTAAAGGACACACCAAGCTCCTTTAGGGGAAATGAAATAGTATATAGTACATCATCAAATAGTAAATAGTTTTATGCCGCAAATTTCCGTACGAGGCATTGAGATGCCGGAGTCGCCAATCCGCAAACTGGCTCCCTTGGCATACGCCGCAAAAGACAGAGGAATACATGTCTATCACCTGAACATCGGCCAGCCCGACCTGCCGACACCGAAGGCGGCGATTGATGCCATTAAGAACATCGACCGCTCCATCCTCGAGTACAGCCCCAGCCAAGGCTATCTGAGCTATCGCAAGAAGCTGGTCGGCTACTACGAGAAGTACAATATCAATCTTACGCCCGAGGACATTATCATCACCAGCGGCGGCAGCGAGGCGGTGCTCTTCTCATTCCTGGCATGCCTGAATCCCGGCGACGAGATCATCGTACCGGAGCCTGCGTACGCTAACTATATGGCGTTTGCCATCTCGGCAGGTGCCGTCATCCGCACCATCACGACGACCATCGACGAGGGCTTCTCCCTGCCGAAGGTCGAGAAGTTCGAGGAGCTCATCAACGAAAAGACGCGCGCCATCCTCATCTGCAACCCGAACAACCCCACGGGCTACCTCTACACACGCCGCGAAATGAATCAGATACGCGACCTCGTCAAGAAGTACGACCTCTACCTCTTCAGCGACGAGGTTTACCGCGAGTTCATCTATACCGGCAGCCCATACATCAGCGCCTGCCACCTGGAGGGAATCGAGAACAACGTCGTGCTCATCGACAGCGTGAGCAAGCGTTACAGCGAGTGCGGCATACGCATCGGCGCCCTCATCACCAAGAACAAAGAGGGGCAGATTGCGGCCGAAGCAAGCCTTGACGAACCCGAGGAGTATGGTCGCGAGGTCTATGATGAGTACGTGGAGAGGCGCAAATGCCTCATCGACGGACTGAACAGGATACCCGGCGTCTATAGCCCCATCCCGATGGGAGCGTTCTATACCGTCGCCAAGCTGCCCGTCGATGATGCCGAGAAGTTTTGTGCCTGGTGCCTGAGCGACTTCAACTACGAGGGCGAGACGGTTATGCTGGCTCCCGCCGCCGGCTTCTACACCACGCCCGGCATCGGCAAGAACGAGGTGCGACTGGCCTACGTGCTGAAGAAAGAAGACCTCGTCCGCGCGCTCTTCGTGCTGAGAAAAGCGCTTGAGGCTTACCCTGGGCGCAGCCTTTAATCCACAATTCATAATTCATAATTCACTATTTGGCTTGTCGCAGTAACCCGAAGCTTCAGGAGAAAGATATTATTATGAATTATGAATTAATAATTATGACTTGACGATGTTCACCTGGTTTGTCGCTAAACGGCTCTTCGCAGAAGGGGGCAGCAGCGGTCGCGCTTCGCGTCTGGCCATCGGCATCGCTACGTTCGGCGTGGCCATCGGCTTGGCTGTGATGCTGGTCAGCGTGGCCATTGTGCTCGGCTTTCAGCGAGAGGTGCAGGACAAGGTGTTGGGGTTCGGCGCACACATCAAGGTGCTGAACTACAAGAGCATCGGCCAGCAGGAGTTCTCGCCGATAGTCATCGACGACTCCGTCACGTCGCGACTCGCAGCCATCCCTAACGTGGCTTCCGTCGCGCGTTTTTGTATCAAGCCGGGCATGCTGAAGACCGACGCCAACTTCCGTGGCATCGCCATCCAGGGCGTCGGCCAGGACTACGACCGAAGCTTCATCAGCAGCCACATGGTGAGGGGCGAGATGCCCGTGTTCACGGACTCTGTCAGCTCGGGCCAGCTGGTGATTTCCGAAGCGATGGCTCGCGAGATGCAGGTCGAGGTGGGACAGACCATCTATGCCTACTTCTTCGAGCGGACAGTAAGGGCAAGGAAGTTCACCGTCGCAGGCATATATCGCACCAACCTCACCGACTTCGACAGGAACTTCGCCTATACCGACCTCTGCACGATTCACCGCCTGTTGGGTTGGGACTCGCAGCAATATGGTGGTGCGGAGATAAGGCTGAAGGACTTCGACCGCCTGAATGAGAGCATGGCTGATGTGGTGCGCGAAGTCAATCATCGTCAGGATGCCTACGGCGAGTACTACTCCACCATGAGCATCCGCATGGAGCATCCGCAGGTGTTCGGCTGGCTGCAACTGCTCGACATGGACATTGCGGTCATCCTAATCCTGATGATCTGCATCTCCATCTTTACCGCGGTGAGCGGCCTGCTCATCATTATCCTGGAGCGCACCAACTTCATCGGCATCATGAAGGCTTTGGGGGCGCGCAACAAGCAGGTGCGTCACCTTTTCCTCGGGCTTGCGATGCTGATTATCCTGCGCGGCATCGTGCTCGGCAACGTGCTGGCTTTCGCCCTTATCTTCCTGCAGAAGCAGTTCGGCATCATCACCTTAGACCCCGAGGTCTATTATGTCGAAGCCGTGCCCGTCATGGTGAACTGGTGGTGGGTGCTCGCCATCGACCTCGGCACGCTCGTGATTAGCGTCCTGGCCATGACGGTGCCGAGCTTCGTGGTGTCAAACATCACGCCCGCCAAGAGCATCCGCTTCGAATAGGAGCATGGCCCATTCCCCTTCGCTTTCCGTTTGCAGCAGGCTGAAGCCGTGCTGCACGGTGGCTTCTGTCAAGACAGGGACGTCCGAGAGATAGAAGCCGCTGAGTATCATCCGACCTTTCGGCTTGAGCGACGCGACGAATCGCGGGAGGTCCTGAAGCAGGATGTTGCGGTTGATGTTGGCAATGAGGAGGTCGGCTTTCTCACAACCCTCGAGCAGAGAGCTGTCGCCGCAAGCGACGACAACACAAGGGACTTTAAGGTCCTTAAAGTCCTTAAGGTCCTTAAGGTCTTTGGTTGGGAGGTGGTTCAGCAAGAGATTGTCCTTCGTGTTCTCCACGCTCCACTCGTCGATGTCATAGGCAAAGACGCTTGCCGCGCCGCGCTTGACGGCCATGATGGCTAAGATGCCGGTGCCGGTGCCTGCGTCGATGACGTGCTTGCCTTCGAGGTCGAGGCGGGCGAGCGTGCGCAGGATGAGGCGCGTCGTAGCGTGACTGCCGGTACCGAACGCCAGGCGGGGCGTGATGAGGATATCGTACGCGGCGGGCGGCACGTCGCTGTGCTTGACGTCGTGCACCACAATGTCCTCGCTCACCACGACCGGCTGGAAGCCCTCTTCCTCCCAGACCAGATTCCAGTCCTCATCGGGTGCCTCAGCCACCGCATAACTGATGCTGACGCCAGGCAGGCAGAAGCCCTGGACGACCTGCTGCATCTCGGCCTCGTTCCAGACGCTTTGCTGGATGTAGGCCAACAGCGCGTCCTCGCCGACGGAAAACGATTCGAAACCAATCTCGGCCAGCATCGCCGACAGGACATCCGCGGCATCCTGACTGAAAGGACGTATCTCGCAAGTCACTTCGAAGTATTTCATAATATATATAATAATGTATAGTCGGCCGACTCATCACGTGCCGAAGCCCGGCTCGACCCGTCAAGCTGCAGAACTCGACCTGATTGGCCGTCTTTTTCTGTTGCAAATGTACTGCTTTTTATCCTTTTGGGGAAATTTCCTCAACAAAATAGGTGTTTCCCTTTTGCTTATTGAACAAAACTCCTTAACTTTGCATCAAGAAAGTTGAAAAACTGAGAAATTGAAAAGGTATAAAGCGACAATTATTAACACGGAACATACTATGAAAGCAAACGTTATTACCCTTTTGATGCTCTTGGCTGTTTGCTTCAACGCATCAGCACAGGACGACGACATGTACTCCTTCTCCAGCAAGAAGAAGGGACAGCAGACCACGACCGTCTCGACTCAGAGCAGCTCGCACTCGAACTACGAGGATGAGGGCGACGCAAACGCCGACTACCACACCGGGCAGCTTCGCGACGTCGATGAGTACAACCGCCGCGGCCCCGCCGGACAGCCTGGCGCACCCTCCTACCAGATGAAGGGCGACACGCTCCTGGTGACGACCTCGCCTCAGCAACAAGAGATGTCGGGCTACGACGAAGGTTACTACGCCGGCTACAGTGACGGATTCAACGACGGCGACTTCTATTACACGTCCCGCCTCGCCCGCTATCGTAGCTTCCGCCTTTACGACCCGTACATGTGGGACTACTGTTACGGATGGTACGACCCCTGGTATGACCCCTGGTACGGATGGTATGCCCCCTACTATCGCTACGGCTACTACAGCTGGTACGATTGGGGTTGGGGCTGGCACCACTACGGATGGTACGACCCCTGGTACTACGGCGGATACTATGGCGGCTA
The DNA here is from genome assembly GCA_902768605.1 of uncultured Bacteroidales bacterium. Next base: position 26,954 of record CACXLY010000039.1, read on the forward strand.
TCACGGCGGCTACTACGGCGGGCGCAGAAGTGATGCGGCACGCAACATGGGACAGCGCTCGGCTACCTATACAGGCCGCGCTCACGGCGGCAGGCTGGGCAACGGCCGCGTCGGTCCGTCGCGCTCGGCAGGCGCTGGCACACGCGGCGCTTCGAGAGGCGAAGGCACGCGCCAGGTAACGAACGGCTCGAGAGGTACCGTCACGAACAACAACGGCAACATAAACCGTCGCGGCACCGTCAACTCGCGCGGCACCTACCAAGCGCCATCGACCGGCTCCAGCCCGTCGCGCAGCGCAGGCACCCGCGGCACGACAACGACACGCAGCACGACCACGACCAGCTCGTCGCGCGGCACGTATAGCAGCGGTTCGTCGCGCGGCACCTACAGCAGCGGCTCAAGCCGTGGCTCCTCCACTTACAGCTCAGGCAGCAGCCGTGGTAGCGGCGGAGGCTTTAGCGGCGGCAGCAGCGGCAGCTTTGGTGGCGGCGGCGGTTCCCGCGGCGGAGGCGGAGGCTTCAGCGGCGGCGGTGGCGGCGGCTCACGCGGTGGCGGCGGAGGCGGAGGCCGCAGATAATTCACAATTCTCAACTCATAATTCATAATGACGACTGCACCCTCAACTCTTATAAGAAAAGGACATATTATGAATTATGACTGGCAATTACGAACTCCGCACAATGACATATTATGAATTATGAATTAATAATCACGAATTAATAACATGAAACGTTATATCTTTCTACCCCTCCTGGCGGTTGCACTTGCAGTTCAGGCACAGGACAGCTACACAAACGAACGCCTTGTCAACAGTTCGAGCGACGTCATCGGTACAGCGCGCTACGTCGGCATGGGCGGTGCCCTCGGCGCCCTCGGCGCGGACATGAGCGTCATCAGTTGGAACCCCGCAGGCATCGGCTTGTATCGCAAGAACGACGTCGCCCTGACGATGGGCGGGCTCTGGGGCAAGTCGTACATCAGCGAAGAGAATCGCGGCCGGTACACCTTCGACCAGGCGGGCATCGTCCTCAACATCAAGACAGGCGGCGAGACGTGTCCCTACCTCAACTTCGCCTTCAACTATCAGAAGAAGATAAACTTCAACCACAACTTCTACGCCGATAGCGACAACCTGAACGAGCTGAGCCAGCTGGACCAGGTCGCTGAGCTGACGGACTGGGATAACGGTACGGAGAATCTCGAAGGCATGTTCTGGGACAATGGCTTCTTCGGGGACAGGACTCTGCTCGACGCCGACGGCAATCCCATCATAGGTGACGACGGGAAAGAAGTGAAGTACAGATACAACAGGTATGACTCCTCGTCGCGCAGCTTCTACACTCACCACAGCGAGGGCTCGCTGCAGTCGTTCGACTTCAATCTCAGCACGAACGTCAACGACCGCGCTTTCTTCGGCCTTACCGTCGGCGTGGATGCGATGCGCTATCGTGGCTGGAACACCTACGGAGAAGATGACATGGCCGGCAACGCCAAGTATGACCTGAGGAACTATGACATCCACATCAGCGGCACGGGCGTAAACGTCAAGGCAGGCGCCATCATACGTCCCATCGAGGATAACCCATTCCGCTTCGGTCTCGTAGTAGAGACGCCCACCTGGTACCGCCTGAAGAACAGCACGTGGTTCGACGTCGTACGCGGCAGCTACTATGGCGGGCTCACCACCCCCGAATGGGAAAGCTACCTGAAATTCAACATCCGCTCGCCCTGGAAACTTCGCGCCAGCATCGGCAGCACGGTGGGAAGCACCTTCGCATGGGACGTCGACTACGAGTACGCCGCTTACGGCAACACCAGCATGGGCTATCCCGAGAACATCTATGCCGACGGCTCCAGCTCGGGCAACGTAAAGGACAGGGCAATGAACCAGTTGACGCGCGACAACATGCGTGGCACGCACACCCTCCGCACCGGTTTCGAAATCAACGCCACGAAGAACCTCGCCTTCCGACTTGGCTACAACCTGAGCACCTCGGCCTATAAGAAGAACATCAGCTTCGACCAGTACAACCTCAACAGTTACGCGATGGACTACTCCACGAGCACCAGCTTCATGCGCCTCGGCAACACGAACATCCTGACGCTCGGCGCTGGCTACCGCACAAGAAGCTTTTACATCGACCTTGCCTACAAGATCCGTCACCAGAAGGCCGACTTCTACGCCTTCGACACAAGCTTTACCAGCACCGCCGGCGACCCCATCCCGCAGTTCGTGATTGACAATCCGTTCCTTGCCGACGCCACCATCGACCCCGTCAACGTTGACCTGACGCGCCAGACCATCACCTGTACGCTCGGCTTCAAGTTCTGATTATCGGACCAACATCTTGCGCCCAGACACGATATAAAGTCCTGACGGCAACGACCGACGCTCCTGTCTCATGCCCATGAGGTTATAGACGGGAGCGTCGGTCTTTTCGTATGCATGAGGCTCTGCGACTGCATCCTCGTCCTCCGCCTTCGTGCCATAGACATGAAAGGCATAGAGAGCGGGGGCCTCGACGTTGTTCATGCTGGCAGACGTGCGGGGAAAGACGAGCTTGACGTAGCGACCTCGGACGGGCGTGCTGAGCGTGACGGCCTTCTTATTGACAGAGCCTGCGTTCTTTCGGTCAGCCACTTGCGTCCAGCAATCATTCGTGTCGCCCGCCCTTGTGATAAGGCTCAGGTCGGGCATCTCCTTGCTGACGAACATCTGATAGGCATTCATGTTCGTGGCACCCGCGTCAATGCTCTTGGCGTCCCACAGCAGCAGGCGCTTGATGTCGTAAGTGTTCTCGAGGTCGACGATGACGTAACGGTAGGGGTCGCTGCCCTGCTGGGGAGTCGTGGGACACCACGGACGCTCGGCAGACGGCATGCCGGTGAGCAGGTTGAGTGCACTGCGGGTGGCATCAGGCGCGTCGTAAGCGGCAAGGATGCTTTTGCCGATGCTGACGTTGCCGTCTGCGCGAGGCAGTTCGCTCACGAAGCGTCCATAGACGTCGCAACCATAGAGGCGAATCGCATTGTCTGCCTCGCCGCTGGGTCGCGTGCCCTTTGCAAAGACAAGTTTCAAGTAGCGGACTTCGGTCGGAGCAAACGAGACGTCCTTCACGGCCTGCTGACCCACGCCCTCTTCGTGCGCCAAGAGCGTCCACTCCTCGTTTGTTCCTGTCCTGCCATACACCCAGTACTCCGGCACGTTGCCGCAGTTCGACTCGTGTCCCTCAACGTCACGGAAGACGAGTCGGCTGACTTCGTAAATCCCCGTGAACTCGAGGACGAGCCACGGCTGGGCGGTGCTCGCGTCGCACCACTTGCGTCCCGGATAGATGTAGCTCGTGTTCATGTAGCACGGCCTTTCGCCCTCATTGACAAAGCCGCTTGCGGCGTTCACGAAGCAAGTCATCTTTCCCGTGCCGAGCGACGTCTGTTGGTTGATGACGCCTTCAGGCACCTGCGCCGCCACGACGGGGTCGCCCTCATGCGGCGAGGTGAGAGGGTCGCAGACGGCAACGCCTACGAACGAGTCGGCGCAGCCATAATAGAGGAACCACTTGCCTTCGTGCCAGACGAGGCCTTCCGTGAAGACCGTCCCTGCAGCATATTGTCCGCTCCGCTCGAACTCGGCAATGGGGCGGAAGAAAGGCTTGTCGAGTCGGTCGATGAGCTGAAGCGGGTTATCTCGGCTGAAGAGCATCTGCCCTGCTGCATAAGTGTTGGCGGCATAACAGCCGTCGCCATTATTGCCGCTGGCGTTCTTGCCGTTGTAGATAAGCACGATGCCGTCTGCCGTACGGACTGCCGGAGGGCCGCACTCGGTGAGCAGACTGTCGAAGAACCCCTTGCGAGGCTTCACCAGATAGAGCAGTTCCTTGTTTGCGTCCACGATGGGCGTCCAGGTGATGAGGTCGTCGCTCGTTGCGCCGCACACCCAGCTCTCGCCCCAGTACATG
>CACXLY010000040.1 GCA_902768605.1 uncultured Bacteroidales bacterium
GAGTGGTAAACGCAGCAAGTTGGCAGAATTGGGTGCGAGTCCTCGCGGCCAGTTGTTGCCGCCTCGCGCGGTGGCATGGGTGTGCAGGGAGTACGGCATTGATTTGTAAAATATCGGGAAGCTGCTGGAATCCAGCGAGTAAAATATAGAATAAATTGAACAAACACTTTGAACATTGTTTTGCGGGACACTTATCCACTTTGGCTATTATATTATATATAATTAATATTATATATAATTAACCAACCTATTTGTTTATTATATATATATGTAGCAAACCCCATATGTCCCGCTAAACAATGTTCAAAGTGTTTGTTCAGTTCAAAATTTTGATTATTCGCTGATGAAAAGGCTTAAGTGACACAAAAATCAGCCTGCAAATTCATATTTGTGTGTTGCGGCGGGGAGAATGCGGAGGCGTCCGCACGAGCAGATGCCCTCTATTTCGCCCGCAAATGCCCCTAAAATCGATTTTCTCCCCTTCGGCGGGTAATTTATAGTCCCGGAGCGAGAAACGCGCTCAGAGGGGCCTTAAAACTCGAAATTAAAATTCAAAGAATTTTAACCCCCGATGTTTTATGTCACACTGAAGTAGATTTTATGTCGCACAGATATTAATTTTATATCACACAGAAATCACGGAAATCACAGAAATATATTTATGTCCCGATTGATTTTATGTCACACGGAAACCACGGAAATCACAGAAAAATATATTTCTGCGAGATTTTAAAGCCAGTCGTTTCCTATGCGAAAAGAATTTTCCGTGATTTCCGTGATTTCTGTGTGATATAAAATTAATATCTGTGTGATATAAAATTAATATCTGTGTGACAAAATAATATTTTCTGTGCGATATAAAGCAGCGCCCCCGATGCAAAAAATGCCCATTTCATCGAAAGAAATGGCACTCGGTTGCTCGATAGATGTCACGCAAAATTAAAGAAAAATACTGAAAAAATTCTTCCTTTTTCGAATACAGATTACACGGATTGAGAGGATTGATGCCTCAAAGAACCTGCCATTTTATCTTGCATAGAAAGCGCGCAAGCCACGGAAGCGATAGGCAATAATATCACTTATGTTCGATGAAAACTAAAAGGACATATAGTCAGAAGGCTTTCCCCTCGCGATACTGTTGGGGCGAAACGCCTGTCTGCAGACGGAAGAACCGACCGAAATGCGACTGGTTCTTAAACCCCAGCTCGGCTGCGATTTGCTTGACGCTCTTGCTGCTGTCGCGAAGGCTGATTTGCGCAGAACGCACGATTTCATCGCTAATCAGCTGGTTTGCGGTCTTGCCCGTGAGTCGCTTGCAGACGCTCGAGAAGTACTTCGGGGTGATGCTGAACAGGGCGGCGTACTCGTTGACGTTGAGGTAAGGCTGGGCGGGATCATGAAGGTGCTGCATGAACTGCCGGAGGATGTTTTCGCCCGAGCTGTAGGTCTGGCGCATCAGTTCTTCGTCCTGAAACTGGTGCATGTCGTGGAGGTCGTAAGCCATCGAGGCGAAGAGCAGCCGGAGCTTCAATTCCTTGTTCGACGTGTCGGGACAGGAGAGGTGGTTGCGCAGCAAATCGAAGTACAGCCGACAGCGTTTTACGGCCATTTCATCGACATGAAGTATCTGGTGCGTGGTGGAAAACATCGAGTAGGTCCACTCCATCCTGACCATTTGCGAGAGCTGCGCGACGTATTCCGGCGAGAGGAAAAGGACGAGGGCATTGAAGTCCATGCTCATCATGCTGCGCTCGAAAATGTTGCGCGGCTTGCAGGTGATGACGTCGCCTGCCTTCAGCTGGTACGTCACGTCCTCGACGGAGAGTTGCGCCTGCCCATGCGTGATGACTGCAAACAGGAAGCCTTCGATGAGGACATCTGAGATATTGAGGTTGCGCACCTCTTCGAAATCGCTGAAGATGGCGATGTGGTCGTTGCAGTGAAAATTGAGTTTGCTATCTACTATAGCCTGAAAGTCGAGTCGCTCCACGATGAAATAAAGTTGAAAAGGTGAAAAGTTGAAAAGGTGAAAAAGTGAGGTAATGGTTATGTTTTCGGCACAAAGATAAGGTTTTTCTTTCAGATAATGTGTCCCTTTTACCATAATTTTGTCCATTTTCTCCTCTCATGAGCAATATTGTGGAGAAATAGGACAACCTTTGCGCCACTTTTTTACTTATTATATAATGAAAAATGTGTAATTTTGCGCCCGAATTAATAAAAACATCACAATACCTATGAATAAACTCAACTGTTTCGCTCTCCTGACCGCCGCCGCGATAGCTGTCGGTTGCGGCAGGAACGAAAAGAACTATCAGGTGGAGCCGCTGAAGGTTGCCACCGAGACGGTGAGCGCTGGCGCCAGTTCGTTCAAGAAACACTACGTGGGAAAGGTGGAGGAGGACAGCAGCACGCCGGTCAGCTTCACCGGCATGGGCACCGTCAACCGCGTCTATGTCGAAGAAGGCCAGTACGTCAGAGCCGGTCAACTCATTGCCGAGATGGACCCCACGCAATGCGAAAACACCCTGCAGGCGGCAAAGGCAACGCTCGACCAGGCGCTCGACGCCCAGCAACGCATGCAGGTGCTGCACGAATCGCAGTCCATCTCCGACCTCGACTGGGTGAACGTCCAGACGAAAGTGCGGCAGGCGCAATCAAGCCTCGACATAGCAAACAAGGCCCTGAAGGACTGCCGCCTGCTGGCTCCCTGCAGCGGTATCGTCGGGCTAAAACAGATGGAAAGCGGCATGACGGCACTGCCCTCGCAACCCGTCTGCACCATCCTCGACATCGCAAAGGTGAAGGTAAAAGTCTCGGTTCCCGAAAAGGAGATTGCCCTCTTCAACCCCATGCGCAGCAGGGGCAAGGGCGTTACCGTCTCGGCCGAGGCGCTTGGCGGCAAGACATTCCGCAGCAACCACTTCGTTCGCGACGTGCAGGGCGACGTCATGACGCATACCTATGATGTGCGTTTCACGGTCCTCAACCCCGGCCTCGAGCTGCTTCCCGGCATGGTGGTGAACGTCACGACCGATGCGGATGACGGTAACGGCGGAGGGGCGACGATGACGCTTCCCGTCCGCAGCATCCAGCAAAGCGCCGACGGCCGCCAGTTCGTATGGCTCGCCAAGGGAGGAAAGGCCACGCGTCAGCCCGTCGAGACAGGCGAGGCAGAAGGCGACCGCATCGTCGTCCTGTCGGGCCTGAAGGAGGGCGACAAGGTCATCGTGGAAGGTTATCAGAAGGTCAGCGAGAACTCCGAGATTAAGGAATGAATAAGGCGCTCCCGAAACGTCAACTATCAACTCTGAATTATGAACTCTGAACTGAAAAAGCATTGGGCTGCGTGGCCTCTCGAGAACTGGGGCATCACGGCGCTCATCACCACGATATTGCTCGCCTTCGGCTTCTACGGCCTCGTGCAGATGTCGAAGGACGAGTTCCCGCCGTTCACGATACGAATGGGCGTCGTCGTCGCCGTCATGCCAGGCGCGACAAGCGAAGAAATCGAGGCCCAGGTGGCACGGCCGCTGGAACGCTACATCTTCACTTTCAAGGAGGTGGACCGCTCGAAGACGACCACGCAGAGCATGAACGGCTTGTGCTTCATGAAGGTCTATTTCGACCCGCGCCTCAAGAACCTCGCGCCGATATGGAACAAGGTGAAACATGGCGTCAACGCCTACAAAAGCCAGTTGCCGGGCGGCGTCGTGGCGCTGATTGTAAAGGACGACTTCGGCGACGCGTCGGCCCTGCTCATAACGTTGGAGAGCAACGAGCGCTCCTATCGCGAACTGCAGGAATACAGCGACGAGCTGGCCGACCGATTGCGCCGCGTCAAGAGCGTCAGCAATGTCCGCCAGTACGGCGAGAAGAAGGAGCAGATAAGCATCTACGTGGACCGCGAACGCCTTGCCGCCTATGGCATCGGGCAGGCCGCCCTGATGAACGCGCTCTCCAATGAGGGCCTCACGACCATGAGCGGCGCCGTCAGCTCTGCCTCCACGAACATTCCCCTGCACCTTGCCACGACGCGCCATTCGGAACGCGAGGTGATGGACCACATCATCTTCTCCGACGCCACGGGCAAAGTGGTGCGTGTTCGCGACATTGCCGACGTGAAACGCGAATACGACACGAGCGACAGCTACATCGAGAGCAACGGGAAGCGATGCGTCCTGCTCTCGCTCGAGATGACCGAGGGCAACAACATTGTGCATTACGGCGAAGAGGTCAACCGCATCATCGAGCAGTTCCGGCGCGACTACCTGCCCAGCGACGTCGATGTGCTCCGCATCACCGACCAGCCGAAAGTGGTGGAGGCGAGCGTCGAGGACTTTCTCGTCAACCTTATCGAGTCGATGGTCGTCATCATCCTCGTCATGATGATACTCTTCCCGCTCAGAAGCGCCATCGTGGCCGCCATCACCATCCCGCTCTCCACGTTCATCAGCGTCGGCATCATGTACATTCTGGGCATTCCTCTCAACATCATCACGTTGGCCTCGCTCATCGTGGTGCTTGGCATGATAGTGGACAACAGCATCGTGGTCATCGACGGCTACCTCGAATACCTTGGAAACGGGATGGAGAGGAAGGAAGCCGCCGTCATGTCGGTCAAGCAGTACTTCATGCCGATGCTTTTGGCGACGGTCTGCATCTGCGCCATCTTCTATCCCATCCTCTTTACCATGACGGGCGAGGCGGGCGACGTCATCGGCTTCTTCCCCGCCACCATCACCATCTGCCTGATGGTCAGCCTGATTGTGGCCGCCTGCATCATCCCTGCCCTCAACGTGCGCCTCATCAAGAAAGTGCAGGAGCGGAAGCCCGGCAAGCGCAGCATCACGGATCGCGTGCAGTTCTATTACTATAAGGTATTGAGGTGGACGTTCCGACATCCATGGCTGACGATATGCAGCAGCGTCGTGCTGGTCGTCCTCACCTCCCTCATCTTCCCGACGCTCAAGCTCCGTCAGTTCCCCTTCGCCGACCGCAACCAGTTCGCCTGCGAGGTCTATCTGCCGCAAGGCGCAGGACTGGACGAGACGCGAGCCATCACGGAAGCCCTCCGCGACTCGCTCTCGAAGGATGACCGCGTCACGAGCGTCACCACCTTCATGGGCTGCAGCTCGCCCCGATTCCAGGTGAGCTACGAGCCGCAGCTGGGCGGCAAGAATTTCGCACAGCTCATCATCAACACGAAGAGCATAGAGACGACGTTCGAGATGCTGAATGAATACGCGCCCCGCCTGAGCAACTTCTGGCCGGGGGCATACGTGCGCTTCAAGCAGATGGACTATCTGCCCGTCCCGACCTACGAATACCGCTTCTACGGCAACGACCTCGACAGCATCGAGCTTGCTGCCGAGCGGCTCATGAGGCGGATGCGCGAGATGCCCGAGCTGGAATGGGTGCACACCGACTACGACCAGCCCTCACCCATCGTTGATGTCAAGCTCGACCCCGTTACGGCTCCGCAACTCGGCATCACTCGTACGATGGCTGAGCTGCAGCTCGCTCTGCAGACGGGCAAGACGAAGGTGGCAACCATTTGGGAGGGCAACTACGAAGTGCCCGTCGTGCTGCGCGATAAGCAGGCCGAGCAGATGCAGATTGGCGACATCGGGAATCTCTACCTCACCCCCATGGCCCAGCCGCTCAGCAGCATTCCCTTGCGGCAAGTGGCTGACGTCAAGACGCGATGGCTGCCCACAAATATCATCCACCGAAACGGCGAGCGCTGCATCACCGTAACGGCGGAGAACAAGCGCGGTGTCTTGGCCGCAAAGGTGCAGAACCGCATCAAGAGCATCCTCGAAGGGGACTTCCCGCTGCCTGCTGGCGTACGTGCCGAGATAGGCGGCGAACCCGAGAAGAACCTCGAGACGGTGCCCGAAGTGGCACTTGGCATCGGCATCGCGCTGGTAATTATCTTCTTCTTCCTGCTCTTCAATTTCCGCAGGTTCGGTCTGACCGGCATCTGCATGGCATCCATCGCGCTCTCCCTTCCCGGAGCCATGATTGGACTGGGCATTGCCGACATCACGCTCGGACTGACCAGTCTCTTCGGCTTTATCACGCTAATGGGCATCATCATGCGCAACGAGATACTCATCTTCGAGCATGCCGACCAGAAGATTGCTGAGGGTAAGCCCGTGCGCGAAGCCGCCTTCGATGCTGGCCGCCGCCGCATGGTGCCCATCTTCCTGACGACTGCCACGACTGCTGTCGGCGTGATTCCCATGATACTGGGCAAGTCGTCGTTCTGGATGCCCGTCGGCATCACCATTTTCGCCGGAGGCATCGGCACGCTCATCCTTGTCGTCACCGTGTTGCCGGTCGTCTATTGGAAACTAATGAACAATAAAAAATCACGATGAAACCGCGCTTTTTCTTTATTTCCTGCTCTCTGATTGCCTTCCTCTCGGCTTCAGCATCAAGCCGCCAATCGGATGAAGTCACCTCCCCGCGAGGGGGGCTGATGACCCTCGAACAATGCCTCGAACGCGCTCGCCAGAACAACTACGAGCTGCGCGATGCTGCCCTCGAGATTGAAGCGGCTTCGGAGCAGAAACGCGAAGCCTTCACGAACTACTTTCCACGCATCAGCGCAAACGTCCTCGCGTTCAAATTATTCGATGAAATGGTCAAAATTGAGGGCACTTACCCTCAGGAGATAGCGGCGCTGAGCCAGCAGTTCATCCCCCTCATCGGCATGCCGTTCAGCGTCTCGGAGTTCGACCGCGCCTATGCCGTTTCGGCCACGCTCGTGCAGCCGCTCTATCATGGCGGACAGATTGTTAACGGCAACAAGCTCGCCAAGATACAGGAGGACGTGATGACGCTCAAGCAGCAACTCACCGAAAAGGAGGTGCTGCAAAAGGTGACGGAATGCTACTGGCAATTGGCGCAGGTGCGCTATAACCTCAGTACCATCGAGGCTGCCGAGAAGCAGCTGGATGCGGTGATGACGCAGGTGGAGAACTTCCTCAAGGCGGGCGTCACCACCAAGAATGCGCAGCTGCAAGTACGTCTTCGCCAGCAGGAACTCTCGTCGGCCCGCCTCAAACTCGAGAATGCCGACCACGTCCTGCGGCTCTTGCTCGCCCAGCAGATAGGCATCGCGCCGGCCGAAGCGGACAAGGGTTTCGACATCATCCTGGAGGACAAGCCCGTGGAGCAACCCATCGAAGTGGGCGGCGGGGCATTGTCGCTCTCGCCCGACCATCGCGAAGAACTGCAATTGCTGGGCAAGGCGGTCGAGGCTCAAAGCCTTCAGGTCAAGATGGAGCGCGGCAAGCTTCTGCCTCATCTGGCTGCCGGGTTGGGCGGCTATCATACGGGGCTCGGAGGTTTCTCCCAGCAGGCCAAGCAGTATGCGCCGTCGAGCATGAACAACGGGCTGGTTTTCGGCACGCTCTCCATCCCCATCAGCGACTGGTGGGGCGGCAGTCATGCGATGAAACGGCAGAAAATCAAACTTCAACAGACCATCGAGCAGCGGGAGAATGCGCGCCAGATGTTGCAGATTGACATCGAACGCGCCTGGACGAACGTGCAGGAAGCCTACAAGCAAACGCAGATAGCGCAAGCGAGCTGCGAGCAGGCCGCTGAGAATCTCCGCATGACGTCCGACCAGTACCGCATGAGCACCTGCACGCTTACCGACCTGCTCGATGCCGAAACGCTGAACCGTCGCGCCCAGAACGACCTCGCCCAAGCCAAGGCGAACTATCAGATTGCCCTTGCCGACTACCGCCGCAAAGCACTCTGAGAAACGCTATCCCGAGGTTTTCAATCAGGAAATCCTTCGTAAAGGGATGTCCAACGCTACAGCAAGGAACAGCCAACGCCACAGCAAGGAATGGCCAATGCTACAGCAAGGAACAGCCAACGCTACAGCAAGGAACAGCCGACGCTACGTGAAGGATTATTCAAAGTCATTGCTGTCCGGGGAAAAGCACCGAAGGTGCGAAAGACCATAGACGGGGGTGATAACCCCTGGGACAAGTAAGCCTAACAATAGTAAGCCCTAAAGGGGCGACAGAATTTAGAACTTGATTAATAACAACTTGCTTATGTCTCTGTCGCCCCTTTAGGGCTTTCTCTATCGTCGCAACATTACCGGGGGTTAACACCCCCGTCTGTGGTCTTTCGTCTCTTCGAGACTTTTGGCAAGCCTCCATGAACTGCTATTCGTCAGAAAGACCGATGGAAAAGGACCTAAAAGGAAGAGAGAGAAATATCCCCCGGATACCAATACCTCAAAGCAAAAGCCAACGTCGCTTTTCGTTTTGGCAGCAACCTCTGTCCCTATCTGATTGCTATCTTCTTTGTCACGTCTTCCACCTTGACGATATAGACTCCGCCAGGAAGGGGGACTACTTTGTCTCCCGACGTGGCCTCGCTCATTAAACACTCTCCGAGCGTGTTGTATATGCCGACATTACGTCCTGCGGCACCTGTGATGTGGAGCGATTTGCCCGAGGTGAAGAGCCCGACGGGAGCACTTCCCGTGCTGCCGATGCAGTCGGGGTCGGGAAGCTTCGTGTACAGTTGCGACTGAGGGATTGTGCAGAAAAAGCTGGCTTCGCCCGTGATGCGCCAACGCAGGTTGATGTGCGCGCCGCCGGCATTCTCGAAGTAGAGTAATTCCAGATAGTAGTATTCACCTGCCTCGAGGTTGGCCGTGAACTTCCACTCCGGCTTGTCCCAGTTGAATCCGAACCCCGGCTTGCCGATGTATTCGTTGTCGTATTTGCAAATGGGATTGCTCAAATCGCTGAGCTTGTAGAGCTTAAACGAGAAGGCATCGTCGCAGCGTGATAGGTTGAAGTTGTATCTTCCCGTAACTGGAGCGAGCAGGTAGCCCGTCCATTTGATGGAGAAACTCTCGTCTTCGGTCGAGTCGTTGAATGGATTGCCGTTCTGCCAGTTGAAGTTTATTACGGGGTCAACGCGCGTGAAGCGGTATTCGCCCGGCTGGTCTTGCTGGGGCGACTTGTGGAAGTCGGTGTTTCGGTAGATGTAGGGGATGGGCTTGCCGAAGTCGCTGCTGCCCTCCCAGTACTCGCCAGTCAGTCCGTCGCCGTTGCCAGTATAGATGTTGCTTATTACCTCCTCCTTGTTGCCGTAGTCGGCCGACTGGTGCACGGCGTACTGTCGGTCAAGCTCTCTCAATTCCTCGAAAGGCATTGCAGCAGCCGTCTCGATGTCCGGCGTGCCGTATGCATCCATGAATCGGTTCATGGGGTCGAGGTGCGCTGCAAAATTCCAGTTCAGCGCCTCGAGTATGCCGCCCATGCGTCTGGGCTTGTTGGAGGTGCGCAAGGTAAAGGCCTCCATCTGCAAGCCTTCCTGTCGGCTTGGGTAAAGCTTTCTGTAGAGGTTCATCGACTGCTTGCTGTTGTGTGCCGCTATGCGAGCCACCTTCAGCCAGTGCTCGTTGCCGGTGATGACGTACAGCCGGAAGTACTGGAACGATGACCAGGCAAATCCCAAGTCGGCAGCAGAATGAGACGCCGCGATGTAGTGCTGTCCCACGATGGATCTGTCGCGCGGCCAGTCGGTCTTGGCTTTCTGGTCGATTTCGACGGGCACCTCGTGCATGAAGGTGAAGGTTTCGGTGTACTTCGCTGCCTGCAGGGCGGCATCGAGCCATTTCTGCTCTTTCGTAACGTCATAGAGAGAGAGGAATCCCTGCATGGCCTGCTGTCCCGATTCGGAATCGACGACCTCGGGGTTGTCTATCACGCAGGCCACGTATGCATAGTTCAGGTGATTGTTTGCGTATGCCCATTCTCCTGCCCGTATCGCAGCATCGAGATAATCCTGCTTGTCAGTCGCGAGGTAAAGCTCTACGAGGTATCTGACGGCACAGATCGTGAGGTTCTTGTTCGTCTTTGTCGCAGGATGCTTACCTTCTACTATTACGTTCGGGTCGTACTCAAGATAAAAGCTGCCGTCTTCGTTCTGATTGCTGACGAGCCAATCGCCGAACTTGCGGCACGCCTCTATCCATTTCACCTTGTTCGTCCCGTCATGCTTGCGATAGAAACACCACGCTTCGAGCACCTCGGTAAGTCCCGAGCAGGCCTGTCGCATAGAGCACGAGAAGTTGTCCCAGCTCTCGAAGTCGCTGCGATATCTGCCTTTCGGGAATCCCAGCTCTGAAAGCCCTTCGTTTGCCCAGAAGTCGATGACGTCGGAGCCATGCTTCTTTCTTGATGACTTGCCGGAATTGATGCCTGCTCTCATCAGCGAGAATCCCGATGCCGGTTGCATGCCGACAAATCCCAGCTCATAAGTCGTCCAGTCGATCGTGAAGTTTTTCAGGTTCACGCTCCAGGGGAAACCCGGCGCCGAGGCAGCAACATTCTGTCGCGTCTCGCTGGCGACGGGCGAGAGATAATAGTAGTCGAGCGTGTTGATTAGTGCATCGTAGGCATGCTTCTGGTCGGTTTCGTAGATGGCGGGATTGTACAGGTCGAAGGCTTTGTCCCATGCCTTCTCGATGCTTTGGGCGTAGTCCGCCGTCTGTTCTATCTTGAAGTAAACATGGTACTGATGGAATTTTCCTCCATCGAGGAGCGGGTGTCGGCGAATGCCTTTCCCTCCGGCGTGCATATCGTTGCCGGGCCATGTGGCCACAGCAGTGTAGCAGTTTGTCTGTGCACGCTTGGTGATGCCCACTCCGCCGAATTGGTAGTCGGCACTTGCCAGCCTGTCGTTCACGTCGTCGAGTATCGTGGAGCACGGGCTGTCGGCAAGAATCACGGTGAACGTCACGCCGGATTGCCTGTCGCGAAGCATCACGACGGGCAGCGTGGTGCGGTCGTCGCGGTAGAGGAAATCAGTGTCGCTCGCCTTGATGCTGCCACTGGGCATGTTGCCCTGCTCGGTGAAACATACATTATATACTACGCCGGGGATGAACTTGTCCAGTTGCTCGAAGTTGTTCGTCGTGGCGTGTTGCAGTCCGAAACTGGAGTAGAAGCCGTCCTCCTCGTCTTCAGTCTCCGTTTGAATGTCCACGGAGCGCCAGAGCGAAAAGGCTCCGTCGCCTTCCGATTGGAATCTGTCGGTAACGAGCAGCTGTGTGCTTGCGTCATACTTCACGACGGATGTCAGTACGAGGCAGTTGTCCTGCCACTCCGCAGAGTTGTACGCGGGGTACATCTCGCTTCCCTTGCAGTTGATATACAGGGTAGGGTTTCGTGTTGTTCCTGAGTTGAACGTCTGTCCGAAAGCAGAAAAGGTGACGCTGTACGTGTCGTCGCTGTTCCGGCTTGCGGTGAGCGTCACGTCGCCCGAGGTAAGGGTTTCGTCGGCGAGGGCTGACAAGCTGCCCAGCAATGTGAGGAAAAGGAAGATCTTCTTCATGGGGATTGAAATAATGAAATGATGGCACAAAGTTAGTGAAACTTTTGCATATTCCGTTCATTCTATTCCATTTTTTTGTTTTTCGGGTACAACTCTTCCCTGCATAAAAAAGAAAAGCAAGGCTCAGCAGCCTTGCTTCCTTTGCTTTTAGGGTGCCTAGTCGGACTCGAACCGACGACATTCAGAACCACAATCTGACGCTCTAACCAACTGAACTATAGGCACCGTGTTAGTTCATAGTTCATAGTTAACAGTTCATAGTTTGTCGCTAATTGCTATCAGCTATTCCCTAATTCCTTTCAAAGGCGGTGCAAAGGTACAACAAAAAAATGAAGAATGAAGAATGAAGAATGAAGAATTTTATCGCAAAGGCTGCATTTTAACATTTGTTCACAGAGAAAGACGCTTGCCGACGCCTCGGTTTCCATCTTCCCTCCAGTTCTTCGTCATCATCCTTCCCCTTATTTACCTTTCCCCCTTTTCACCTTTTTAACTTTTCACCTTTTCGTATCGTATGATGCGATATGCCTTGATGGTGACGTCTTCGCGTGGGTTGAGCAGACGGAACTCGACGCGATGGTGTCCGTCCTTGAGGGCGTAGTTCCAGTAGAGGCAGTCGGCGGTGCGGTTATGGAAGTCGGAGGTGAACTTCATCACCTTGTCCTTCTTGCCGTCCACGCTCACCTCGAGCTGTGCTTCGTAGTCCTTGTCGGGGCATGAGATGTTGCCGTAGATGGTGAGACCGATGCCGTCGAACTCGACGACGTTGTGGTCGGAGCCCGGGTTGCCGAGTCCGTCGATGCCTTCTGCCAGCAGCTTGGGCGTCATGCCCGCAAAGCCCTGCTCCAGCCTGACGGCCTTGGGCTTCTGCACTCTGATGCTGACTTGCTGTCCGTCCACTTTGCCGCCGTTCCGCTCGATGTTCTTCAGGGCGAGGTCAAAGCCTTGCTGATAGACGTCGTTGAGCGACATGGTGGTGTACGAGAACTTGAGGTCCTCCACTTCGCGCAGGTTGGGCATCCATTTCTCTGGAATGTTGCTGTACCCCATCATGGTGGCCAGTATGCCGGCTGCGGAGGCGGGGTTGCAGTCGGAGTCTTGTCCGCAGCGCGTCGATATGTCGAGGGTGCGTCCGAAATCGCCATGCCCGAAGAGCAGTCCCATGACGACGTAGGCGGAGTTCATGGTGGCGTCGATGTTGCCCGGCGCTAAGATGAGTTCGGGGCAGCCGACGTCTTCGCTGTACTTCTCGTTGTAGAGCGTCCACGCCCGTTTCCAGTCGTTCGGGTCTTCCTTATACCAGCGGACGACGTCGGCGATGCAGCGGTAGAACTTGCTCTTCGCGGGAATCGTCCGGAGCCCTTGCTCCACGATGCTCAGCACGTCGTCCTCGATGAAGGCAAGCGCATACATCGCTCCGACGAAGACACCGCCGTACCATCCGTCGCCGTAGTTCATGAGGTGCCCCACCTTGTCGGAGATCTGCGAGGCCGTATTGGGCATGCCCGGCGACATGAGGCCGGCGAAGTCGCTTTCTATCTGATAGTCGATGCAGTCGGCATGCGGATTGTTTTTCCAGTGGCCGGACTGAGGCGGCATAATGCCTTGCATGATGTTGTACCGTGCTTGCTGATTGGCGTGCCAGAGGGGGTAGGGGGCGTAGGCAAAGGCTTTGGCCATCGATTCTGCCGGAGCGTCGAGCCCTTCCTCGCTGAAGACCTTGACGAAGGTAAGGTCCATATAGACGTCGTCGAAGAGTCCGGGGAAGCGTTCGTAGTGGAGTTTCAGGTGATGTTCGGGATAAGCGATCTCGGTCTCATCGGGAATGATGATGCCGCGATAGCAGAACTCGGTGGGCCCGCCGAAGGCGCAGCCGATGGTTTGTCCTGCCCAGCCGCCTTTTATCTTGTCCAAGAGCACGTCGCGGCTCATCGTCAGTTGTTGGCGTGCAGCGAGATGCAGGGGTAGGGCAGACAGGATGGCTGAGAGGAGCAGTAGTGAGAGTTTTTTCATGGCCATAAAGATGCAGCCCCTCCGGGACAGGAAGGGCCGCACGATGGTTTGTTACTTCATCTTCGATACAACCCAGAGGATGATGACAGCACCTACGACGGCGCTGATGAGTTCACCGAGCCAGTCCACGGTCTGAATGCCGAGCAGGCCGAACAGCCAGCCGCCGAACATGCCGCCCACGATGCCCAGGAAGAGGTCGAGAAGCAGACCCTTGCCTGTGCCGCTCTGCAGCTTACTTGCGATGAAACCGGCCAGAATGCCGGTGATGATACCAATGATGAGTCCTTGCATAGTGATGTGTATTTGGTGGTTTAGTTATCTGAGTGTCCTTAAAGACCTTAAAGACCTTAGGGACCTTAAAGACCTTAGGGACCTTAATGCCCTTAGGGCCTTAAGGCCTTGAAGACCTCAGGGCCTTTGGGGCCATTAGGTCGGGCAATCAGAGATTATCCTTCTCGATGTCCTTGAAGTACTTGTACGTGCCGTGTTTCAGCTCGTCGGTGGCTGCTTCGTCGCAGACGATGATTGCATGCGGGTGCATCTGCAGTGCGCTTATGGTCCACTCCTGGCTTACTCCGCATTCGATGGCATGCTGCAGCGCGCGGGCTTTGTTGTGGCCGTTCACTACGATGAGCACTTCCTTCGCGTCCATCACGGTGCCCACACCTACTGTCAGGGCCGTCTTGGGCACTTTGTTGACGTCGTTCTCGAAGAAGCGGCTGTTGGCGATGATGGTGTCGGTGGTGAGGCTCTTCACGCGTGTGCGGCTCTGCAACGAGCTGAACGGCTCGTTGAAAGCAATATGTCCGTCGGGTCCGATGCCTCCCATGAAGAGGTCGATGCCGCCGGCAGCCTGGATGGCAGCCTCATACTGGGCGCATTCTGCCGTCAGGTCCTTGGCGTTGCCATTCAGGATGTGCACGTTCTCCTTCTTGATGTCGATGTGCGAGAAGAAGTTGGTCCACATGAAGCTATGGTAGCTTTCGGGATGCTCCTCGGGCAGGCCGACGTACTCGTCCATGTTGAATGTTATGACGTTCCGGAACGAAACCTTTCCGGCCTTATGCATCTCGATGAGGTGCTTGTAGAGGCCCAGGGGTGAGGAGCCAGTGGGGCAGCCCAGCTTGAACGGCTTCTCGGGGGTGGGATTGGCGGCGTTGATCTTTGCGGCAACATACTCGGCAGCCCAGCGGCTGAGGTTCGCATAATCGGGTTCAATAATTACTCTCATAACTTTTACTGTTTTAATGATTAATTGTAAAACTACTGTTATCCTTGAAAAACGCCGCAAAATTACACTTTTCTTGTGAAATATCATAGAATGAGGCCGAAAAAAATGCATAATCTGTTGCATTTTGTCATCCGCCGCCTCTGTTCGGGCGACTCGGCTTCATGTCCTCCGCTGGCCGATGCCAAAGGTAGGATTCGTTGCTGCATCGCCATGCAGCAATTGCTTTGTCGCCATGCAGCAATTGCTGCATGGCGATGCAGCAACGAACTATCAACGTGTTTCGGGGCCTCTTTGCGTGCGTGGGAGGGTATAAGTAAGGTTGTCGTACGCATTTTATATGGCAGAATGCTTGGCAGAATGGGAAAAAAACAGTAACTTTGCGGTGAGATATTAACAAAAACTAAACAAACAAATGAAGACAAAAGGTGTTATCGCGGGTCTGTTGCTGCTTGTGGCAGGCTTGCACCAGGCGTGGGCGCAGGAAGCCTACGTAGCATTGAGCGACGACGGACAGACTGCAACGTTCTACTACGATACGCAGAAGCAGAGTCGCACTGGAGTGGTAGAGATTAATCACGGAGAAACTCCAGGCGGTCAGCCGCCTGCCTATGGCAATGCCCAAACAGTCGTCATTGACGAGTCGTTTGCCGCTTACCGACCTACCAGCACTACTTATTGGTTCTATAATTGTTCCATGACATCCATCATTGGCATGGAGAACCTGTGCACCGATGAAGTCACGAATATGACTCGCATGTTTAATTATTGCACCCAACTGACCTCACTTGACCTAAGGTATTTCAATACGGCAAATGTTACGAGGATGTTAGGTATGTTTTTTGGTTGTCAAAGTCTGACCTCGCTTGACCTGAGCAGTTTTAATACGGTAAATGTCAAGGATATGTCGTATTTGTTTTTTGAATGCAACGAGATAACGAGCATCGACGTGAGCACCCTCAACACAACTAATGTCACAGACATGTCATTTATGTTTTATGATTGCTTCAAGTTGACGAGCCTTGACCTGTGTAGCTTCAACACAGCCAATGTCAAGAGCATGATGGAAATGTTCTATCATGACCGCGAACTGAAAACTATCTATGCCGATGAGGAGAAGTGGAGTACGGCGAGCTTAACAGGGGGGACGTCGAATCGAATGTTTGATAGGTGTACGCAGCTTGTTGGCGGTAACGGGACAGCATACGACGAAGAGCATACGAACTCTGAATACGCTCGCATCGACAAGCCCGGACAGCCGGGATACTTCACGGCGATTCCCGCCTACGACATTTGGATAACAGGCAAGCAGATTACAGGAAAGAACGAGGGCGATGTGCTTGGCGACGGCACAGTGCGCTACGACCCCGACACAAAGACGCTGACGCTCTCGAATGCCACAATCCAGGGCTCGGGTACCGTAACGGGACTTCCCGAAGAGCGCGGCACTGGCCTCTACATCGGCGAACCCGGCGTGACCGTTGACGTGGAAGGCTTGAACACCATAACGGGCGCTGCAGACTGCGAAGCCCTGTGGTTCCCCAGCAGTGCTAAAAATTCGGCAATTACCGGCAACGGCGTTCTCACGCTGAACAGCGACTACACCAGCCTCTACTTAGCAGGCGACACCCTGACTATATGCGACAACGTGACGATAGAGGCAAACTGCGGCGTCGTCGGACTCTATCGCTACAGGGCCGGCCATCCCAACTGGTACAGCACCCTCTGCATGAAGGACAATGCCACAGTGAAAGCCTATAGGCCCGGCGCCCCTGCGATATACAATTTGAGAGAGCTGCTGCTCGAGGACGGACAGACGATATTGGAGCCCGAGGGCGCATACTGGGACGCAGAGGAGCACGAACCGCGCCATGCCGACGGCAGCAGGATAGAAGGCGAATGGATGGTCATCGCCAACGGAACCCCAAAAGCCGTTGACCTCGTCTTCAAGACAGATGGAGAAAACAATGGCCTCATCCAGGAGAACGACGGACAATTGGCCAACGTCACCCTCGAAGGCCTCACCTTCAGTAGGGACGGCACCTGGCAGACCCTCTGCCTGCCCTTCGACGTTGAGCTGGACGGCAGCCCGCTCGAAGGGGCTGACGTGAGGCCGATTGGGGCAGCGCAGGAGGTGGAGGGCTGTCTCGTCATCGACTGCCTCACTCCTGTCACGAAGCTGGAGGCTGGCTGTCCCTATATCATCAGGTGGAATGGTGGCGACGTCATCGTCGACCCTGTGTTTAGCGGCGTCACAATCAAAGCCACCCAGCCACAACCCGTATTCCTCTTTGATAACAGATGGGTATTCATCGGACTGTACGACTTCCACCAGCTGGATAATAATGAATCAGCCGCCACACACATGTATTATGTAGGCGGAAACGGAGTCCTGCATAACTTTGTAGGCAGAAGCAATGCTTATGCCTTCGAGTGCTACCTCGTGGCTAACCAGACCCCCGATGAGTGGCCAGAGCCAATCGTCATGCACACCGACGGCAGCATCGACGAACTGTTAAACAGCTTAGGCATAGGCCACCCCGTTGACCTCGTCTTCAAGACAGATGGAGAAAACTCTGGTCTCATCCAGGAGAACGACGGAAAAGTGGCCAACGTTACCCTCGAAGGCATCACCTTCAGTAAGGCCGGCACTTGGCAGACCATCTGCCTGCCCTTCGACGTCGAGCTGGACGGCAGCCCGCTCGAAGGGGCTGACGTGAGGCCGATTGGGGCAGCGCAGGAGGTGGAAGGCTGTCTCGTCATCGACTGCCTCACTCCTGTCACGAAGCTGGAGGCCGGCTGTCCCTATATCATCAGGTGGAATGGCGGCGACGTCATCGTTGACCCTGTGTTTAGCGGCGTCACAATCAAAGCCACCCAGCCACAACCCGTATTCCTCTTTGATAACAGCATGGCATTATCCGGACTGTACGACTTCTACCAGATGGATAATAATAATGAATCAGCCGCCACGCACACGTATTATGTAGGCGGAAACGGAGTCCTGCATAACTTTGTAGGCAGAAGCAATGCTTATGCCTTCGAGTGCTATTTCGTTGTTGACCCGAACCTCAATGAGTGGCCAAAGCCAATCGCTCTGCACACCGACGGCAGCATCGACGAACTGTTAAAGAGCTTAGGCATAGGCCAAGGTCCCGCTGACCTCACCTTCTGGCCGTATGGCGTTAACAGTGACCTCATCGAGGGGAACGAAGGACGAGAGGCCAACGTCACTATAGAAGACTGCACCTTCAGGAAGGACGGCACTTGGCAGACCATCTGCCTGCCCTTCGACGTCGAGCTGGACGGCAGCCCGCTCGAAGGAGCTGACGCAAGGACAGCAGAGGCAATGCAGGAGGTGGAGGGCTACCTCGTTATCGACTGCCTCACTCCCGTCACGAAGCTGGAGGCTGGCTGTCCCTATATCATCAGGTGGAATGGCGGCGACGACATCGTCAACCCTGTGTTCAGCGGCGTCACAATCAAAGCCATCAAGCCACAACCCGTGTTCCTCTCTGATAACAAATGGGTATTCATCGGACTGTACAGCTTCTACCCGATGGAAGATGACGAACACGCCTCGCTCTTGTATTATTTAGGCGGAAACGGAGTCTTTCATAACTTTGCAGGCGGAGGCGAAGTTTATGCCTTCCAGTGCTACCTCGTGGCTAACCAGACCCCCGATGAGTGGCCAGAGTCAATCGTCCTGCACACCGACGGCAGCATTGACGACCTGATAGACGGCATCGGCGACATCAAGGGACAGACCGCCACCGACGACATAATATATAATGTGGCCGGTCAGCGCCTCAGGAAGATGCAGAAAGGCGTCAACATCCTGAGCGGCAAGAAAGTCCTCGTCAAATAGACAGACAGATAACAGGAAAAGATAAAGGTGACCTGACAGATACACAAGTAAAGGAAGTGCTGAAAATCGCTACCGACTATCGTGAAAAGTTACTTCGCCAGTGGGAACAGTTCAAGCAAGGCAAGCCTATCAGAATAATAAAAATTAAAAAAACAAAATAACTTATGTACAAGACAGAAGGATATTGGAACGTGACACCTCGCATAAAGCGTTTGTTGTTCCCTCGCAGGGGCAAATTTCAGGTTGACCTTCAAGACGGTCGTTCTATCGTGATGCCTGTGTCGGCATTTCCCTCACTGAAGCGTGTGCCTGTGAAGGAACGTGATAAGTGGTATCTTATAGGAGGTGGTGTGACATGGGATTCTTGCCCTGAGGTAATTCATATCGAGCAGATTCTGGGAAACTTTCAAAACTATTCACACGAGGATATGGCACCCTTTCCTATCGGTGTTTCTGACGAATAGCAGCTTATGTGGTCTTTTGCACCTTGACTATCGTCGACCTTCGGTTCAGGCTTCCATTGTGCCAACTGCTATATTGTTTCCTTGGGAAAAGAGAAGAAAAGAAGAAAAATGTGAGAGAATGTTTGGCGAATAAGGAAAATAATGGTATCTTTGTGGTCTGAAACAAAGTAAAACAACTAAAATAACAAGAAAACATGAAATTCCTGACTGACGAGAAACTCGTAATCGTTGGTGCCGGCGGTATGATCGGCTCTAACATGGTGCAGAGCGTGCTGATGCTCGGCCTTACCCCAAACATCTGTCTGTATGACATCTACGAACCCGGCGTGCATGGCGTGTACGACGAGATGTGCCACTGTGCCTTCCCCGGCGCAAACATCTCCTACACCGTTGACCCCGCTGTGGCCTTCCCCGGCGCTAAGTACATCATCTCCAGCGGCGGCGCTCCCCGCAAGGAAGGCATGACGCGCGAAGACCTGCTCAAGGGCAACTGCCAGATCGCTGCTGAGTTCGGCGAGAACATCAAGAAGTATTGTCCCGACGTGAAGCACGTGGTCGTTATCTTCAACCCGGCCGACGTGACAGCCCTCACGGCGCTCATCCACTCAGGCCTGAAGCCTAACCAGCTCACCTCCCTCGCAGCCCTCGACTCCACACGTCTGCAGCAGCAGCTCGCTCAGGAGTTCGGCGTGCAGCAGGACAAGGTGACCGACGCCTTCACCTATGGCGGACACGGCGAACAGATGGCTGTCTTCGCTTCGAAAGCTAAGATCGACGGCAAGCCCCTCGCAGAGCTTCCTCTCTCCGCAGAGCGCTGGGCAGAAATCAAGCACATGACCACGCAGGGCGGCTCGAACATCATCAAGCTGCGCGGCCGCTCATCGTTCCAGAGCCCCGCTTACCAGGCAGTCAAGATGATAGAGGGCGCCATGGGCGGCGAACCCTTCAAGTGGCCTGCCGGCTGCTACGTGAACTGCGACAAGTGCGGCTTCAAGAACGTCATGATGGCCATGCCCACCGTCATCGACAAGGACGGCGTACACTTCACGATGCCCGAAGGCACCGCTGAGGAAATGGCAGCCCTCCAGGCTTCCTACGAGCACCTCGAGAAGATGCGCGACGAAATCATCAGCCTCGGCATCATTCCCGCCGTTGCAGACTGGAAGGAAGACAACGCCAACCTGTAAACCTCGCGCGCGTACATTTATATATTATATATATATATTATACAAGTTTCGGGAGTTAAAGAAGTTAAAGAAGTTAAAGAAGTTAAAGGACGATACTTTTGGATGCGGTATGTATTCAGCCCAGATTTGGCTACAAAACTATTGTCCTTTCTCCGCGCATTAAAAGCGCGCCTTACTGCTAGAGCATGTGAGAACTTCCCCAAGCGAGCATAGCGAGCTAACTTCTTTAACTTCTTTAACTCCCAGAAAAATCACAGCATCCGAAAGTTGAATATTATATATAAAGGAACTCAACACTTAGTCAGACTTTAAAACCACGAATTGCACAAATACACGAACCCTTCCGTAGCCAGAGCTTGCGGTTGCTGTTTGTTCGTGTAATTCGTGCAATTCGTGGTTAAATCATCTTAGTACCATGAAGCAGTCATTACTCCTCGTGCTTGCCATCACAATGGCGCTCCACCTTTCGGCACAAAAGGTCATCTTTCCGCAAGAGCAGCAAGCGGGCGAGGCAACTCTGTCGGTTCATCCCTCCTTTGGAGGGGACGGGGAAGGCTATACCCTTGCCAACGACCTGCTGTCGGCCTCGTTCACCCATGCCGACGGCAAGCTGACCTTCGACGGTTGCGAGGCGATGGGCTTGCTGCCGGCCGACGACCTCTTCAGCATCCGCCTCGGCAGCGGTGCAGAAGTGCCGTCTTCGTCAATGACTCTGGAGAGCGTCCAGACGGAAGAGCTTGCTGCAGACGACGCAGCCGCCAAGGGCTCGCTCAGGCTTCCCGGCAAGAGCATCAAGGCAAGCTACACCTACGGCAACCTGTCGCTGACCTGGCGCGCTGTGCTGCGCGACGGCTCGCATTACCTCCGCACAGAACTCGAGTTGACAGCCGTGAAGGATGTGGCGATGAATGCCGTCATCCCGATGCACTATGCCATCGATGGCAGCAGCAGCGGGCAGATGCCGGCCGTGGTGGGCAACACGCGAGGGGCAGTCATTGCGAGCGACAAGATATTCGCAGGACTGGAGACGCCGATGGGCAAGAACAGCGTCGTGGGTGCCATGGATACCACTCCCTTCAACTTCGGCAGCTGGACGAGCACAACCTTCGACTGGCTTCCGGGCAGCGAGACGCCGCAAGGCATCCTGAGTCTCGGCCTGCCCGCCAGCGGCATCTGCGGCATCCGGGGTTACCTCGGCTTCCTCGAAGGAGGCAGACAGACCGTCACCTTCCAGTACACGAGCGGCAACCACCGCCTCGACATCGCGGGCGTCGATATCGTTGACCTCGAAGGCAATGTCGTGGCGAGCGACTATCACAAAGGCTACACAGGCGGGCAGAAGTCGAGAAACGTCTATACGCTCAACATTCCGGAGCGCGGCTACTATCTCGTCCGCTACTTCCGCGACACCGTGACAGACGTCATCAGCGGCACATGGAACAGCAACGGCACTGTCACCTGGAGCTGCGACATCACAGCTCCCGAACTTGTCTTCGACGGAAACCTCGAGGCGAACGTCCTGCCCGCAGAACTTCTCCATTTACCTGCACCGAGCGAGACCGAAATCATCGGCGAGTGGAGCCGACGTGCGACGCTGGCCAAGGGCAAGACATGGAGAGTGGGAGCCGTGCTGGGCCTCATTGCTCCGGGACAGGCGCGACGCTCCTTCCTCTGCTACAGCGAGCGCGAACGTGCCGTGCCTTGGCGTCCCTTCCCAATGTACAACTCGTGGTTCGAACTGAATATCGACCGCAACAACGACCAGAACTACACCACTAACTTCAACGAGGCGCAGTGCCTGGCGGTGCTTGACCAGTGGAAACTTCACCTCTTCGACGCGTACGGCGTCGGCATCGGCTCGTTCGTTTGGGACGACGGCTGGGACATCTATGGCACATGGGAGTTCAATCCCAACTTCCCGGAAGGCTTCCAGAACCTCAGCGACAAGGCGTGGAGTATGGACTCGCAGATCGGCGCATGGCTTGGGCCTGTCGGCGGCTACGGGCAGAGCGGCAACTACCGTCGCAACTACTGGAGCTCGCGAGGCGGCATGCAGCTCTCCAACCCCGCCTACTACGACGTCTTCCTCGACCGCACAAGCTTCATGCTCAACTCTTACCACTTCAACTACTTCAAGTTCGACGGCATCAGCGCGCAGTTCAGCGCCACGGGTCCCGACAGCGGAGTGACGGGCGAGGAGAATGCCGAAAGCATCATCGACATCGAGCAAAAGCTGCGCGAAGTGAAGCCCGACGTCTTCCTCAACACCACCGTCGGCACCTGGGCGTCGCCCTTCTGGTTCCAGATGACCGATGCCGTGTGGCGGCAAGAGATGGACTGGGGCACCGTCGGCAATCAGGGCAACAGCCGCGAGCAGTGGATAACGTATCGCGACCGCCTCGTCTATCAGAACTTCGTGCAAAACTCGCCCCTCTGCCCCATCAACGACCTCATGACGCACGGCTTCATGCTCTCGAAGTACGGCAGTGGCGTGGCCAGCATGAGCCGCAACTACAACGACATCGTGCGCGAGATGCGCTGCGCCTTCGCCTGTGGCAGCGGCATGGTGGAGATTTATGCCGACTATGCCCTCATGAACAGCATCAAGGGCGGCAAGCTTTGGGGCGACCTGGCCGACTGCATCCGCTGGCAGAAGGAGCAGGCGGACGTCCTGCCCGATGTGCACTGGGTGGGCGGCAACCCGTGGGACGGCAGCAAGGCCAACGTCTATGGCTGGGCAGCCTGGAACGGCGAAAGAGCCACGCTCGCCCTCCGCAACCCGTCGGCTCGAGATACCTGATTACATCCACACCAGCTTCACCCTGATCGACGCCTTCAGCCAGGGAACCCTCCGCGGCCTTGCTACCGGCACGTCCATCGACATCGATACGCCGCTGACGCTCCGACTCGCCGCCTCGTCCGTCTATATATATAATGGTACGGACGACCTCGTCACGGGCATTGGCACCATACAGCCTGCCCCCGGCGCTGAAACGGTAAACGGCAGCAGGATGAATGACGAATGCTACGACCTGCTCGGGCGCAAGCAGGCCAAGCCGCAGGGAAAAGGCATCAACATCATCTCCGGCAAGAAAATCGTCTTCCACGAGTAGCACAAGCCGACGCTTGCTGTAGGAAAGCTCGATGCTTGCAGTTGTAAGGGCCGATGCATGCTGAGGGAAAAAATTGCCCCTCATGAGGCGATTTTCAGGCCCTCAAGTGACGTATGAGGCCCCTTAATGTAATTTTTTCCTAAAAATGCTTTGCCAATTCAAAAAGTATGTGTAATTTTGCGCCGCATTTTCACATTGTGAATCATATTAACCAATTAAAAACAACAAAAAAGTAAACAATGATTGTAGTATCCGTAAAAGAAGGTGAGAACATCGAAAGGGCTCTCAAGAAGTTCAAACGCAAGTACGAGAAAACTGGAGTGGTGAAGGAACTCCGCGCCCGTCAGCAGTTCGACAAGCCCTCCGTTCTGAAGCGCCTCGCCATGCAGCACGCCATCTATGTGCAGAAGTTGAATCGCGTAGAAGATTAAAAGACCTTAAAATTTTGGCATTTCTCTTGGGATTGTCAAAAAAAATAGCTACCTTCGCAGAAGAAATCAGTAAGCGAAGTGCGTGAATTGGATTGAAGACTTCATAGATTACCTTCGGTACGAGCGGAATTATTCCCGCGGAACGACCGAAGATTATCAAGCGGACCTGGAAGCGTTCAGGCGCTTTTATGAAGCAATCGACAACAGTCTCAGCTGGGCAGACATGCCGCCCGACATCGTGCGGCAATGGGTAGTGGAGATGATGGACAAAGGCAACGCCGCCACAAGCGTACGCCGACGTCTCAGCTCGCTCCGCTCCTTCTACAAGTTCCTGCTGCGACGCGGCCTCGTCACCAAAGACCCCGTGCACAACATGCCAGGGCCAAAGGTGGAGAAAAGGTTGCCAGCATACGTCAGAGAAAAAGAAATGGACCGCCTCTTCGACGGCGATTTCTTCAGCGATGACTATCCAGGCTTCCGCGACCGCATGATTCTGCTCACATTCTACACGACGGGCATACGACTCTCAGAGCTCGTAGGACTCAACGAAAAGGATGTCGATCTGGATCAGATGCAGCTGAAAGTCACAGGCAAACGCAACAAACAGCGCATCATCCCCTATGGAGATGAGTTCGGCGACAGCCTGCGACAGTATCTTGCAGAGCGCGATGCCTTCGCTCAGCAACATGACAACAAGGATTCTGCCATCTTCCTCGACGAACGCAGCGGACAAAGGCTAACTCCTGCCAAAGTACGCGTCCTCGTCAAGAAGTACCTGTCGCTGGTCACCACTCAGCAACGCAACAGCCCACATGTGCTCCGGCACACGTTCGCCACAGCAATGCTCAACCACCAGGCCGACCTGCAATCCGTCAAGGAACTGCTCGGACACGAGAGCCTGTCAACAACAGAAATCTATACTCACACCACTTTCGAGCAACTGAAAGCAATGTATAACCAGGCTCACCCTCGAGCCAAAACAAAAGGAGGTAACTATGGAAATCAAAATTCAGGCAATCCACTTTGAGGCAACAGAGAAACTGGAGAAGTTCATCGAGAAAAAACTCTCCAAACTCGCCAAGTTCAACGACGTAATAGGAAGGATAGAGGTGTCACTTAAGGTTGTAAAGCCTGAGACCGCCATGAACAAGGAAGCAGCACTGAGAGCTATCATGCCAGGCACTGAATTGTTCGCTCAGGAAACATGCAACACATTCGAAGAAGCAATCGACCAAACAGTGGAATCTTTGCTGAGGCAAGCTTCCAAATATAAAGAAAAGCAAAAAAATCGTTAAAAAAGCGACGAAACATTTTGCTGGTTCAAAAATAATATGTAATTTTGCAGCCGATTAGCCGTGTTTGCATGACTTTCCGGCTGCAAAACGCCTCTTTAGCTCAGTTGGCCAGAGCACGTGATTTGTAATCTCGGGGTCGTTGGTTCGAATCCGACAAGAGGCTCAGAAACCAAGCGTGGTTGCTGACAAGACAAACAAAAGGGTGGTTACCAGAGTGGCCAAATGGGGCAGACTGTAAATCTGCTGGCTTTCGCCTTCGGTGGTTCGAATCCATCACCACCCACATCTTACTGAAAAAGACGCGGAGAACAAACTCTTCGCAGAAGACGCGGAACTTACGCGCAAGTCGAACGCAGAAGCAAGCCTCGCTTGATTATGCTGAGACGCAGCCGGAAGAACCTGTCTTTGAAAAAGACGCGGAAGTAGCTCAGTCGATAGAGCACTAGCCTTCCAAGCTGGGGGTCGCGGGTTTGAGCCCCGTCTTCCGCTCTCGAAAAAGTAAGATGAAACAAAAATAATAATGCGTTGCTGCTTTAGCTCAGTGGTAGAGCGCATCCTTGGTAAGGATGAGGTCCCGAGTTCAACTCTCGGAAGCAGCTCAAGAGAGAAAAAGAACATTAAACGTGAACAATATCACTACATTATTTAATATAATAAAAACAACGTTATGGCAAAAGAAAAATTCGAACGTACCAAACCTCATGTAAACATTGGTACTATTGGTCATGTCGACCACGGTAAGACTACTCTGACCGCTGCTATCACCACCGTTCTGGCAAAGCAGGGCCTCTCTGAGGTCAAGTCTTTCGACCAGATTGATAATGCTCCCGAGGAAAAGGAGCGTGGTATCACTATCAACACCGCACACGTAGAGTACGAGACAGCAAAGCGTCACTACGCTCACGTTGACTGCCCGGGCCACGCTGACTATGTGAAGAACATGGTAACTGGTGCTGCTCAGATGGACGGTGCTATCATCGTGGTTGCTGCAACTGACGGCCCGATGCCTCAGACCCGTGAGCACATCCTGCTCGCCCGTCAGGTGAACGTGCCCCGTCTGGTTGTGTTCCTGAACAAGTGCGACATGGTCGAGGACGAGGAGATGCTCGAACTCGTTGAGATGGAAATGCAGGAGCTTCTCGCTCAGTATGAGTTCGAGGAGGACACTCCCTTCATCCGCGGCTCTGCTCTCGGCGCTCTCAACGGCGTGCCCGAATGGGAAGCTAAGGTTATGGAGCTCATGGACGCTTGCGACAACTGGATTCAGGAGCCTGTGCGCGACAAGGATAAGGCATTCTTGATGCCCGTCGAGGACGTCTTCTCTATCACAGGTCGTGGTACCGTTGCCACTGGTCGTATCGAGACTGGTGTCGTTAAGGTAGGCGACGAAGTTCAGATCCTCGGTCTCGGTGAAGACAAGAAGTCTGTCATCACAGGTGTCGAGATGTTCCGCAAGATTCTTGACGAAGGTGAAGCTGGCGATAACGTAGGTCTGCTGCTCCGTGGTATCGACAAGAACGAAGTGAAGCGCGGTATGGTTATCACCCACCCGGGTGCCATCACTCCTCACAAGGGCTTCAAGGCTTCTATCTATGTCCTGAAGAAGGAAGAGGGCGGCCGTCACACTCCGTTCGGCAACAAGTATCGTCCCCAGTTCTATCTGCGCACCATGGACTGCACCGGTGAGATTCACCTCCCCGATGGAATCGAAATGGTAATGCCTGGTGATAACGTTGAGATCAAGGTAGAGCTCATCTACGCTGTGGCTCTGAACGTAGGTCTCCGCTTCGCTATCCGTGAGGGTGGCCGCACCGTGGGCTCTGGTCAGATTACTGAAGTATTCGACTAAGAAACGGCAATACTTGAGGTTCGCCTCAAAAATCATAAAACTGGATGAGCGGATATGCGTGTCTGCTCATCCATAAACACGGGAATAGCTCAGTTGGTAGAGCATCGGTCTCCAAAACCGAGGGTCGTGAGTTCGAGTCTTACTTCCCGTGCTAAACTGTGAAAGTTATGTTTGAAA
>CACXLY010000041.1 GCA_902768605.1 uncultured Bacteroidales bacterium
AAGATAAGGACAAACAAATACAGAATTTTCTTATCCTGCAATTTGACCCATTGAAACAAAGTACCACTAAACTATCCTGCAATTTGACCTATACGCCAATATTTCTGTATAATTGACAATGCTACGTGAAGGAACTGACAATGCTTCGTGAAGGAACTGACAATGCTTCGTGAAGGAACTGACAATGCCATGTGTTAAGGCTTACGTCCCTTCTGGTTGAGCCAAATTATGCGACTCTCCTAAAATAAGCTATTACTGTCTGGGAAATAATGATGTAAAATTAAAGATTAAAGATTGAGAATTAAGATAGCACTTTTCCAAAAGTCTTCAATGATAAGACAACTACACTTCAATCCTTAATCTTTAATCTTTAATCAAATAGGAAACTTAACAGGAGATTATTCCTTTATCTTCCTGAGCACGCAGGCTGTCCTGGTGGGCAGGTAGAGCTTCAGCCAGCCCTTGTTGTCGCGGGCAAGGTGACCGTCATAGATGGTATAGTGAATCATCTTGTCGTCGTTGAAGCCATTGCCGCCGAAGTCGGGGTTGTCGGTGTTGAGGATGTACTCATAGGCTCCCTGCTCGACCATGAAGCCGTAGTCGCAATATGAGCTGAAGGGGCTGAAGTTGAAGAAGAAGAGGAGGTCGCCACGGCGGAAGGCAAACACCTGGTCGCCGTCGTTGTGCCAAATCTCCACCACACTCTGCTTCTCGAAGCTGCGGTGCTTCTTCAGGGTCTTTATCATGGCTTGGTCGAAGTCGCCGAGATAGTGGTAGCAAAGCTCCTTGTTGTCCACGAGGTTCCACTGTCGGCGAGCATACTTGTAGCTCCATCCGTTGCCTTCGCGCGGGAAGTCAACCCACTCGGGATGACCGAACTCATTGCCCATGAAGTTGAGGTAGCCTCCGTTGATGGTGCCCAGCGTGGCAAGGCGAATCATCTTGTGCAGCGCAATGCCGCGGTTCACGTTGGAGTTCTCGTCGCCCTTCTTGAAGTGCCAGTACATGTCGCTGTCTATGAGGCGGAAGATGATGGTCTTGTCGCCCACGAGTGCCTGGTCGTGGCTCTCGCAATAGGAGATGGTCTTCTCGTCACGGCGGCGGTTGGTGAGTTCCCACAGGATGCTGCTGGGCTTCCAGTCCTCATCGCGCAACTCCTTGATAATCTTTATCCAGTAGTCGGGAATGTTCATTGCCAGGCGGTAGTTGAAGCCGTAGCCTCCGTCCTTCATTGGGAGGGCAAGTCCCGGCATTCCGCTCACTTCCTCGGCAATGGTGAGGGCGTTCTTGTTGACGCTGTGGATAAGTTCGTTGGCAAGCGTCAGATAGGTGATGGCGTTGCCGTCCTGATGTCCGTTGTAATAGTCTCCGTAGGACATGAAGCACTCCCCTAACCCGTGGCTGTAGTAGAGCATGGAGGTGACGCCGTCGAAGCGGAAGCCGTCGAAACGGAACTCCTCGAGCCAGTACTTGCAGTTGCTGAGGAGGAAGTGCAGCACTTCGTTCTTGCCATAGTCGAAGCAAAGGCTGTCCCAAGCCGGATGCTCGCGGCGGTCTCCCTGATTGAAGTACTGATAGGGGTCTCCGGCAAAGTTGCCCAAGCCTTCCACTTCGTTCTTTACTGCATGGCTGTGCACGATGTCCATCACGACAGCAATGCCCATGCTGTGAGCCTTATCTACAAGCGACTTGAGCTCGTCGGGTGTGCCGAAACGTGAGCTTGGTGCGAAGAAGCTGCTGACGTGATATCCGAAGCTTCCGTAGTAGGGATGCTCCTGTATGGCCATAATCTGAATGCAATTGTAGCCATCGGCAGCAATGCGCGGCAGGATGTTGTCGCGGAACTCGGCATATGTGCCCACGCCCTCCTTGTCCTGTGCCATTCCGATGTGGCACTCGTAGATGAGCAGGGGATTTGTGGTGGGACGGAACTTCTCCACTTTCCATTCATAGGGCTTTGTGGGATTCCATACTTGTGCGGAGAAGATGTGCGTCTCATCATCCTGCACCACTCGGGTTGCCCAGGCGGGGATGCGTTCTCCCTGCCCTCCTTCCCAGTGCACGATGAGCTTGTAGAGGGAGCCGTGCTTGAACGACTTGTTCTTGATTTTGATTTCCCAGTTGCCATTGCTGCCCTTCACGCGCTTCATGGCATATCGAGGGCTTTCGGTCCACTTGTTGAAGTCGCCCACAACATAGATTTCGGTGGCATTGGGAGCCCATTCGCGCAGGACATAGCCTTCCTCCGTCTTGTGCAGACCGAAATAGAGATAGCCTGATGCAAACTCGCTGAGGTCGTTTGTGCCTCCTGTCAGTTCAGCCATCTTGCGGACAGCCTCATCATGGCGTCCGTTGATGGCATCTGCAAAGTCCTGCAGCCCTGGGTCATTCTTGATGAGCCGCAGCATGGGAGGTTCCTGAACAGTCTTTTCGCCTTTTCCTTGGGTTGAGATTTTCTTCTTAGTGGTTCTCTTTGTTTCCTTTTCGGAAACTTTTTCTTTAGTACGAGCCATTTATATTTACGATTTGACGATTTACGATTTACGATTTATTTACGATTTAACTTCTCCCCACATCTACCACGTTCCTACTGCTATTCCGTTCTGATAGACGACCTTGCGGATGAGCAGTCCATTCTTGTCTTTCTCGATGAACTCTCCGTCCTTCTTGTCGGCAGAGAAGTTGCCTTCATAGCGAATGCCATCCACATCCTCGAGGAGGCCTTTGCCTTCCTTCATTCCTCTCTTGAACGTGCCCTTGAAGCGCACGCCGTCAGCCTGTCGCAGGATGCCTTCTCCATCCAGCAGTCCGTCTGCCCAATGGCCATCATACTCGTCGCCATTGGCCCAGCGGTACTTGCCTTGACCATGCTGCTTGTTGTGCTTCCATTGGCCCACATAGGAGGCGCCTGTGTGCCAGGTGAATGTTCCCTGCCCATCTTGCTCTCCGGAGGTGAAGTGGCCGGCATATTTGTCTCCATTGGCAAAGGTATAGACACCTTCTCCTGTTCGCTGTCCGTGGACGTACTGACCCTCATAGCGATTGCCGTCGGCAAAGGAGAAGATGCCTCTGCCGTGCTGCTGGTCGTCGGCCCAGTCGCCGGTATAGGAGTCGCCTGTGGAATATGTGAAAGTGCCTTTCCCGTGCTTCTGATTCTCTTTCCAGAAGCCTTCGTAGCGATTGCCGTCCATCCAGTCGAAAGTGCCCTGACCGTCTTTCATGTCGTTCTTCCACTGACCTTCATAGAAGGCACCGCCCTGGGCATAGGTGTATTTGCCGGTTCCTTCGCGCTTGTCCTGCACCCAGTTGCCCACATAGGTATCGCCATTGTAGTAGTACATCGTGCCAAGCCCTTGCTGGTAGTCCTTGAACCAAAGGCCTTCGTAGCGATTGTTGTTGGCAAAGTAATAGGTGCCCTTACCATGTTGCTGGTCGGCATACCATTCTCCTTCATACTTCTCTCCGTCAGCGAACTGGTAGATACCTTGTCCCTGACGCTTTCCCTTGACATACTCACCCTCGTGCCAGTCTCCGTTGGGATAGACTGTCTTGCCTTTACCATAGGGTTTACCCTTGAACATCTCCCCCTGGTATTCTCCGCCACCGGGGAAGGTGTAGTTGCCAATCTTTATCTGCTGCGCCTGAAGAGTGAGGCAGAAGAGGCTGAGAAGTATATATAGCGTGAAAGCAGGATGCTTCATCTTGTGTTCTATTAGCTCGTAAGCAAATTGAAAATTTGCGCGGCAAAGATACAACAATTATTTCAATCCTGCAAATAAACGCTCTTAAAGCTTGTTAAGAAGCCCGGAGCTGACACCTTTTCATGGAGTTTCTTACTTCTTTTGGGACTGAACCTTATCGTATTTTTTATCATATTTCTCCCAAAGCTTCTTCTTCTGCGCCAGCTCTTTCTGCCTGGCAGTGCTTTCGCGTGCTGCCTTATCAGCTGCTGCCTCATCCTCTGGAGAGGCATAAGCATGGCGGAATCCCTGTTGTTCGTTCCATCCTCCACGAGTAAAATCGGGGAAAGAGACAGCAGCGCAGCCATTATCCATGCTCAAGGCACCAAGCTCGGCCAGGGCACACCACTCTGCCAAATCATAGACATCAATATCGAGAGGCAAGCCGTTCTGCAGACAATACACCAGTCGGGCATCCATCGTATAGTCCATCCCGCCATGACCGAACTCGCGGCCCAAGTCGCCGAACTTCTTCAGGATGGGATGGTAGTATTGTTTCATCAGGGCATCATACTCTTCCTTAGGCAGGAAGTTGTGTCCTGATATCTTGCCTGCCATCTCAGCAAGTCCCATGCTGGTGGCGCTCTTCTTGCTGATATAAATCTTCGGGTCGGGATATTTCGTGCAGTAGCCCGTCATACCTGTCAGCTTGTACAAGCGGTCGTAGGGCTGCGGACTCATCACATTGTGCTGAATCTCCATGACCTTTCCCTTCTCTGTTCGCATGAGTGTGGTGGTGTGGTCGCCATTGCGGAAGTAATCACATTCCTTGCCCGTCACCTCCTTGTACCCTTCACGTCCGCAGAAGCTCTCGGTATCCATGGCGATAAGCGTCTTGATGCGGTCGCCCCGATGGATGTTCAGAGCCTGAGCAATAGGGCCAAGTCCGTGAGTGGGATAGATGTCGCCTCGGTTTTCCTTATTATATTTAAGGCGCCAATGCAGGTTCTCGGGGTCAGAGCCATCGGGATTATGCCAATATCCTTTCCAGATGTTTGCCTCGTTCAGCGTGTGTATGTATGCACCCTCTGCACGGATTATCTCGCCAAAGAGACCCTGCTGAGCCATGTTCAAGGCACACATCTCATAATAATCATAGCAGCAATTCTCCAGCAACATGCAATGCAAGCGATTCTTTTCGCTCAGGTCAATAAGTTCCCAGCATTGCTCAAGGTTCATGACGCTTGGCACTTCGATGGCTGTATGCTTGCCGTTTTCCAAAGCACATTTAGCTACAGGAAAGTGATGGTCCCAATCCGTGGCAACATATATCAGGTCGATGTCCTTGCGCTTGCACATATCGACGTATCCCGTCTCTCCACTATAGATGTCAGCAGGAGGCAGACCAACCTCTCTCAAATACTTCTGGGCATCCCTGGCCCGCTCCTCTTCATAATCACAGAGAGCGACAATCTGTACTCCTGGGATGTGGCAATAGCGCTTCACAGCCCAAGGCCCGCGACTGCCAAGACCCGCGAATCCTATTCTGACGGTCTCCAACTTCGGAGCGGTGAGACGGAGAGCCGACTGTTGCCCTGCAGGACGAGATGGCGTGTCCACGACGATTGTTCCTTTCTCCCAATGCCATTTTGTACTGGGACTAGTACTCTGAGCAAAGATAGCTGCGCTGACAGAAAGAATTGCCAAGCAAAATAAATGACGCAATTTCATATTAATTTAAGTTTTGGAGGTTGTGATTTTATGGGAGTTAAAGAAGTTAAAGAAGTTAGCTCGCTATGCTCGCTTGGGGAAGTTAAAGGACAATAGCTTTTGCAGTCATATAGCCAACTGAAAACTCTCCGCATCCAAATGTATCGTCCTTTAACTTCTTTAACTTCTTTAACTTCATTAACTCCCAAAACTTAATTATACAAAGCATTCAGGGGTAAGTTAATCAATCGAAAGAAAGTTGCAATTTGCCGACAAGTTCGCCGACTTCCGAGTTTTGCTTCTTGATTTCCACAAGCATCTCCTGCGGGCTGTAGCTCTTCACGACCTCCTGCATCTCCTCGAGCTGAGTCTCCAGGCGGAAGTCGAAGTTGTGGAGTTCCTGCCGCATGGAGTCAAGTATCTGCGGCATAAGGTTCTCGACCGTCTGCTGAACCTGCGGATTGCTGACGGGAAGGAGGGCTGTATTGTCGTCCTTCACTGTCGGTTGCAAGCCTTTCAGACGCCCGGCAAGGGCCACACTTTCATGAGGCAGAGAGCCGATGAAGGCATACCAGGCAGCATCAAGCTTGCTCTTTGTGATGGGTTCGGCCTCCCCGACTTCCTCTGCTGGCTGGGCGGCTGGTTTCTCTTCCTCCTCCTTCTGTCCTGCTCCGAAGTGCTTGAAGCTGACCTTCAGAAGCTTCTTTGGCGCAGGTGTCTCGGAAGTGGGCTGAGGGGCTGCCGGCTGAGGAATGGGTTGCGCCGCTTCCTGCTTAGGGGCAGATGGTGTTGCAGGTTGCGCCTGAACTGGAGCTGCTGCCTGAACTTGGGGCTGAGGTGCTGCCTGAGCCTGAGCCTGGACTTGTGGTTGAGCCGCAGGTTTTGCTGCCGGCTGAGGTGCTGTCTTACTAACGTTCACTCCCCCTTGGGGTAGCGGAAGAGGTGCTTCTGCCTCCCCCACAAGCCCGGCACACTGGATGAGGCAAATCTCCACCTGCAGACGTTTGTTGCGACTGGTACGATAGGCCTGGTCGCAATCATTCGTAAGTTTCAAGGCTTTGTAAATGAAACGGATGGGGGTGCGCTGAGCCTGTTCCTGATAGTGAGCACGCATCTTGTCGCTCATCTCCAGCAAAGGCAGAGTCACGGCATCCCGGCTCACCAGCAAGTTGCGCATGTGGGTGGCAAGTCCTGCTATGAAGTTGCCGCCATCGAAACCCTTCTGCAGCACCTCGTTCAGGAGAAGCAGGCAGTCGGAAACCTTCGAAGCAAGGAAGTAGTCCACAAGCTTGAAGTAATATTCCTGACTGAGGACATTCAGGTTCTGGCAGACATTCTCGTAGGTCAGGTTGCCTCCCGAGAAACTTACCATCTGGTCGAAGATGGAGAGGGCGTCTCTCATGCCTCCGTCCGCCTTCTCCGCGATGAGGGAAAGCGCCTCAGGTTCTGCCGTATAGCCTTCCTTCTCAGCCACATACATCAGGTGGTCGATGGTGTTCTTCGTGGTCATCCGCTGGAAGTCATACACCTGGCAGCGGCTCAGGATGGTGGGCAGAATCTTGTGCTTCTCTGTCGTGCAGAGGATGAAGATGACGTAGGAAGGCGGCTCCTCCAGCGTTTTGAGGAAAGCGTTGAAGGCTGAAGGGGAAAGCATGTGCACCTCATCGATGATGAAGACCTTGTATTTTCCAGTCTGAGGGGGTATGAGGACTTGCTTGCAGAGTTCGCGGATATCGTCCACCGAGTTGTTGCTGGCAGCATCCAGCTCGTGGATGTTCATGCTGCGCTGCTGGTCGAAGGCCTGACAGCTCTCGCACTTGCCACAGGGCTCCCCGCCCTCCTGAGGGTCGAAGCAGTTGATAGCCTTGGCAAAGATGCGCGCACAAGTGGTCTTGCCCACTCCGCGAGGCCCGCAGAACAGATAGGCATGCGCCAACTTGCCAGAGCTGATGGCATTCTTCAAAGTGGTGGTCAACGAACGCTGCCCTACGACAGAGTCGAAGTTCAACGGACGGTACTTGAGAGCCGAAACGATGTATTCTTCCATCTTAAACTTATTCTTAATTCATTATTCACCAATCATAATTAACTTCACTATGGCATGTAGTGACGCGTCAAAATACGATTATTGTGCAAATATACGAAAAAAATTTGAACTATAAACTCCGAACTGCGAACTTTTTTGTATCTTTGCACTAAATTATGAATTATGAATTAATAATTGTGAATTAAAATAGTAAAGATGAGCAAAATACATTCTGCCTGGCTTTTCATGTGCAGGCACAAATACATCCTCACGGTCATCATCATCGGCCTGATAGTTGGTGTGGTGGACGAAGACAGTTTCCTGAACCGCCATCCTCGCAAGGTTCGCATAGAAATGTTGCAGCAAGAGATTGCTAACTACAAGCGCCAATACACGGAAGCGGACAACAAGATTCACGAGCTGCAGACCAATCCGAAGGCTGTGGAGAAGATAGCACGTGAGCGCTATTACATGAAACGCGCCAACGAGGACGTGTTTGTCTTTGAAAACAACGAAACTGAGCAACTCGACGATTGACCTCAGGCAAGGCAAAAACTTATAATCATCAAATCGTGAGGGAACTTAGCCCACTTCAGAACATTTGCTTCTACGTCGGAGCCGTGCTGATGCTCGTCGGCCTTATCATATTTATAATGTATCCGATGGCGGGGATGTACGTCTATGGCATAGGCACCTTGATGTTCACCCTGATGCAAGTGCAGGCAGAATACCTGGGCAGGGAGCTTACCCTGCTTCGTCTTCGCCGCCAGCAACTGTTGGCCTGCTGCTTCTTTGTGCTGACGCTGGTGGCGATGAGCATGCAAGTCCACGGCTGGGGCCCTTTCCGCAGGCAGGAATGGGTTGTAGCCCTCGCCATCGGCTGCGTGCTTGAGCTCTACACAAGCTTCAGGATTCCCCAGGAATTGAAAAAGGAATAAGCATTCTTTTTTGGGGGGTAAAGATTAAGGATTCAAGTTTCTGGAGTTAAAGAAGTTAAAGAAGTTAGCTCGCTATGCTCGCTTGGGGAAGTTAAAGGACAATAGTTTGGGCACCTTGATTTCTGCATCCGAAATGTATCGTCCTTTAACTTCATTAACTTCATTAACTTCTTTAACTTCCAAAATTTCATTAACTTCTTTAACTTCCATAATAATTATAATATCCGAAACTTAAATTAAAGATTTACGGCAGCCTGTTCTTGAACTTCACGAACTGTTCGCCCTCAGTCTCTCCGAGGGCAAGCAGGATGTTATAGATGGCCTGGGCATGCATGATGCGTATCTTGCCGGTAAGCTCCAACTGCCCGAACCGCATCAGCAGCCGGCGAGCCTCCTTCTCTGACTCCTGGCTCAAAGCACCCCTCTCCACCTCCTCCAGCAGGCGGTCGCTTGTAGCAGCAAGCATCCGAATCCGCTTGTAGGCACGCGATGTATAGGATGAGGACTGGCTGTCGGAGACTTTGGCAAAGGCCAGGAGCTGGATGTTGTCGGCTGGAATCTTGGGGGTTCTGACGGCAAGGACATCACCAAGCGGCACAATGACACGTCCGCCATCGTGGCCCTTCACGCTCTCCAAGATGCCTTTTATGCCTGCAAACCTGCCATCGATGACGCTAACGATGTCGCCCACCATCAAATCCTTGCTTGTCGGCACGAAGTACTCCACCTCACCATCCATCTTCTCGATGGCAAGACGCATCATCTGCACCTCAGAATCAGGGATATAGACGCACCCCGTGGGCGAGGAAACAGGGTGAAGGAAGCGGAGGGAGGCATCGAAGGGAGGGCCTTGCCTCAACCGGAGGATGTCTTCCTTAGTTGCTTTGATGAAGATATAGTTGCCAGCAATGAGCCGTTTGCGCTCTATGGGTTTGTCGTCCACTATGATGCGTGTCACGTCGAGCGGCACGAAATAGTCGTGGATGCCCGTCTTCAGGCTTTCTTTCTTTGCGGTTTCCAAGTCGTCGAGGATGTTGGCATCGCCCGTGTTGCTGTACATCACAAGCCAGTCTGTCGGCTGATTGTTCTCGGTTAAAGTGTCGGTATTAGTGTTCATTTTTATGCATTCCGAATGCAAATTTAGCAAAAAGAATCCAAACTTCCAAATGAAATGGGAAATATCTTTGCCTTTAGACAGAAAGAAAGCCCCTCTTTGCACTATTTACGCATTTTTTCTTGTTTTTGCTTTGAAGTAAGCGAAAATAATACTACCTTTGCAAGGCATTATGTGAAATAATCAAAAAAACAATAACTCTTAAATCAGAAATATGAAGAAGATTGTACTCCTTGCTTTTGCTTTCATCGTGGCATTCGCCGACGTTTTCGCTCAGAGCGAATACCGCGAAGTGTCCGGCATCTACTGTGGCGGCCATATCCGTCGTGGTCGCCCTGGCACCATCACGAAGCTCCGCAATTCGGGCTTCACCTACGTCATCCTCTTCAACGTGGATGTCAAGCCCGATGGCACGCTCACTACCGATGGCGACACCATCTGCTACCGGGGCGAATATGTCTTCCAAAAGACGAACCCCTACTATCAGCAGGACATCGCCAACCTCAAGACGGAGCCCACCAGCATCACACGCGTGGAAATCTGCATCGGCGGCTGGGGAAACGGCTCGTATGGCAACATCAGGAACCTCATCAATGCGAACGGTACTGGCTCTAACACGATGCTCTACAAGAACTTCAGAGCACTCAAGCAAGCCGTGCCCGAGATAGACGCCGTGAACAACGACACGGAGCAGGACTACGACGCCGACTCGGCCGCCAAGTTCCACCTCATGATGTACAGACTGGGGTACAAGACGACGTTTGCGCCCTACACAGCTTATAACTATTGGACGAGCCTCAACAACAAGATACGTGCTCAGGAGCCTGATGCCGTGGACCGCGTGATGGTGCAATGCTACGACGGCGGAGCCTACAACCTGAACCAAGTGGGGTCATGGAACTTCACGGGCGTCAGCGAACGCCATCCGGGCCTGCTGGACTACTCGAACGACTGGAGCGTGGAGCGCAACCTGGCACAGTTCCAGAGCTGGAAGGACGAGGGTGTGGCAACTGGCGGCTTCGTATGGCTCTACAACGACGGCTACGACGAGACATGGGACCTCAACGGCTGGGCTGCAGGACTGAACCGCATCTATGGAGCCGTGACAGTGCCCGAGGACCAGGTGGTCGTGCGACTCTACAGCGAGAAGAACTTCAAAGGCTACTGTGTCAGTCTGCCGCCAGGCCAATACTGTCAGGGCGACCTCGCCGTTTATGGCATGAAGGCAAAAGACATCTCGTCTGTGGAGATTGTGGACGACTGCTATCAGGTCATTCTCTACAAAGGTACGGACTGCAAAGGCTCGAGAACCACAAAGAGAGCATCGTCGAAGTCGCTTACGACGACTTACGACAATCAGGTTTGCTCGGTCGTGGTCGAGCCGAACCCGACAGGAATAAATGAGATTGGACAACAGACCTTCCGCGACTACAGACAACAGACAACGGACAACAGAAACAGACCACAGACAATCTACAATGCTGCCGGTCAGCGCCTCGGCAAGATGCAAAAAGGTATCAACATCGTGAATGGGAAGAAAATACTTTATTAATTCATAATTCATAATTCACGATATTCAATTCATAATTCATAATTCATAACTCATAATTCTCAATATTCAATCTTCAATATTCAATCTTCAATTCTCAATCTTCAATCTTCAATTTTCAATCTTCAATTTTCAATATTCAATACATAAGTTTATCATGAATAAACACCTTCTTTCATTTTTCTTGCTCTTGTTTCCTGGCTTCTTAACCGTTGCGAATGCTCAGGAGTTTATTGTGCCGATGGGCTACAACGAGCCGTGGACTGCCAAACTGCTCTTCAACAGCGAAGGCGGCTACAACTTTGACTATACCTCTCCCAGCAACAACCCGATTCATGGATGGGAACAGCTCTACGAAGCAGCGAAAAGCGATGTCTATACTGTCACGATGCCCACACCCTGCTACGAGGCAAGCTACGGCCGCGTGCAGTTCAAGACACCTATCACGATAGTCAGCAACCACAAGTATCGCTTCGTCGTAGGACTCCAGGCGGACAAGGCCATCAGCGGTGTCAACATCGCTCTCTGCGAGAATGAGGACGACGACGTCAGCCTAATCAGAGGCACCGTCAACCTGACTGCCGGCGGAAAGGTGACTTTCTCGCGCAACAACCTCACCGGCACAAGCATCGAGGATGCAAAGATTGCCCTCGAATTCCCCACAACAGAGGAAAATACCGTCATCACCATTTCCAGCATAAGCATCTACGACATCACAGCAAGCCGAGAGCTCTGGGCTGGCTCGGCGTTCTACAACTGGTGCTACTATGCCGACGAATCGGGCAACCGCATTCAGGACATGCAAATCGACGGACGCAACGAGACTCTCAGCTGGACGGAGGCAGACTTCGACGACTCACAATGGGCTGAAGAAGTGATGCCCATCGGCAGCACCGACGTCAGCTTCATTCAGTCTGTCTGGCCACTCGGCGACAACACCAACTTCT
Organism: uncultured Bacteroidales bacterium; assembly: GCA_902768605.1. The sequence continues at coordinate 11,965 of CACXLY010000041.1, forward strand.
GGTTCCGACGCGACTTCACTCTCGATGAAGTGCATCCCACCTCAAAATATGTCCTGCATGTCCTGCACGACGACAACTACCGCATTTGGGTGAACGGCAATCTGCTGGACGAAGCAGACAACTGGACCAATGGGACCGATGCTGTGAAGCTGGAGGTTATGGCTTCACAATTGCAAGAGGGCAACAACGTCATCGCAGCCTACGTTCAGCAGAACTGGGGCGGCAAGCTCTACGACTGCGGACTGACGGAAGAGCTGGACTTCTACGAGGACTCCGACCCCGATGCCGACATCTCAAAACTCGTCTTCAACGAGATAATGATTGGCAACATCGACCAATACATCGACTACTCCTGGAACTACGGAGCTTGGGCCGAGATTTACAATCCGACCAAACAAAACATCTCGCTCGACGGACTTTACATCACAGACGACGAGGACGACCCTCAGAAGTTCCAACTCCCTGCAGGAACAGGCGTCGTGAAGGCCGGCGACTTCAAGGTCATCTACTTCGACCACAACTCTGCCGACGGCACCTTTGGCGACACAGCCTACAAGCAGGTTCGCTTCAAGCTGGACAATAGCGGCGGCATGCTCTATCTCTACAATGCAGACGGCAAGCTGCTGACCTCTGCCGGCTATCCCGAATGCATTCCACGCTGCTCATGGGCACGCATCGAAGATGGCGACGAGGAATGGGGCTGGACAGGAACGCCGACCCTTGCAGCCTCGAACAACGGCAGCGACTTCGCCGACTTCCGACTCGACGCACCATACATCGACACCGACTCTCGGCTCTTCACCGAACCCTTCACCATACAGGTCAGCATCCCGCAAGGAACCACTCTGCGATACACAACTAATGGCACAACACCATCGCTCACAAACGGTTCGACAAGCGAGGACGGCATCTTCAACATCAGCGAGACGACGGTCTATCGCTTCGGCCTCTTCCAGGAAGGGATGCTGCCAAGTCCCGTTGTCACCCGCAGCTTCATCTATCGCAACCACGACTACTACCTCCCCGTCATCTCTATCGCCACAGCCCCTGCCAACCTCTACGACGGCAAGATAGGTGTCTATACAGATGGCGTCAATGGTGTGAGCGGACGCAACCACGGCGCCTCAAACATTAACATGGACTGGGAAAGACCCGTCAACTTCGAGTACATCACTCCCGATGACAAGATGGTCGTCAACCAGGAGGCAGAGTTCGTCATCTCGGGAGGCTGGAGCCGCCACTATGCTCCTTCGTCGTTCAAGATAAAGGGCACGAACAGATACGAAGGCAAGAAGAGCATCGACTACTATCCCTTCTTCTCGAACAGACCTCACAACAAGTACCGCCAAATCATGATTCGCAACGGCGGCAACGACAACAACTCGCAAGCTCACGGACGCGTTCGCGATGCCCTCACCCAGCAAGTGCTCATGTCGAGCGGCTTCTATTGCGACTGCCAGGACTATCAGCCCGTCCACGTCTTCTTCAACGGACGCTACATCGCCCAGCTCAACCTGCGCGAACCCAACAACCGCTATCATGGCTATGCCAACTACGGCTACGACGACGACTACATGGATGCCTTCGAGTACTCGAACGGCTACTTCCAGATGGCTGGCACGAAGGATTCCTTCAACCGCTGGAAATACCTTGCACAGAACTGCTCGTCGCCAAGCACCTACGAGGAACTCAAGCAGCTCATCGACATCGACGAGATAACCAACTTCTTCGCCGCCATCAGCTACATCGGTTGCAGCGACTGGATTTGCAACAACAACAACGTGAAAGGCTATCGCTCCCTGCCCGATGGCAAGTTCCGAATGACGCTTCACGACCAAGACTGGGGCTGGAGCAACGCAAACGGCGTGCAACTGCTCGAAGGCAACTACGGCAACGAACTGCTCGGCATATATAATAATATGAAGAGGAACAGCCCAGACTTCAGCCGCCGCTTTGTCGATGCCTATTGCATCCTGTCCGGCAGCGTCTTCTCCAGAGAGCGTTGTCTCAGCATTTGCGACAGCATCTGCCGACTCGTAGAGCCCGCCCTCGCTTGGGAAAACAAAGAGCCCTGGACATCCTACAACGAGCAGAAGTCGGCCATGTCAGGCCCGACAGCTCGGACAGCCCGCATGAACTCCCTGAAGAAAGCATACGGACTGGGCAGCGGAATGGCTGTGAAGTTCAAGGCCAACGTGCCCGGAGCATCCTTCCTCATCAATGGCCATCCCGTCCCCGGAGCTAAGTTCGACGGCACACTCTTTGCCCCCGTCACCCTCGAAACCTCAGCACCCGCCGGCTATAACTTTGTCGGTTGGAGCAAAGTGGGCAACGCCACCGTGACCGACATCCACCAGGGCGACACCTGGAGCTATTGGGACCGCGGCTCGCTCGACGGCACAAACTGGAAGACAGGCAATGTCTCTCATTGGGCACAAGGCCCCACCCCACTCGGTTACGGCAAGAGCAGCATCGTGACCACCATCGATTACGGCTCCGACAGCAGCAACAAGTATCCCACATACTACTTCCGCAAGAACCTCACCGTCGATACCGACCCCGCCAGCATCGCATCCCTGACACTCAACTTCACCGCCGACGACGGCTTCGTGGTCTATATCAACGGAACAGAAGCAACACGCTATCTCCTTCCCGAAGGTGAGATTACCTACGAGACATACGCCACCACCTATGCTCCCGACAACCCAGACTCGGGCACACTCGACCTGCCCGTCAATCTCCTCAAGCAGGGCACGAACATCATCGCAGTTGAGGTGCACAACAATGTTCCCGGTTCAAGCGACATCTACTGGGATGCCGAGATAACCTACAACGTCACCAGCGGCAATGCCATCGTCAGCCGTGAGCGCACCCTTCAGCTCGACACCGATGCCGACACAGAGGTGCAGGCCATTTTCCAGCCCTTGCAGCCCGAATGCCTTGTGGCAGCAGGCTCCACACCAGTCGTAGTCAACGAGGTGAGCGCCAGCAACACCGTGGCTGCCAACGAATACGGAAAGCGCAACGACTGGATTGAGCTCTACAACACCACCGACCACGACATCGACCTCGAGGGCATGTTCCTGACCGACGACCCAGCCATTCCCGAGAAGTACCCAATCACCAAGAGCTCCCTCTCTTCCGGAGAGGGATGGGGTGAGGCTTCAACCATCATCCCCGCTCATGGCTACTACATCATTTGGGCAGACGACCTCGACCCGCTCCGGGGGCTGCATGCAGGCTTCAAGCTCTCCAACAGCAACGAGGAGAATGTCACCCTTACCGCAGCCGACCACAGCTGGAGCGACTGCCTCACCTACACCCCCATGAAGGGCGACGAAAGCGTCGGTCGCTATCCCGATGGCGGCAAGCGAACCTACCTCATGACGCGCCCCACCATCGATGCCACGAACACTCTCACATCCTATAGCGAGTGGCTTTATGGTTTCGACGAGAACTTCGACGAAGACACCTACCTCGCCACCATCACTTCACCCTCTCTGGCCAACACCGAAGCGAACGGAACAGAGTACTTCAGCATCGACGGCATGAAGCTCGACCGTCCTCAGCGCGGCATCAACATAGTCCGCACAGTCGGCTCCGACGGCAAGGTTGCGGTCAAGAGGCTGCTCGTGAAATAAAACGCGACCAAGGTAAATTGCATATTAGACGTGTCTAATTACCATCTTAACGTTTCTAGTTGGCCAACTAAACACGTCTAATTTGCTTTCATTATTATTGATGCTTTTTATCGGACAGCAATAAAACATAAAAGAGGCCATGTCCGTTTATTCTGACACAGCCTCTTTTATTCATATTTTATTGAAGTTTCGGAAGTTCTGAATGTATTTGTAGTTAAGTAGTTAAGTAGTTCTTGCGCTCCACAGGTGCTCAGGCGCAGGCGGAGAAGCCAATACCTCATTCGCCTGCTTTCTGCTTCCAAAGCATTCGGCTTCTCCGCCTGCGCCTGACCAAAGGGAAGAACTACTTAACTACTGTCTACTTAACTACTTCAGAAACTTCAATTACTTTATTATTTTCTTATTTTCTTATTTTCTCAATATCTTCTTGCCGTTTTGGATGTAAATACCCCTAGGCAATTTACCATTTGACCATTTACCATTTACGATTTGTTGGCCGGCGAGGTTGTAGATAAATCCGTTGCCTGCTGGCTGTCTGCTGCTGGCTATCTCGTCCACGCCTGTTATCAGGTCTTGTGTTGCCTCATTGTCGGGACCGATGACTACCCAGTTGCCTTCCACTTTCACATCGTCGGCATTGTAGATTCTGTTACCGATTCCGATGTAAGCGCCGACAGGATAGCGGAAGTCGATGCCTTCACTGAAGACGAACTCGCCACTGGCACTCAAGTGGATTGGCTCAGACGTGCCATATGCGGCAAACGTGCCTCCACCGAAACAGATGCTTGCACCGCCTTCGTCCCAAAGGGCACTTCCCATTGTTTCGCTCTGGGCTATCACTGTCGCACCGTTGAATTGTAATTTCGTCGTCGAGCTCTTCGTCTCGATGGGATATGAGCCGGAAGTGATGTTGAGGGTGCCGTCGCCTGATATGGTGGTTAATGTTGACTCATCCAGTTCAAGGGCAACACCAGCAGGAGCCTTTATCGTGCAGTCGCCCAGGACGCTGATTGTAAGTTCACTTGCGCCGTAATTATGCAAGCCATAGGCGGCCTCGTTCCATTCCAGCGTGGCATTGTCGAGCACAAGGGTGATTGCTCCGTCTTCGTTTTCTTCAATGAAGGCATTTCCGCTTACCAATCCAGGCACAACGGCCATATTTGCATCGGTCATTTCCACGTCGTTGATGCTGAAGCCGAGTTTCCTGAAGCTCTCGCCCATTAATTTCTCTATCAAGCCTTGTGTCGCCTCATTGTCGGGACCGATGACTACCCAGTTGTTCGTCACCTCGCTTCCGTCGGCATAACAGATGTTACGGCTTCCGATAATGGCATCGACGGGATAGCGCAAGGCTATGCCTTCACCCAAGACAAACTGGCTGTTGGAATTCAACAGGATGGGCTCATACTTGCCGAATGCGGCCAACAAGCCTCCGTCGCTGATTTCGATGTTTGCACCATTATGGTCCCAAAGGGCGCAGTAGTCTGTTTCGCTCTTCGCTATTACGGTCGTGCCCTCTTGTATCCTGAGCGTCGTGGCACCCCATATCTCGACGGGAGACTGGCCGGAACTGATGTTGAGGGTGCCGCCGCCTGTGATGGTGGTCTGTGTCGCGAGGTCCAGTTCAAGAGCAATGGCATTGGGAACACTTATCGAGCACTCGCCCACGACTCTGATTGTAAGGCCTGACTGCACGCCACTGAGATTATGCAAGCCATAGGCGGCTTCATTCCACTCGAGCGTGGCATTGTTGAGCACAAGGGTCGGAGCACCGGATGCATCTTCTTCGACATAGGCATTTCCGCTTATCAATCCGGGCACATCGCTCATGTTTTCAGAGGTCATTTCCGTGCCGTTGATGCTGAAGTCGAATTTATGTCTTCCGCTCACTAATTCCTCTATCAACTCTGCTGTTGCATCATCATTTTCGGGACCGAAGACTACCCAGTCGTTCGTTATCTCGTAGAAGTCGTATTCAGATACATAATATACAAACGCGCCCCTCAGCTGACAGCTTTCTGGATAGCGTATGCCGATGCCTTCGCCAAGAGTGGCAGACCTGGAGCCGAACATGAAGGGATTGAAACTACCGGGGCCGTAGGCTGCAAACACACAACCGCTCTCGATGGTGCAATATGCGCCATTGTTGTTGCCACTGTCAAGATAGCTGAGCCAGCCGCTGCTGTGTGCCACCACCTTTGTGTTGTCGCGAATGGTGAAGCTGGCTTCGTCGAAAGTCTCGATGGCTGCACCCGTGGAATTTATTCTCAGAGTGCCGCCGCCAGTGATGGTGGCGTTTCCTGAAATGCTGAGGCCGTCATTGATGGTGCAGTCGCCCAGGACTTTGATTGTGAGTTTCTTGCCCGCCTGCAGATTGAGGGCTTCCTTGGCATCGTCCCAGTCGAGTGTGGCATTGTCGAGCACGAGGATTGGTGAGCCTGATGTGCTTGCATCGATGTAGGCATTTCCGGTCGTCACTCCAGGCACGTCGTTCGCATTAAAAGCCATCATATCCTTGCCGTTGATGCTGAAGCCGAGGCTTACGTCAACATAGTTGGGACCGATGACAGCCCAGTCGTTCTTCACTTCATTTCCATCGGCATCATATACATAGCCGTCGTTGCCCAGATGGCCGCCAACAGGATAGCGCAATTCGGTGTAACTGTCAAAATTAATCGTTCTGTCGCTGGAGAGTGAGATAGGACCGAGTTCGCCAAATGCTGCAAAGAGGGCTCCATCCTTGATGATGAACCATGATTTCTGCTGGTCGTAGTCATAGCCATCGTCGCAGTAGCCATAAGAGTCGCTGCTGTGCGCTATGAGTGTTGTGTTGTTTTGCAGGGTGAACTTGGTGTCTTCCCAATTACTGATGGCTGCCCATTTGCTGTTTATCCTCAATGTGCCGCCGCCAGTGATGGTTGTGTTTCCGGAGAGATTGAGACCTGCTTGGTCAGGAGCATTGATTACGCAATCGCCCAGGACTCTGATTGTAAGTTCCGTGCCCGATTTAAGATTCAGGGCATCGTCGGCGTCGTTCCAGTCGAGCACGGCGTTGTTGAGCACGAGGATTGGTTTGCCCGGGGTGGCTTCTTCGACATGGGCACTTCCGCTCTCGACTCCCGGCACATTGTTCATATTAAATGCAGTCATTTCCGTGCCGTTGATGCTGAAGCCCAGTTTCCTGTTCTGGTCTGTTTCGATGACGACATCGCCTTCGTAGGCAGTTGTGCCATCCACGGTGATGCCGTGCAGGACGGGACTGAAGTAGCCGCCTTCGGGTTGAGAGATGTGAAGAACTGTTTCCAAGTTCAAAGCCTTTATAAAAATAGCAATATTATCAATCGGATGAAGCCTGAGGCAAGTAGTACTGCCCATCACATTGAGCGTGGTATTGGAGCCGTAAATAGTAGGGCTATTATCTGCGGTAAGGTCAAGTTGCGGGCCGTTGATGGTGCAGGTAACAGGTTGTTCATCGGATAGAATAATGCCATGGCCAGCTCCTGTCGCATTCGCTTTAAGGCTACCGTCGCCAATAAAGTTGATGGACTTTTTGGAACTTATAGCATCGTATCCCGTTGTGAAGGTGCTTGCACCGACAAAGTTGACGTTGAGGCCGTCGATTTCATTATAGATGCCGCGGTATGCGTTTTCGAGTCTGGCATTGGTGACGGTTAGCGTGTTCGTGGAGGCTTCGTACTTGAAGTGTCCGTCGCCAAGGATGTCGGAGGCATTGACAGACGTTACCTGCGTATTGTCCACCTTAAGGGCATACTCTGTGACGCCTGTGAAGACTGTCTTTGTCTTTACTGGTTTGCCATTAAGCACAGGCCCGTACGACCTCATCTCCGCACCTTCCGGCATGGTGATGATGCAACTTTCGAGTGTTGACTTGTCTCCAATAATTGCTTGTTCGTCGAAGGAATCTGTTTCCCTGTAGTTACTGTTGCAGGGAACCAGCGTAATGGTCTTGCCAAGCGATGGATTGAACGTGACATTGCCATAGTAATCTACGTCTTTGGGTGCGCCATTGGCATAATAAGAGTGGGTAATGCTATAAAATTCAATGGCACAATCCTCTCCTGCGATTAAAATGTCGTCCTTCAACGTCAGGTTGCCTTCGTTGACATAAATTCCCGCATCAGTTCCACCCACATTAATGTTATTCAGTGTCGCATCAACGCCATTAATCGTTATACCCCGCTGACCAAAGACTGCACACCCGTTACCTTCGATTGTGATTGGCCTGTCAATCGCAATTCCAATCCAGTCTTTCAGGTTTTTCATTATGTCTCCATAACCCTTTTTGGCACGAATATCACCCTTCAAAGTCAAGGTATTTGTAGATTCATTGTATGTGTAGTAGTCCTCAATGCCGTACGACGGATTGCTTGTGTCTGTGTTTATCGACCAACCTTTCGTGAGGGCGATGCCCTTAAGACGCACACCAAGATAATCCTCGCTGCGGATAATCATGACAGACTTCGCTTTGGAGGTATGGACAAGAGGTTTTGTTACGGAGTCACCATCATAGCCTTCGCCGACAGAGCCATAACAATTATACCAAGGATCTCTAATGAGACAACCAGAAAATGATAGGTCACCTTCAAACCAGTGCCAATGGAGATTGATGTCGTCGCCAAACCAGGCTTCATCATTTTGGATAGCACAATCGTGACCTTCCGCATAAATCCTGGAATTAATGATGCTGACATCTGTGCCTTTGGTGTGCAAGGCGCGCCAGCCCAATGATATCATTTTCAGCATTCCAAAATCCCTGATGATCAGCTTTGTCTTGTTGGGGCAATAGATGCATTGCGTATCTTCTCCAGATGCACGGAATTCAACAAGTTCTTCCGAGCCAATTATCTCCGTGTCTTGGTCAAGACGGAACACGCAATAGTGGCTAAAAAGATAAGCCGAACCTACGAAGACAATCTTCAGGCCAGAGACGTTCTTGTTGTAGAGGACGCGCTTGCCGTAGCCTACAACATTGATATTGTCGAACGTCACAGTCTTCGACGCGGCATCGTAGGAAATGGTTCCCGACTTGATGCAATCTGAAATGTTGTTTGTGACGTCTAAACTCCAGTTGGAAGTGCTCGACACTTCCTCACCGCAGATGTAGAGGCCGCTGTCGGCCCATGCACTTGTTGCTCCCAGAAGCATTGCTAAGAGCAAGTTGATAAGTAGTGACTTTCTCATAACGATTTAAGTTTATGGGTTAATGATTCTTGTTATTATATGTCTTCGTAATGGTCGATTCACACGCCACTGGCAAACTATCCACGTGTCGCTGGCAATTTACTAGTGGGTCGTTCTCAGTTTACTAGTGGGTGGACTGCAGTTTACTAGTGGGTGGACTGCAGTCCTCTATTGTAAGGACTGAGATTTACTAGTGTGTGTTGTTTGCAATTTACTTGTGTGTCGTTTGCCGACGACGTTTGAAATTCCTATTCTCCCATTGCTGCCTTGAAGTAGCCAACGCTCTCGGCGATGCCGATGAAGGGGTCGGTCATGTCTTTCTCGTATTCGAGAGAGCAGGAACCCTTGTAGCCGACCTTGCGGAGCATCTTGATGAACTTGGGGAAGTCGATGGCGCCGCGTCCCAACTCGATGGCGTGGCCAGCCTTGGTGCCCTCGGTAACGTCCTTCAGATGAATGTCGAAGACGCGCTTGGCGTAACGCTTCAGGTCCTTGATGGGGTCGGCACCGGCACGGAGGTCGTGGCCGATGTCGAGGCAGATGCCCAGCCGGGGGTCGCGGTCTTTCACGTCGTTCCAAATGGAAGTGGCATCAGGATAGAGCGGCATGTCTGGTCCATGCAGGTGGATGGCATAGCGGATGCCCGTCTCCTTGACCTTCTGCTCCACCCTATCCAGCACCTCATAGCGCGGCGCCTTGTCGCCCCAAACACCAGGCACGCCCACGATGAGGTCCACGCCTACACGCTGGGCATAGGCAAAGGCCTTGTCCACAGCCGCCACATCGCCCATATAGATGGGCCCCACGGCATAGCCAATCACGCCATGTGCCGCCAGCTTCTCCTTGAACTCGGAAATCTGCTTGGCATCGGCATCAATCGGCAAGTGGAAGTCCTTGATGCAGAGATAGTGCACGTCGATTTTCTTCATGAAGGCAAGCGTCCTGTCGATGTCGAACTTGTTGAAGGTGTAGCCTGCCATGCCGAGGTGAAAAGATGAAGCCCCCTTTTGGGGAAGTGCACCGAGAGGAGCAAATACTAACGAACAGATAAGAATAATAGTCCTTAATTTCATACTATATTATATTAATGATTATTGTTTGATGCACAAAATTACGACTTTTTCCTTAATTATTCTTTATTCTTCATTCTTAATTCTTCATTTTTTTGTATCTTTGCAAAAAAAGAGACCATGAACACGCATAAAACCTACGTTGCATACGATGCAATCGGCGTACTCGACCACGAGAACTCGAACCTCAAGACCTTCAGGCAGCTCAATGCTTGGCAACGAATGCGCCCCGACCGATTCCGTTTCCTCAACATGCACGAAATCGATTTCTCCTCCGAACACGACGACCTCGTCGACTCTACCGTCAAGACCAGACTGCTGACTCTCATGGCGCAGGCCGACAACCTGCTCGTGCTTGTCTCGCCCATCACGAACGTGGAGAGCCCTATACTGAACTGGCAAATCAGCAAGGCCGTCAACCGTTTCCACCTGCCCGTCATCATCGCCTACGTGGGCAAGAGGCAGCTCGACGACAACTCCGTGGAAGACAATTGGGCGAAACTGCCGAACAAGATTCGCAAGTACATCGGCCGCGACTCAGCCCGCATGTGCCACATCCCCCTGACTCAGGACAAGCTGGAACGCGCCCTCGGCACCTTCTCCGTCGGAGCGCAGACATACCCGTGGAACTCAACAACGATATTTTAAAATAAGAAATTGTGATAATAAGAAAATAAGAAGAGTTTCCATCATTTCTAATTTTCTACATTTCTAATTTTCTACATTTCTAATTTTCTACATTTCTAATTTTCCATTCATGAACGGACAATACATTGAACGCATTGAGATAGAAGGCCTCTGGAACGGCCACAAACATATCTGCTGGGACTTACAGCCGGGCGTGAACATCCTCAGCGGCGTCAATGGCGTGGGAAAGAGCACCATACTCAACCGCGTCATCATGCACCTGCTCGACATCGACAGAAACACACGAAAACAAGACGGCGTACACCTCAAGTTCTTCCCGCAGGAGGCTAAGTCCGTCGATTTCGAAGTGATTCGCTCCTTCGACCGCCCCATGC
>CACXLY010000042.1 GCA_902768605.1 uncultured Bacteroidales bacterium
GACGACAGAGAAAGTCCTGAAAGGACGACAGAGCCATAAGCAAGTTGTTATTAAACAAATTACATATTCTGTCGCCCTTTCAGGGCTTACTATTGTCAGGCTATCCTGTCCCGGGGGTTAACACCCCCGTCTGTGGTCTTTCGCACCTTCGGTGCTATTTACCGGACAGCAATAAATAACTATGAACTATGAACTAAAAAATCTGCCCTCCTACCAGATGTCCTCCGACTCTTCGGGGTTATCGTAAACCTCTTTTGCCACGTATTCGAAGTAGTCCATAAAGAACTCCTTGGCTTCGGCGTCGAGCACGGACTGGAAGCGGATGTAGTAGTTCTGGTACGGCTGAAGGAAGGTGTTGATGATGATACGGCGTGACATGTAGTGGAACGTGCGGACGGGGTCGCCGCTGCCATTGGCATTGCACCACGCGTACGGCGCTTTCATGAAGCCTTTAGTACGCATGGCCTTCGTCACGCGGTCGTTATACTCCTCGTCGTCCGTATCGGCTTCCCAGCCGACGTTTGACGGGACGGTGATGCTTTCCATGCGTTTCTCGAGTCCTCCGATACGAAGGTCCATCGGAATACCGGTAACAGACATCCTGTCGGAACTTGAGCCGAAATAGACCTGAGCCATAGAACGGACACGCGAGCCTGTAGCCACACCAAAGCGTATCTCGTATTGTCCGGCACGGGGTACTGGCGGGAGCTGCATCGTAAAGTCATACCGACCAATGATGTTGAACTCGTCGCCCTGCAAGTTATGCCAGCCCGACATGTAGGCCTGCATATAATAGAAGAGTGTCCCTTCCTTAATCTCAACAGTCTGCAGATATGGATAGTTCGTCGGAATGGCGCGGACATTGTCTGCTCCGTAGGTATAATACGCCTTCGTTTGGCGAATGTCGTTGTTCATCAGTTCGGGCATCGTGCAGCAGGCATCGAAGCGGATGCGCTGGCTCGACATCGTGTTGCAGACGTTTTCGGTGCAGACGAGGAGTTGCTCGATGGGATAGACCACGGCGTTTGCTATGCTGCTGGCATCGGTTCCGGCTTCAGTATTGGTGAGTATGCGGATGCCCTCGTTCTCGCTGGGCGTCGTGCTGGAGCCTTTTATGCGGAAGAACATGCCGCTCTCATGGTAGTCGTTGATGTTTTGTTTAGTTGGGCCGAACTGTCCCCTGCCGTTGCGGAGGATGGGGAAACGGTTAAGGTAGATGCCGTTCGACTCGAGGCTCTCGTAGGTCTTGAGCATACGGGGCAGTCCCATCGTCTGGTAGTAGTCCATGATGGGAATAGTGGGCCGCTTGGACGAGGAGACGTTAAAGCCTGTTTCGTTGTAGTGTATGACCAGTTTCTCCCTGCCGATGCGTTGCGGCAGGAGGTGATACGTGACGAACTGATTGAGGACATTCATCTGGTTGCGATAGTCATCGTCATAGACCGTCCCCGGCACGTAGTCGAAGAGGCCTGAGTCCTGGAGGTAGCTGACCACGTCGGAGACGGTGATGTCCTCGATGGCCTTGCCGAGCGTCTCTGACCAGAAACGGTCGGTCTCGGCGAAGAGCGTGAAGCCATAGTAGCGGTGCCTGGGAATGGTGCCTACCCTGTTAACCGAAGTATGTGTAGGCAAGTCCTTAACGATACCCGTCTGGTAGAGGCGTTCCCACGTCTCGTCGCGGTAGGCGTTGAGCGTATCCTCCAGTCCGCACGCCAGCAGGAGCTTGGCCATCACATGGTATCCGCTGCCGGGCTTCTTAGCCCAGAGGCGCAGGAAGTCGCAGAGGCGTCCGTCGCTGGGTGCTACGACGGCATCCACCTGATGCACATAGCCGTTGGTGAGTACGATGCCGCGATTCTTTTTCGATACGGTGGCAACGCCGTCGATGCTGATGCTGTCGAGGTCCGTCTGCCCGTAGAAGACGCGCAGCTTGCGGTTGTTCATGTTGGCCAGACCGAACTCATGCTCGTGCTGAGGGAAATCGGAGATGTCGTACGCCGGCTGGTCGCCGTGGTCGAGAATGCTGTTGAAGACGATGACCTTGTGTATGCTGTCCAGCGTGCTCTGGTCGGGGAAGCCGTTCCAAGAGGGCTCAGAGATGATGCCCTTACGGCAGAGCGAGTCGAGGTAGAGCTGGATGGCGTCGTTGGTAGGCGCGAAGACGGTGTAGTGGCCGCGTGCCGACAGCAACTGCTTCAGCGTGGTCTCGGAGTAGGCACTCACGGGCATCGTGCTCAGCAGGCGTAGGTACTCGCTGTAGTACTCCTTGTCCTCCAGGTATTCGGATATGGTCTTGCTTGTGAAGACGTATCTCGCAGACGTGTCGATCGACTCTGTGCAGCCCACCAGAGCGAGCAGAAAGGCGGCTGCCATCAATAGTTTTTTCATTCAGGTAATTTTAGGTGCGGACCCACATGCAGAGGGCCCGGCAGGTGAATATGTTGTCAGTTTCCGTGCAAAGATACGACTTTTTTCGTTATGTTGTATGTTTTTACGCAATTTATTGTGTAAAGTCGCCCATTTTTTCATCTTGCGGCACCCAGCGCTACAAGTAGGAATCGTTGCTGCATCGCGACAAAGCAATTGCTGCATGGCGACGAAGCAATTGCTGCATGGCGATGCAGCAATCGGCGCGATGAGCAGGAAGGGGCATCGTTAAGCGATGGAATGGGCGTTTCGAGGCATTTTTCCAGCTGCTGCAAAGAGCGGCGACGTTTTTTCCATCGCAAAAAGAGACCCGGGAGGATGTTTTTTGAGTGCTCATCTTATATTATTTGTGACGAAAGACCAGCCGACCCGACCCCCGAAGGGGGGAAAAGAACACAGACGGGGGTGCTAACCCCCGGCCCGCTATTTCCCTACTCAATGAAAGCCCCGAAGGGGCGGCAGAACAGGGACGACCGCTCTGTCGTACCTTCGGCACTCCGGAAACACGGACTGCCCTTTGCGGGGGTTGCACCCCCGTCTGTGTTCTTCTCAGCCTTTCAGGCTTTTACGATGCCGATTAACACTCGTTTACCCCCTCTTTTTTCAATATTCAATGATTTTTCGTAACCTTGACTTCGTCGAAGTTACTCACGTTCGGAAGTGAAATGAAAAGAAATTTCTTCTTTTCCTTTGCTTTTCGCTTGACTTTTCGTAACTTTGCAGGCATGAAACCGTATCTCGTCGATATTCCGGTGCTGATTCTATTCTTCAACAGGCCTCAGCAGCTGGGTCAGGTCTTCGCTCAAGTGAAGAAGGCGCGGCCCTCGCGGCTCTTCCTCTACCAAGACGGCCCGCGGAGCGACGCCGACCTGCCCGGCATCACGGCTTGCCGCAAAGTCGTGGCGCAGGTGGACTGGGAGTGCGAGGTGGAGACACTCTATCAGGAACGCAACTTCGGCTGCGACCCCTCGGAGTACATCTCGCAGAAATGGGCCTTCAGCCGCGTCGAGAAATGCGTCGTACTGGAGGACGACGACGTCCCCTCTGTAAGCTTCTTCTCCTTCTGCAAGGAGCTGCTCGACCGCTATGCCGACGACGAGCGCATCACGATGATAAGCGGCTTCAACGTCGAGGAGCAGACCGACGACGCAGAGGGCGACTACTTCTTCACCACCAACTTCAGCATCTGGGGCTGGGCCTCGTGGCGACGCGTCGTGGACCAGTGGGACGAGCACTACACATGGCTCGACGACCCCGTCGCCACACGTCAACTCGAGGAGCTGATACGTGAGCGCGGCTATCGCGACGACTTCCTGCCGATGTGCCGAAAGCATCGCGAGCAGGGCAAAGCGTTCTACGAGACCATCTTCTGGTCGCACCTCCTGCTCTCGGGAGGCCTCGCCATCGTGCCCCGGAGGAATATGATAAACAACCTGGGCGCGACGGCCGACAGCACCCATTTCGGCGGCTCGCTCAAGACGATGCCACACGGCTACCGGCGCATCTTCACGATGAAGCGGTTCGAACTGCAGACCCCCTCTAACTCCCCCTTAAAGGGGGAGAATTCTGACCAGGAAGCCTCCCCTTCAAAGGGAGGTGCAGTGGGGTCTCTCAGGCATCCCCCCTACATCTTCGAGCACGTGGCATACCGCAAGCGTGCTTACAAAATCATGGGTTGGATGTGTCCGATGACAAAAATCGCCCGTTCCATCGAGGAATTGGCACTCAATCTGCGATACGGCAACTTCAGTTTCATCCTCAAATCCATGCGCAGGCGAGTCAATAAATGGCTCGGAAAGGAGGCTTACCGATGAAGGTTCTGCTCATCAGCACAAGCGAGGCGAGCGGAGGCGGAGCAATAGCCGCACGACGTCTCATGGTGGCCCTCAACAAAAACGACGTGGAGGCGCGGCTCATGGTACGTGACAAACAGTCGGACGACCCGGCGGTCATCCAGGTAGGCGGCAAGTGGCCGAAGCTGCGGGAACGCCTCGCCATCCTGCCCCATTGCGGATTCAACCGCTCGCGCCTCTGGCAGGCCGACATCGCCAATGCAGGCATCAACATCACCGCCACAAGGGCCTTCCAGGAGACCGACGTCATACACCTCCATTGGATTAACCAAGGCATGGTTTCTCTCGATGAAATGGGCAAAATATTGCAAAGCGGCAAGCGGGTCGTCTGGACACTTCACGACGAATGGCCCTACCTCGGGGTCTGCCACTACCGAGGCGATTGCCGCGAGCAGGAATGCAGAAAGTGCCCCATCATGAACGGCTCGACACCACATTATCTATATATGCGCAAGCGCGAGATGTATGCTCGCTGGCACCCGGCCTTCGTGGGTTGCAGCCAGTGGATTACGGACGAGGCGCAGAGGGCGATGCCGCAGGAGTGGGTGACCCACGTCAACAACTGCATCCCCTCAGATAAGTACCATTCCACCGACATGCAGAAGGCGCGCACGGCGCTTGCGCTGCCCGGCGACGGCCGATTGCTTCTCTTCTGCAGTCAGAAGGTGACGGACGAGCGGAAGGGTATCAATTACCTCGTCGAGGCCTTGCAACGCCTCAGCGAAGACGACCTGCGGCTCGTCATCGTGGGAAAGGACTCGGACCGGATTCCCTTGCCCCAGAGCATCCCCGCCTTCCGCCTCGGCTCCGTCGGCGAAGACATGATGCCGCAAATCTACAACGCAGTGGATGCCTTCGTCACGCCAAGCCTGCAGGACAACCTTCCCAACACGATTGCCGAGGCCATGAGCTGCGGCACGCCCTGCATCGGCTTCAACGTGGGCGGCATACCCGAGATGATCGACCACACGAAGAATGGCTACGTGGCCCGCTACCGCGACGCCAGCGACCTGGCCGACGGCATACGGTTCGTCCTCAGCCATGACCTGCGCGCCGCCGCCCGCAGCAAAGCATCCATCGCATACAACGAGGAGGAAGTGGCCGAACAATACATCGACATCTACAGAGGATAGCATGAAGCCACTCATCACCATAGCAACCGTCACCTATAACGCCGAAACGACCCTCGGGCGCACACTCCGCAGCGTCGCCGCGCAGGACTATCAGCGCATCGAACACCTCATCATCGACGGCTGCTCCAAAGACCACACGCTCTCCCTCGTGCAGCGATACGTCGAGGAAAACCAGGCGCGACACAACATTCGACTTGTCTGCGAGCCCGACACGGGCATCTACGACGCGATGAATAAGGCGCTGCAGGCCGCGACGGGCGATTACATCGTCTTCCTCAACGCCGGCGACTGCCTGCACGACACGAATACCATCTCCGCGATTGCCAATCAGACGGATTGGGTGAAGGGAGAGAGCCGCCATCCCGCCATCCTGTACGGCGACACGCATATCGTGGACGACGACGGCAACTTCATTCGCCGACGCCGACTCACGCCGCCGGAAGAGCTCACGCCCGACAGCTTCCACAGCGGCATGTTGGTATGCCACCAGTCGTTCTACGTTCGCACTGACCTCGCGAAACTGGAGCCATACAACCTCGCCTACCGTTTCTCGGGCGATTTCGACTGGTGCATCCGCATCATCCGTCTCGCCAAGCGACGCCGCTTCAGGATAGTCAACACGCATCTCGTCCTGACGGATTACCTCAGCGAAGGCATGACGACACGCAATCATCAAGAATCGCTGCGCGAACGCTTCAGCATCATGACGCATTACTACGGGTGGCTGCCGACCGTCCTACGGCATTTCTGGTTCATCATCAGAGCCATCATCAAGCGATAAGACATTTAGAAAACAGAAAAACAACAGGACACATCCGATGGGAGTTGCCAATGCTACAACCTTTCTATCATAAAGACGTCATCGAGGCCGGCTGCGACGAGGCCGGACGCGGCTGCCTGGCAGGGCCCGTCTTTGCTGCCGCAGTCGTCTTGCCACCTGATTTCGAGAGCGAGCTCCTCAATGACTCGAAGCAACTCAGCGAGAAGCGACGCTACGCGCTTCGTGAGGTCATCGAGCGCGAATCGCTTGCCTGGGCCGTCGGCATCGTGAGCAACGAGGAGATCGATCGCATCAACATCCTGCGTGCCAGCATTCTCGCCATGCATCGCGCCCTCGACGGACTCAAGGTGCGACCCGAGGAGATTATCGTCGACGGCAATCGCTTCATGCCATACAACAAGTTGCCGTACACGACCATCGTCAAGGGCGACGGCAAGTACATGAGTATCGCCGCCGCAAGCATACTGGCGAAGACGTACAGGGATGACTTCATGAAGAAGCTCCACACGGAATACCCCGCCTATCACTGGGACAGGAACAAGGGCTACCCTGCGCCGGCACATCGCCAGGCAATACGCGAGCACGGCACTTCCCCCTACCACCGCCTTACCTTCAATCTGCTCGGCTCGCCGCAGCTGACGTTTGACTTCAACACATAACCCATCACACCCATACTTTCCCATCCATTCCCATAAAACTCATTAACCCCATAAATAATAAACAATGAAACGACAGCTATTCCATTTCCTCTTTGTGCTGTTGGGCATCCTTGCAGTACAAGCGCAAGAGCTCACCGTTTGCACCTACAACGTCAGATACAAGAACAACGATGACACAAATGCAGGCAACGGCTGGAACACACGTCGCACGTACCTCATCAACCTCGTGAACTTCCAGCAGCCTGACTTGCTGGGCGTGCAGGAAGCAGTAAACGCGCAGATGACTGACCTGAAGAACGGCCTGACGGATTACGGCACCGTCGGCGTCGGACGCAATGACGGGAGCACGGGCGGCGAGTATTCTGCCATCTTCTATCGTAAAGAAAGACTGGTCCTGATTGATCACGGAGACTTTTGGCTGAGCGACACGCCCTACAAGCCCTCAAAGGGATTCCCGAGCAAAGGCGGCAGCACAACCTACTACCGCATATGCAGTTGGGGCAAGTTTTACGACAAGTTGACCGGCGTCACCCTTTACCACTTCAACACCCACATGGACCTCGACGAGACGAATCGGCAACAATCGTATTATCTAATCAAACAAAAAATCGAGGAGATAGCAAGCAGGACCTCACCCGTCATCATAACGGGCGACTACAATGCTGTGCAGACGGGCGAGGCATACAAACTGTTCTACAATTCCGGCTTTTTGATTGACTGTTGGGAAAAGGCGAAACAGAAGTTCATGACGAACGGAACGTGCCCCGGCTTCAATTCGGAGAACTACAGCACGGTGTCGAACGAGCTGCGGCGTATCGATCACATCTTCGTCACGAAGAGTGCCTTCAACGTCACCCACTACGCGGTGCTCAACCCGTGTTACTTCTCGACGTCGGGCACGGCGACTTACCACCAGCGCGCCTACTCCGACCACAGCCCCGTGTTTGCCAAGCTTGCCTACAAGACCACGGTACAGACGACGGAGCTCCCCACGTCGAAGCCGCCCATCTCCGACGGCGTCTATCAGCTCTCCACGCCTGAGGAGCTGCAAGCCTTCTCGTTCATCGTGAACGGCGTTGCAGGGTTCACGCAGAACGCGGCAGCAAAGGCGGTGCTGCTCAACGACATCGACATGGCGGGCATGCCCACTTGGCTGCCCATCGGCACCAGCAGCAAGCCCTTCACGGGTACGTTCGACGGGCAGGGCCACTCCATTCAGAACATCGCCATCAAGACGGGGAAGTCCTACTCCGGACTGTTTGGAAAGACGCAGGGCGCCACTATCAAGAACTTCCGCATCAGCGGGACGCTCATCGTCTCTGAGGGTTGCACCGAGCACGGCACGATAGGCTATGCCGACGCCACCACCATCACCGACGTCCACTCTGCGCTCGACATCACCGCGAGCAAAGGCAACAACGACACGCAGCACATCGGAGGCGTGGCAGGCTCTCTCTGCAACGTCTGCAAAGTGAGCCGTTGCTCCTACTCGGGCAAGCTGACGGATGCCGGCACGAATACGGTGGGGGGCATCGCCGGATATGCTGACGGCACGGGCAACAGCATATCCTACTGCATCAACTACGGCACGGTGAAGTCCACGGGTTCCTCGACGAACACCGGCGGCATACTGGGCTACGTGAACTACATCGGCTTCAAGATGTCCTACTGTGCCAACGTGGGCAGCGTCACCGGCCAAGACACCTACGCCGGACAGATAATAGGACGCCAGCTGAAAGCCATGACGACGCCTCCCTCCTGCCTTTACTATCTGGGCGGAGCGACGAAGGGAGCCTTCGGCACCGGCACGAACCCCGCCTCCGCCACGGGTGCCACGGCCGTTTCCGACGAGGACGTGACGGGCGGACGACTCACGACAATGCTCAACGCAGGGCTTGAGGAGGCCGACTACGTCTTCTTCCAGAACCTCAACGCTGGAGAGGAGACCGACCCCTACCCCATTATCGGAGGGCAGCCCGAGCATAAGACGGTCTATGTGGGACAGCAGGGCAAGCAGCAGACGCCGACAGACGTGACGAACTACGACTTCTACGTCAACCAGGGCGGACGCTTGCCGAACCTCTCCCTCGCCAATTACTTCACGACGCCCGTCGCCTTCACGGCCGACTACGCCTGCTACGCGGGCCAGGCGCCAGGCGCTTGGGGCACCGTCTATCTGCCGTATGCAGCCATTTCGACAGACAACGTGCAGCTCTACGAAATCATACCCGAGCTGACCGACGACAGCTCGATAGCCATCATGCCTTGCGTCAACCTCGGCGCCTACAGACCTGGCTTCTACCACATCATCGGCGGGGCTTTCGAGTTGGAAGGTTATAACGTGCACGTTGCCGTGCCGCCGACCGACGCCTCGCTTGCTGCCAGCAACTTCCTGCTGACCGGTACGCTCGAGGGACAGACCACGAACGGAGGCTACGCCTTTAGCGGCAACTCCTTCCACCTCACGGCAGACAACGTCGTCATCAACCCCTTCGAGGCCGCCCTCACAGCGCAGGGAGCACAGCCCGAGGAGGTGACGCTCAACGTCGTGGATGCTACGGGCATACACGACATCAACCTTCAAGACCCGCAGGGCATCAGCAGCCCCGAGGGCTTCATCTACAACCTCTCTGGTCAGCGCATCATGAGAATACGGAAGGGCATCAACATTATTAACGGCAAGAAAGTACTCAAGTAATCATGAAAAAGACGATATCAACCCTCATCATAGCTTTGATGGCAGCCTGCGCCTTTGCTCAGGACATCTACATCGGCAGCTACTACGTCACCTCGACTAACGAAGAAAAACTCTACGGAGACGGTAAAGACAAGTGGTCGACGCGTTGGCCCGTCATCGTCGATATGTTCAAGTACGAGCAGCCCGACGTGCTCGGACTGCAATCGCTGACCAGCAGCCAGCTCACCACGCTGGGCTACCGCATGACGGGCTACGAGCTGGCAGAAGACATCCTGTATAACAGCACGTGCGAGCTGGACTCGTGCGGCGTCCTGGATGGGTTCCCGACGGACTGCACCTGCTCGTGGGCCAGGCTGCGGAAGGAGGGGAAGGACTTCCTGGTTTACAACATGTGCTTCACGCCCGACAGCGCCCAGGCCGCCGTCAACCACCTGCGCACCGTCAGCACGGCCATGAACACCGAGAACCTGCCCGTTTTCGTGGTGGGCTACCTCGGCGTGAACGAGACGAAGCAACCCTACACAAGGCTGAGCGCCAAGTATGCCGACAGCTATACGAAAGCACCCTACAAGAGTGCCGAGTACGGGACGGTGAACAACTTTGACCTCGAGAACAACCACGAAAGCAGTCGCTACGACTTTGTCTTTGCCTCGAGGAGCATCACCATCAAGGCGTACGGGCAGCTGCAAAACGGCTACTTCACGGCCGAGAGCGGCAGCCACAAGCGCCGCTTGCCATCGACCCACTTCCCCGTCATGGTGAAAGCAAAGTTTTAGTCTGCCGGCGCCAGCGGCTGCCACATCACCCGCAGCCGGCTGTTTCACTTTACAGGAAGTAAGCAAATTCGTCATTTTGCTTACTTCCTGCTTTTTCATCACTTGCTGAGAATCGTTTGAAATCGCCCCGCGAATGGTGAAGGCCGTTTTTTCGCAAAAATGCGCTCCAACCGCAAAAGCCTCGCAACATCCTGATTTACAATAAGCATCCCATAACTATGGACTATGAATTATATACTATAAACTGAAAAAACGTGCCATTTCATCGCAAAAAACGCCTTTTTTACCCATAAAAAACCCCACTCGCCTGCCGTGGAAAAGCCAAACGCCACGTGTGGCATCGGCCTTTCCCACGTGTAGCGTCGGCCGACGCTTGCTGTGGCATAGGCCGACGCTTGCTGTGGGAGCAGGAAATCCGACGTTTTGAGCGCTATTTTCCCACGCGTCTCGTTCGTTTTCAAAATAGCAAAAAGAAAGCAATCCGACAGATTCGGCGACATTTTGCTTAACCAGCCCCTTGCTCCGCCATCAATATGCATTGAATCTTGCGTTATGTCATAATTATGCAGCCAACCCGCATGCTCAAACACCCCATTCAGACGGGTTTCCAAGCACTTCCGGCAGTAAAACCATTCCATATTTATTCCCAGATTAACACTATTATAACGCATAATACCACTTTACGGGTTAAAAAGTGTTAAATAACATATATGTTTTGCGCGCGCGTTAGGAAAAACTATAATTTTGTACAGAAAATCGAAGCTTAAACCTTTTATTAACATCAAAAACAAATTAACATGAAACGAAAACTCTACTCAGTCTTCCTGGCTGCCCTCATGGGTATGACGGGAACGCACGTATGGGCGCAAGGGTTGACCACTACGGAGATCGACGGCGCCACGTACTATGAGATTAAGTCCGGCGAGGACCTCATCGCATTCGCCACTCTGGTGAACGGCGACGCGGAGGCTGAAACGCCGGGCGAGCGCAATGCCAACGCCGTGCTCACGGCCGACATCGACCTGACAGGACTCATCAGCGAGGAAACGCCCTGGACACCTATCGGCACCGGCGTCGGAACCGAAGAACCGAACGTTACCGCCTACACGGGTGTCTTCGACGGACAGGGACACACCATCAGCGGCTTTGAAGTGATCAGCTACGGCCACAACGGACTCTTCGGCGACACAAAGGAGGCAACCATCAAGAACTTCACTATCAAGGGTAAGATGATCGTGGAGGAAGGCTACGGCTCTGGCGTCGTAGGATGGCCCAACGCCACAAGCATCACTGGAGTCCATTCGTATCTCGACATCGACGTCACACAGGGCGGCGTGCACCACATCGGCGGTGTCGTAGGCTCGGCACGCTATTCAAACGTCATCAGCGGCTGTACCTACCACGGCACCATGAACGTGGCCGCAGGCAGCACTGACAACTTCGCAGGCATCGTGGCATATCTCGGCAGCGACAGCGTGTCGTTCTGTGCCAACTACGGTACTATCAACTTCGACGACCCGGGCTGTGCCGCAGGCGGCATCGCAGGTTACTGCAACAACAACGTCACGTGGGTACAGAACTGCCTTAACATGGGCAGCGTCGTTCTGACCGAACCGGAAGGCACACCCACCTTCGGCGGTGCTATCGTGGGACGTCTGAGGACGCACGACCCCAGCAAGATGACCGGCAACTGCTGGCTCGAGGGTAGCGCCACGGGTGCAGGCAAAGACGGCGGCAATGCCAATCTGACAACTGCCAACTGCATCAAGCTCGAACAGATGCCTACCGGCGAGGTCTGCTATCTCCTGAATGGCGACCAGAGCACCATCGGCTGGTATCAGACGCTCGGTATCGACGAGGCGCCCGTCCTCTTCGATGCCACACACGGACAGGTCTATATGAACGGACGTCTGCATTGCAACGGCGACATCGACGACGACGCTGTCTTCTCCAACGAGAACACGGGAATTACGCAGGACGAACACAACATCGTGGACGGCTTCTGCGATTACTGCGGACTCTTCGACCCCACCTACATGTCACCCAATGCTGACGGCTTCTACGAGATTGGCAGTGCAAGACAGCTCGCATGGTTCGAAAAGGCAGTCAACACACTGGGTAAGGACAGCATCAATGCTGTTCTGACAGCCGACATCGACTTCGAAGATATTACAGCGCTCGGCTGGGATTGGACGCCTATCGGCAACTGGGGCACCGTCGACGGCAGAAGCATCGGCTACCACGGCACCTTCGATGGTCAGGGCCATGTAATCACAAACTTCAACTTCAATGGCACGCAGAACTACTTCGGACTCTTCGGCGTACTCACCGCAGGCGCTGTCGTCGGCAACTTCGACATCTACGGCGAAGTCACCAATTCCTTCAAGACAATGGGCGTCGTAGGTTACACACGCGACACCGAAACGACGGTTCACGACATCCATAGCTTCCTCAACATCAACAACACCGCAGACGGCAACAGATACGGCGGCATCATCGGTAGCGCAGTAAACGGTACGACTAACGTCCTCAACTGCACATACTCGGGCACGCTCGACGGTCACGACAGCGCTGGCAACGGCAACTATGGCGGCATCGTCGGCTATGTCAACAACAACTCCGCTGCTATCGTCAACATCACCAACTGCCTGTTCGACGGCGAGGTAATCAACACGGCTGCCACGCCCGGCGGTTGCACATTCGGCGGCTTCGTCGGATACAGCAACTCCGGTGCCGTCACCATCAAGAACTCCTTGTCTATCGGTAAGGTAGAATCCGCCGTGTACGGACAGTTCTTTGGCGCCGTCAAGAGCACACGCTCCTCTCTGCCCAACAGCTACTATATCGGCGACATCATCAACGGCTCAGCAAGCACGGTCGAACTGACCGCCACAGAGACCGACATGACTACGCTGGCAGGCGGTGAGATCACGTGGGCCCTCAACGAAGAGAACTTCATCGACGTCGTCTGGCATCAAGTGCTCGACGAACAGCTCTACCCAGTGCCCTATGGCACACAAGGCATCGTATATCAGGCCAGCAATGGTAGCTACGAGTGCATCGACGTGAATCCCGACTCCTTCTCTGGCTTCCTCAACGACATCATCACCAAGGAGACCGAGTTCCTCGAGACCGTAGGACCCGCTTACCAAGAGCTGCTCACAGCCTACAAAACTGCTATCGAGTCCTGGGAAGACATCGACAACCTCGAAGCATTCCTCGAGGCATACAAGGCTTCTGCTGAACTGAAGGAAAGCATCAAGACGTCAGCCGCCAACTACGCTCTCTATGTACAGGCTTGCGAAGCTGCAGCCACATACGTCTCTGAGAATAATCTGCAAGGCGAGACAACTGATATCCTGACCACTTACCTCGAGAGCAACGTAGAGCCCAATGCTGAGGAATATCCCAACGGCAGCTATCCCTACATCATGGACAACCTCAATCTCGACGACGAGGCTATAGCAAACGAGATCATCTTCGTCAACCAGATGCTCGAGGCCGCTGTCGCTGCAGACGGCATCCTCCCAGGTAACGAGATCACTCGCCTGCTCGCAAATCCCAACTTCACAGAGGGCGAAGACCATTTCGACGGCTGGAAGAAGGAAGCTGGCGACGGCACATCGTTCGCCACCGGTGGTGTGCAAGAAGTGATGAACATTGCACGCGGCAAGGGCAACGACTTCTATGTACAGCAGACGCTTAGCAATCTGCCCAACGGTATCTACATGATGGCTCTCAACGGCCTATTCCTTCCGGGCAACGACATCTACTCTAAGTTCTACGCCGGCCAGCTGTATCTGAACGGTACCTATAACTATATGATGGTTCCAGGCGAAGATGTCATCGCCACGGACGACGCGGAGGACGGAGTGAACTGTCTGCTCAGCGACGACGACGAATACCTTGACGACGTGGAAGGCTACGTGCCGTCTACCTTCAAGGGATGCTCTTACGCATTCAACGCCGGCCGCTATCAGAACTACGTGGCTGCTGAGGTGACCGACGGCACATTGACAGTCGGCGTGCGCAACCTCGCGACGGGAATCGGCGGCGACTGGATGCCGTTCGGCAACCTTCACCTCACCTACCTCGGTTCTGCTGCAGAGGCCGACGCCGATAGCAAGTTGAGCGACGTGCTCGATGGCTATAAGAGCCGTGCAGAAGTCATATTGGATTTCGAGACCAGTAACGACCCGAGCGACTTCAACAAGTATCCCAACATGTCTGAGGAGCTGAAGGAACAGCTCGCCATAGCTGTCGGTCTGGTTGATCAGACTCAAGACAAGATGGCGCTCATCAAGATCTTCTCCGACCTCTTTAATAAAGTATATGACAGCCGCAAGGCTTACATCGCCATGCTCGACGCGGCGAACAAGCTTTCCGACATCATCGGCAGCCTCGACGCTATCGGGATGATCAGCGATAAAGACTATGAGTACTGGGACGATGAAATCCAGAATGCGCAGAACGCTTATGATGAAGGAGAAGTTTCTACAGAACAGGCTCTCGCCATCGCCGAGAAGCTGCGCAATTCCGACTTCATGATCCAGCCCGTGGATGGCGTTTACCAGCTGGCTAATGCCACTGACGTTGTCCTCTTCTCGCTGATTGTGAACAGCGGCGAAGGCAATGTGAAGGCTGTCATGACGAATGACATCGACATGAGCGAAATCGAGAGCTACGAGCCCGTCGGCAACTCGAGCAACCCGTTCAAGGGTGAGTTCGACGGCCAGAACTACAAGGTGACAGGCTTCAATCAGGAGTCCGGCAACGACGCCTTTGGTTTCATCGGCTATGCCAGCGGCGCAACCATCAAGAACTTTAGCATCGAAGGCTCCATCACCTACTCTACCGGTACAGGTGTCGGCGCCATTGGTTGGGCAACGGGTACTGCCGTCTCCAACGTTCATTCTTCACTCGACATCGCAGTCGTTGCGACGGCTCACCACGTGGGTGGTGTCATAGGACATTTGAGTGAGAATAGCTCGGCCACCAACTGCTCATTCAGCGGCACGATCTACGAGGCAGGTGGCACTCACGATTGTATCGGCGGCATCGGCGCTTACTCCAACAACGGCGTAAGCTACACGAACTGCGCCAACTACGGTACTATCATCTACAACACTGCCAACGCTTACGCCGGCGGCATCTGCGGCTATGTGAACAACGACTCATTCAAGGGAGTCTTCAATTGCCTCAATGTCGGCAAGGTGGAGATGGAGAACGGTACGGCCTCTTACGGCGGCGCATTCGTCGGCCGTCTGCGTAGCCACGCCAACTCTCAGTTCCTGAACAACTACATGCTTCTGGGCAGCACGACCAACGCCAGCGGTGAGAACAACATTACTGTCACCACCGTCAACGACAAGCAACTGATGAGCGGCGAGGTTTGCTACAAACTGAACGGCGACCAGAGCGAGATAAATTGGTACCAGACTATCAATGAAGACCAGTATCCCGTGCTATTCCCCGACCACGAGGTAGTTTACTATGATGAGACTGAAGGCTTCTACTACAACCTCATCAACGGTATCCCCGTCGGCATCAACGAGATTGCAAGCTCCGAGCCTAAGGTTCAGACCGGCATCTACAACCTTGCCGGCCAGCGTCTCGAGAAGTTGCAGAAGGGCATCAATATCGTGAACGGCAAGAAGGTATTGGTTAAGTAAGAGAACTGCCTGAGCTTGCCCGGGGTCTTCCGAACGGAGAGGACCTCGGGTGCAGCCCGGGGGCACTGACGACATTATATATATAAATAATGTATAGCGAGCGAGGGGGCTCGGTCCGTGAGGGCTGAGCCCCCTTGCTTTGTCTTGTGACACATTTTTCGCCCTCAGCACGTCATTTTTGACGCTTTATTATCAATTCTGAATTCTTTTTCGTATCTTTGCACCATCAATCACATTAAAAAGTAGAATAGAAGATGAAAAGATTGTTCCTCTCGCTCCTCGCGCTATGTTTTGCATGCGGAGGATGGGCACTGCCCCGGGCTGAGTACCCTCGCCCTCAATTTGAACGCCAAGACTGGCTTAACCTGAATGGTGACTGGACCTATGCCTTCGACTTCGTAGGGTCCGGCATGGAGAAGCGCTTCTTTGAAAGCAAGGGCTTCCAGGGCAAGATTACTGTGCCCTTCTGCCCCGAGAGCAAGCTCAGCGGCGTGGCTTACACCGACTTTATCAATAACATATGGTACCAGCGGAGCATTCGCATGCCGCAGGAGTGGTCGGGTCGCAACGTGATGCTCAACTTCGGCGCAGTCTATTACAACAGCGAGGTGTTCATCGACGGACGCCTTGCGGGCAGGCACTTCGGCGGCAGCACATCCTTTGCCATCGACGTGACGAGGTTCCTGGCCGACGGAGGGGAGCACTCGCTCGTCGTACACGCCTACAGCGACACGCGCACCACGAAGCAGCCCGCCGGCAAACAGAACGTGCGCCTCAACCAGTTTGAATGCATGTACACGCGCTGCACGGGCATCTGGCAGACTGTATGGATGGAGCCGGTGGATGAGAACGCACTCCTCCGCGCCCAGGTCATCACGGACATCGACCAGAGTCAGGTCATCCTGCACCCCACGTTCTATCGCGAGTCGGGCGGCACGCTGACGGTCACCCTCAAGGATGGCAGCAAGGTGGTCGCCACGAAGACGGTCCGCGCGCAGAACAACTCTACCATCGTGCTCCCCGTTAAGGGGCAAAAGCTCTGGAGCCCCGAAAGCCCCTTCCTCTACGACCTCACGTACGAGACGAAGGATGCAGCCGGAAAGGTCGTGGACCGCGTACAGAGCTACGTCGGCATGCGCAAGATCCACGTCGAGGGAAACAAGACGTACCTCAACAACGAACCATTCTACCAGCGTCTCGTGCTCGACCAGGGCTACTACCCCGACGGCATATGGACGGCTCCCACGGATGACGCCCTGCGCCGCGACATCGAGCTCTCCATGGCGGCTGGCTTCAACGGCGCACGCCTCCACCAGAAGGTCTTCGAGGAGCGATTCCATTACTGGGCCGACAAGTTGGGTTACATCACCTGGGGCGAAGCGCCGTCGTGGGGCATGAATGCCAACGACCCCGAGGTGGCACGCAATTTCCTGAGCGAATGGACCGAGGAGATCGTGCGCGACCGTAACCATCCGAGCATCGTCACATGGACACCCATGAACGAAGAGTGGTGGCCGGACCGCGTCCAGTTCCCGCGTTTCGTGAGCGACGTCTATGATTTGAGCAAGGCGCTCGACCCGACGCGACCCGTCTGCGACGTCAGCGGAGGCGTCCACATCAAGACTGACATCTGGACGACCCACAACTACGAACAGGACCCGAAACGTCTCAAAGAGACCATCTTCAACGGAGAAAGGTGGTTCCAGACGCCGAACGAGACGCGCGACGTGCCGCGTACCAACACCGGCTTCAACCGCCCGACGGACGTCAACATTTACGACTTCCCGCGCTACGAGAAGGCCGACAAGCCCTATCTCCTCGACGAGTTCGGCGGCATCAAATGGGTGAAGGGACAGGACCAACAGACAGGCAACTCCAACGCCTCCTGGGGGTATGGCGAACCGCCACATTCGCTCGAGGAGTTCTATACGCGTCTGGAGGGCCAGGTCGATGCCCTGATGGAGATAGCCGATAATGTTTGGGGCTACACCTACACGCAGTTGACCGACGTCGAGCAGGAGCAGAATGGCATCTACTTCTACGACCGCACGTCCAAGTTCGACATGGCGCGCATCAAGGCCATATTCTCGAAAAGACCAGCTTCGAGCAAATAAAACGACAAAAGGCTCACGGGCAACCGTGGGCCTTTTGCTTTCTCTCTACCCCTTTCTTCACGTCACCTTGCCCAACGCTACACGTAGGAGAGCTTGAAAGTACATGAATATGCAATTGCAAGTTCATGTACTTTCAATTGCAACTACATGAACTTGCAAACCCTGCGACACGTTGGGATGACGTTTGCGACCTAAAGGGATGGCGTTTGCGACACGTCGGGCTGGCGTTCGCGACCTGAAGGGCAGGCGTTCGCGATACGATGAAATGGCTCAATTGTGCACGAGGGTGCCGATTTCCTCGCCGTCGAGGACGCGCCTGAGATTGCCCACGATGTCCATGTTGAAGACGTAGATGGGCAGGTTGTTCTGCATGCACATGGCGGTGGCTGTGATGTCCATCACCTTCAGTCCGCGTGCGATGACCTCCTCGTACGTGATGTCGTGGAACTTCGTGGCCGTCGGGTCCTTCTCCGGGTCGGCAGTGTAGATGCCGTCCACACGTGTTCCCTTCAGCATCACGTCTGCTTCGATCTCTATGCCTCGCAACGAGGAACCGGTGTCGGTAGTGAAATAAGGGCTGCCCGTCCCCGCGCTGAAGATGACCACCTCGCCCTTCGACATCGCCTCAATTGCTTTCCATTTGCCGTAGAACTCGCCGATGGGTTCCATCCGGATTGCTGTCATCACGCGGTTTTTCTGCCCTGCCGCATCGAGGGCGCTGCTGAGGGCCAGCGAGTTGATTACTGTGGCGCACATGCCCATCTGGTCACCCTTGACGCGGTCGAAGCCCTTGCCGGCTCCCGTCAGACCGCGGAAGATGTTGCCTCCACCGATGACGATGCCGATTTGCACGCCCATGTCGGCGGCTTCCTTAATCTGTGCGGCGTACTCGCTCAGGCGTTTCACGTCGATGCCGTAGCCTTGTTCGCCCATCAGGCTTTCGCCCGAGAGCTTGAGTAGAATGCGTTTGAATCTCATGTTTGTTATGTTGTTTATGGTTTTCTGTCTATACTATAGTTCCTATAGTTCCTATAGTCACTATATCTTGAACCTGACCTGCTTGAATTCGTAGCTGCGGAGGCGGCCCTCTTTGTCCTGCAGGACGAGGTGGCCCGACGGCTCGACATCGACGATTTTTGCGCAAAAAACGCCCATTTCATCGAAAAATTCATGCTCTTCACCCATTCGATAGAGACCCTCCTTATAGTGTTCGTGCAGAGCATCAAGCACGTCATCCTTGCCCTCGTCGAGCGACTTCATGTAGTGCATGACACGTTCCATGAACTGCTCCAGCACAAGGCGTCGCTCCACGTCGCGCCCCACGATGTCCGCAAGGGAACGTGGATTGGGGGCATCACTCAGAAAGAGTCGCTGGTTGACATTGATGCCGATGCCGATCGTAGAGCATCTGATCTTCGCTCCCTGCAAGTCGTTCTCGATAAGTATGCCAGCCACCTTGCTGTCCGCATAGTAAATATCGTTGGGCCACTTGATGCAGAAACCCGGCGCAAACGCATTGAGGGCGTCCCGAACGGCAAGGGCAGCCACCTCCGAAACCGCGAACATCCGTCGGACAGGCAGGTTGCCCGGCATCAGGCGAAGGCTGAAAAGGAGATTCTTGGCTCGCTCCGATTCCCATCGGTTCGTGTCGGCACCCCTTCCAGCGCTCTGGAACTCGGCCGTCACAAGCGTCAGGCGTTGGTCATCCTGCATGTCGAGCCGACGCAGGTAGCTGTTTGTAGAGTCCACCTCATTGAGCCGTATCATACGAAAAGTCGGCGAATCTTCCAGGCTGAAATGCGTCTCCATTGCTCTTTTGTCACGAAAGGATAGTGCAAAGATAGTAAACTTTTCCCTTTCAAAAGCAAAGGCAAAGAGGAAAAGAGCAAAATAGGGCAAGTTTTTTAGCCTTGTGCTTCATAATGTGCAAACTTTTATCTATCTTTGCATGGAATTGGAAGAAAACTCATTCAATATTTGACATGAAACGACAACTTTTAACGATTTTGGCCCTGCTGCTCGCCTTGACGGCAAATGCAGCAAAGAAAGATGCCCTGAAAGACTTCCCTCAGGGCAGCACGCCGCAGGAAGTGGGACGTCGCCTCGCCTATCATTTCATCGATGGTAAGCATGCGACTTGGGGCGACACAAAGAATTTGGGATACCACGAGGTGTGCACCTGGAACGGCGCCATCATGTGGGGGCGCGCTATGGGCGACGACGTGATTGTCCGCAAAATGAAGGAGCGCTTCGACGACCTCTTGGCGAATCACAAGGAGAATATCCCTGCAAAGAATCACGTGGACCTCAACATGTTCGGCTCCCTGCCGCTGAGTCTCTACAAGTCCTTCCCTACGGAAGAAAGCTACAAGCAGATGGGGCTCTCGTATGCCGACTCGCAATGGGAACTGCCTGCCAATGCGAAGGAAAGCGAGAAGCGCCTCGCACGTCAAGGCTACACATGGCAGACGCGAATGTGGATCGACGATATGTACATGATAACGATTGTGCAGGCCTGGGCCTACCGCACAACCGGCGACCGCAAATACATCGACCGAGCCGCTCACGAGATGGTCAAATACCTCGACGAACTGCAGCGTCCCAACGGCCTCTTCTATCATGCGCCCGACGTACCCTATTACTGGGGTCGAGGCGACGGCTGGATGGCAGTCGGGCTCACAGAAGTATTGAAAGCCCTGCCCAAGGACAGCCCCTACTACAAGCGCATCATG
>CACXLY010000043.1 GCA_902768605.1 uncultured Bacteroidales bacterium
AAGATAAGGACAAACAAATACAGAATTTTCTTATCCTGCAATTTGACCCATTGAAACAAAGTACCACTAAACTATCCTGCAATTTGACCTATACGCCAAAAGTTTAAGCACAATTGTTAATTCACAATTGTTAATTCATAATTCATAATTGTTAATTCATAATTCATAATTAAGGCTACGCCCTGACTCTTCGCGAAAAATAATTATGAATTAACAGCTGTGAAAAATGAATTAAAAGTTGTATCTTTGCACCCGAAACGACAAGATGAAGATTGAAGATTGAAAGTTGAAGATTGAAAGTTGAAGATTGTAGATTGAAAATTGAAGATTGATGGTTGAAAAATCAATATAAATGATTAAAATATTGAGAAATATCCTGCTTCTGTTGCTCGTTTTAGTGGGAACCTGCATGGAGGCAAAGCGTCAGGAACCTATCGTCTGGGTCGATATGCGATATACGTTGAGGGCAAACTATCAGGACAGCTTGGCCGTCCTCTCCGTTTGGGACGATTTGCATGCCATCAGTGCCTTGCAAGGCATCGTGAACAGGGACAAGCCGCGCCTCTATATAGAATATGTGGAGTGCGACGGATGCAGCATCGATGCCTATTGGTGGAACCGCTTTGCTGGGGAGGGTGAATGGCTGTCGGGACGCGACACGTTGTATCTCGCGAGCGTCGCGGAGGCGGTCCGTCATTTCCGCCGTTTCCTGAGCGGCGCGGTGGCATACGATTCCCATGTAGCCAGCACGAGCAACGTGGCGAGCAGCGTGGCGGGCGCGGAGAACCTGCTGCCTTTGCGATGGGATGCAAGCCCGACGTCTCTCTATCAAGTGTTGACCAGCGGCGAGGATGCCTTGGAGGTGCGGGAATGGCTGGTGAAGCCCGACGGTAGCCCGCTCTTCACGGGAGAGGGCATGATACCCGGCACGAATCGCCCCTCTTCCGGAAGCAAGAAATGCGACCCCTATCTTTGGCTGCTGGAGCGATACATGAAGACAGGACGCATGGATGGCCGCTATGCCGGCTACTATCAGGACCAGCTTTGGCGCGAGAAACCCCTCAACGCTCCCACCAACCACCATACGCTCACCAATCACGACTTCTTCATCAGTCGAGGGGCTTTCTTCTTCGACCTGTCCCCTTGGCCCGATGAGGCAACCGACGACCCCGGCCAACCCATCGGTACCGACTATCATACGCTATGCGAGATGCTTCAGCAGGCGCACGACTTGCGACGCGGCTCCGCGCCCTGCTACATCGGGGGCTTTCCGGAATGGGCATACAAATATACGAAACGGGTAGGGGGCAAGCACGAGGACGTGCAGACCGAATGGCAGTTTGCAGAGCTGATAAGCAGATACATGGCCTTCAAGGATGCGGACGCCATCGGCTACGGCGCTCTGGCCAATGCCTCTTTCTGGCAGCATTTCCCCTTGAAGAAACGCTATCCGCAGCCATGGACTTCGCAGAAGAAACTGAAGGAGGCACACTACCTGAATGCCGATGGAACGGTCGATACGACTCGCAACTACGTGATTATCTATGTGGGCGACTACGATGCCTCGTCGTGGATATCTCAGCGGACGCACGACCTTTGGGACAGCCCTCGTCGCGGCGAACTGCCGATGATGTGGTGCATCAGCCCCGTACTGTCCGAGCGCGTCCCCCACGTCATGCATTACATCCGCACGACTGCCAGCCCTCGCGACTACTTTGCTGCGGCCGACAACGGGGCTGGCTATCTGATGCCGGGCGTGGCAGAACAGGAGGGAGCCGCCGAGGATATTGAAACGTGGAAGCGGCATTGCGAGAAGTACTACAGGAAATGGGGCTTGAGCGTGACGGGCTTCATCATCGACGGCAACGGTCCTGCGATGGGCAAGCGCTCGCTGGATGCGTACCGGCAATTCAGTCGGCATGGCATCGTGCCTCAGAAGAGCGAGCTCATCGGCCAGTATCGCGGCATGCCGGTGCTGAGGTCCGACTACGACCTCGTGTCGAACAATCCCAAAGAGGCAGCTCAGGTGCTTGTGGAGAGAATGCATCTTCGAGGGGGCGTGCCTTTCCATTGGTTCCGAATCATCCTGAAAAGTCCCGAATGGTACGTGAGCGTAATAGAAGAAGCCAAGCGTTTAGACCCCAGCATCGAACTGGTGGACATGCCCACCTTCTTCGAATTGATGAAGATATATACGAAGAATAAGGATTAAGGATTAAAGATTAAGGATTAAGGCTTTTAGATTAGAGGGATTAAGGATTAAAGATTAAGGATTAAAGCTGATACATAATTCTTCAGATGCAAAACAACAAAACCTTAATCTTTAATCCTTAATCTTTAATCCTTAATTTACTTCAATTTCAAATTGTGGGGCGGGCAGGCCGTCGGTATTGTAGAGCGTGGGCATGGGGAAGTCGTCCCAGGCATAGCGGACGGATGTCGCCTTGCAGTTGGCAGGCAGGTCGAGGATGATGGTATGCGGTCCTCCTATCCGAGCTGTCGTCCATTGGTAAGTGCCGTCCGAGCCGATGCTGAATCCCTGCAGGGCCGTCCGTGCTGTAAGCGTACCGCTTTCGGGCGTGAAGCGTAGCCATATCTTTCCGCCCCGGATGCGAGCCGAACAGGGGCTTGGTCCTTGAGCGGAAGGGATGCGTTCGCCGTAAGCCAGGCGTCTCATCTGCATGGCAACGCGATGGCCTGCTATGTGTTTATCCTGCGGATGAATGTCGTTCGCCTCGCCCGTATCTATCAGAGGGATGAGAGCCGACTTCGGGATGCGCTGGGCGGCAAGGTACTGCTCGTGCCGAATGCGTGTCCAGCCCGTCTCGACGGGTATCGAATGGCGCTCCATATAAGCAGGTAGCTGAACGACCACAAAAGGCGCTTTGCGTCCGAATTGCCGCCGCCACGATGCGGCCAGAGCCGTGAGGTAATCGGCATAGCGCTGGGGTGAGTCGATGTTCGATTCTCCCTGATACCAGACGATACCGCAAACGGGGAAATGCCGCAACGGAGCAATCATGGCATTATAGAGCGCTGCAGGACAATCGACGAGATAGGTGCAGCGCGGACGCTCCGGCCGTTTGCATCCGACGGCCATCTGCAGCGAACTCTGCAGGGGGATGATGTGTTCTCCTATCTCCAATTGGTAGCGTTTTCCCTGCGTGAAATGCGGCAGGCCGTTTTGCGAAATCAGATGGACAACGATGTCGTTCTCTCCGGCGCGCAGTAGCCCTGCTGGCACGTTGTAGTTGCGCGGCGGATATTCGTAGGTCGTAGTGCCGACGAGACGGCCGCAAACGAAAATGGAGTCGGCATCTTTCATCGCTCCGAAGCGGAGCAGGGCAGGCTGCCCGGCCAATGCTGGCGGCACGTTAGCGGTGGTGCGGAACCAGTAGGAGCCATTTTGTCCGAGGCTCCAGTCGTCGAACATCCCGACGCGTTGCCACGAAGCGAAGTCATAACCGGCTTGGTTCCATCGATATAATATGCTGTCGCAATCGTTTGTCTGCCTGTCCCATTCGGCAGCAGCACGTTGCTCTACGCGGCTCAGCGAATCCGGCCAGTCCTTTTGTCGATGCCGAAGCTGCTGGAATTCGTCCGCATAGTCCTCGAATGTCTCGAGCGTCTGCTGCGGCATCCACGCTTGCACCTGCGTTCCGCCGACGGCGCTATTGATGATGCCAATGGGCACATCGAAGCGCTCCTGCAGTTCGCGTGCCATGAAATAGCAGAGCGCGCTCACCTCAGCGCAGTTCTCGGGCGTGATGTCCTGCCACGGACGCACGGTCATGTCGTCGGCTGGATTCAGATAGTTATATTGATGAGGGACTTTGAGGTAGCGTATTTTGGGGTTCGCGTAGTGCAGCACCAGCGCGGCTACGCTGTCCATGCAGCGCCGGATGGGCAGTTCCATGTTCGACTGGCCGCTGCAGAGAAACACGTCGCCGATGAGTACGTCGCGAATCGTCAGGTTCCCAATCGTCAGGTTGTATGGTCCGCCAGCTTGCATCTTCGGCAGCCAGACCTCCCACCTGCCGTCCTCGTCCGCTTTTGCCGAGGCGCGGTGGCCGTTCAACTCCACCTTGACCATGCTGCCCCGCTCAGCCCAACCCCATACGGGAATGCGTTCGCCTCGCTGCAGCACCATGCCATCGCCGAAGAAGCGTGGCAGTCGAATGCGCCGTACTTGTGGCAAAGCCTTGGGGTCGGGAGCGCTGTAGTTGTCCATCTTCAATCGGAAATCCTGCAACTCGCGTAGCGTGAATATCGTGGGGAGCGAGCCTGTCGGAAGCGGCATTCGCGAGAACGTCTGGAAATATAGCAGGCAAGCATCGTGCCACCACTGCGCATCGTCGGCCTGCCGCTGCAATCGCCACAGCTGCGCCTCGTGGCGACGGCGGTCCACGAAGGGCCTCGTTTGCTGCCAGATGCGTACGAAATCCTGCGCCTCCGCTACGCCGTGGTCGTAGTGGCGGCAGAGATGTTCCCAAAGCGTACGTCCGTCGCCCAGCCGATAGCTCCATGCCACGTGATGAAACCAAAGCAGAAGCGACTCGGGACATGTCGCCACGTCGTTATAGAGGGAACGTAGCGGCTCGGGATATTGGGCCACATTGTTCGAGCCTTGCGCCCCTTTGAGACAAGGCTCTGCATGGTCGGTGCGGTTGAAGCCGATGCCGATGGAGTCGGCTCGATGGTAGTAGCGCGGCAACCAGTCCTCGCGCCACCCAGCCCGTTCGCACCACGGCTCCGGTCCGTAGTGATGGTCCGCAGCAAAGATGTGGTGCAGTCCCATCGGCATCATGTAGTCCACCAGCGCTTCGTGGCTGCGCAGAAGCAAGTCCGTAACGGGGCCGACAAACCGCTCGTCGCTCGAATAATTCTCTCGAAGGAAGTCCTCCGCTATCTTGCGAGGCTCTGTTGAAGGTGCGCAAGCCAGCCGACCGAACCCGTACCAGTTGGCCAGTGCCAGCGGATTGGCAGTCCAGTTCTCGGTGTCGCCGGTGTTGGCCACGCCTGCCACGCCCTCCAACCGTACCCCTTGGGCCGCCAGCTGGGCGAAGAAGTCGTGCCACATCGGCACGAGGAAACAGGTGTGGATGCTGTGACCGGTGTATTCCTGCGCGATTTGCAGTTCGGCCATCAGGCGCGTCCGTTTCATGGCAAAGAATAAAGGAGAGACAGGTTCGCGAGGCTGGAAATCGATGGGGCCGTTCTTTATCTGCAGAATCACGTTGTCGGCAAACTGTCCGTCGAGCGGCACAAACTCGTCGAATGCCTGGCTGGCGCGGTCGCTTCCCGTCGGGGCATAGACGAATGCCCGCCATATCACGATGCCGCCGTGCCTGTCCAATGCTGCTGCCAGCATGTTGGCGCCCTCGGCATGACTGCGCCCGTAGTCGGCGGGACCGGGTTCGCCCTCGCTGTTCGCCTTTACGAGAAAGCCGCCGAAATCGGGTATCAGGCCGTAAATCTCGTCAGCCTTCCGCCTCCACCATTCCTGCACCCGCATGTTCCTCGGGTCGGCCGTCTCAACCTCGCCCAACGCTTTTGGCGAAGCAAAGTTGACCGAGAGATAGACGCGTGCGCCAAAGGGCCGCAGCACGTCGGCGATGCGAGCCACGCGCTGCAGCATGGCGGTCTGCAGCATAGCAGGCTTGGCGTTCACGTTGTTCAGCACCGTGCCGTTGATGCCGTATTCGTGCAGGCGGCGGCCGTACTCTTCGTATCGCTTACGCAAATGTCGCGGCAAACTTTTCCGGCGGTCAGCGGGAATCTCTTCCCACTTCCAGAGCGAGCGACCGGCATAGCCACGTTCCACCGTCCCGTCGGGATTGTCCCAATGGTTCATCAGCCGCAGCCGGAAGCCAGCGGCCAGCGGCTCAGCTCCCATCATAACCGCAGCCGCCACGAGCAGCAAGAACAAGCAGAAGAGCCTTC
Source organism: uncultured Bacteroidales bacterium (assembly GCA_902768605.1). The sequence continues at coordinate 5,944 of CACXLY010000043.1, forward strand.
GCATTATATTAATTTACGATTTTACAATTTACGATTTACGATTTATTTACGATTTAGTAATTTAATTATTTACAGGGTGATTGCTTTCAATTTACAATTTTCAATGTTCAATATACGATTTAATTAATTTACGATTTGACGATTTACGATTTACGATTTATTTACGATTTAACTATTTTACTATTTATCCCCCTCTCCTTTGGAGGGGTCGGGGGTGAGGCTTATTCCTTTGGAGAGGGATGGGGGAGAGGCTTATTCCAGTTTCCATAGCCCATCGCGCACTGAGACGTGATGTTCCTTGATGCCTATCTTGTCCATCCATTCGCGCGTCCTTACTGTCGTCAGGTTTGCGGTGTCGAAGCCCTTTCCGGTATCGTTGTTCCAAACCCACATCGGAGTGGGCCAAAGACAAGCGCGGAATTTAATTGAGCGGTAGAACTCCTCCGAGCAGCCGTTCTGCCCGTGATGCGCCATCTGCAGATAGTCGCAGTTCAGGTCTTGTGCATACGGGCCTTTCAGGGCGAGGTCGCCACATTCCACGCCGGCATCGCCCAGGAAGACCATCGACTTCCGCTTGTCCCAGACGCGCATTATCATGGAGTTGTTGTTGTAGGGGTTCACGGTAAGCTGGGTGGCTACGCTCACTATCTTGAGCTTCATCCCGTCGAAGTCGAACACCTGCCCGGCCTGCTGGATGTCGGTCACCTTGGCTTCGCACTTGCTGAGGCGGTCGTAGAAGTCGCGCGTCTTTCCCGCTTCGGAGGGTTCGGCATCAATCACCTCATCCGTTATTTTGGAGTGATAGATGGCTTTGATGCGGAGGTCCTGCGTCCCCTGTTTCAGTATTTCCCACAAGGCTCCCATGTGGTCGTCGTGCGGATGGGAGATGAACCATGCCTCCACCTCGTTGCCCAGGGCTCCGATGAAGCCGCGCAGCGTGAAAGCCTCCTCGGGAAACCCGCCATCCATGACGATGACCTTCCCCGTCTTTGTACGGAAAACGTAGGAATTGCCGATGGTATTGCTGTGCGAGGGAATCTGCCACGCGGTGAATGCCGAGCCCTTGGGCGTTTCCTCTGCCCTGACCTTTCTCTCCCCTTTAGCTTTCAAGGGCAGAGCCATCCCTATCGCAGCCAAAGCCCCGCTGGCAAGAAACTGCCTGCGCGCCATCTCGTGTTTCTTTTGCATCTGTCTAATATGTAGTTAAACAATGAATTGTGAATTGCTTTGTTCGGTACAAAGTTACAGAATTTTCCCATATTCCCCAAAGCGGAAGGACAAATAAAGCGATTAAAGCATCGATTTGTCTTCGAAACGATGTTGAAAGCACATTTCGGCCCAAAGCTCTCATGAGAGATTTTGACGCTTCACGTGGCATCGGCGATTCCTTGCTGTAGAGTCGTCGATTCCTTGCTGTAGCATCGGCGGTTCCTTGCTGTAGAGTCGTCGATTCCTTGCTGTAGCGTTGGCGATTCCTTGCTGTAGCATCGGCGAGCTTGGCTGCAGCCGCCCTCCCGGAACTCTCATGAGATAGTTTCGTGCGAACGATAAAAGGCAATGATATAGCAGTTGGTTCGCTTTTCGGATGGGTGAAAGAACTTAGCCGGTGGAGGATGAAGGCTGAACCGAAGGTCGACGGCCGTCGGCCAAAGGCCGAAGGGAAAGTCAAAGCCTGATAAGAACATAGGCGGGGGTGTAACCCCCGTAAAGGAGATATTGTAACATCTGAGTGCTGAAAGCACGACAGAACATCAGAAATCTCTCCACCCTTTCAGGGTTCCGTTTCCCGCTCGCACTAGTTACGGGGGTTGCACCCCCGCCTGTATTCTTTCCAGCCTTTCAGGCTTCCGTTGTGCCAACTGTTATATTGTTTCCCGGTAAAACGACAATCGGCGGGGAATGTGGGGAAAAGAAAAAAGCACTCGGCCTTGACTGGTTGAGTGCTTTTTATTTGTAAGAAAAGTAAGGAATCAATCCTCCTTCTGAGCAGCAACGCGCTTTTCGGCGATGCGAGCCTTCTTACCGGTGAGGTTGCGCAGGTAGTAGAGCTTAGCACGACGTACCTTACCAACTTTGTTCACCTGGATGCTGTCGATGTTGGGGCTGCTGATGGGGAAGATACGCTCTACGCCTACCGTGCCCGACATCTTGCGAACAGTGAAGCGCTTGTTCTGACCGTGACCGCAAATCTTGATGCAGACACCACGATAGAGCTGGATACGCTCCTTGTTACCTTCGACAATTTTGTATGCAACGGTAATGGTGTCACCTGCCTTGAATGCGGGATGGCTCTTGCCTGTTGCAAATGCTTCTTCAGCAATTTTGATTAAATCAGCCATAATGCTTTTTGTTTTTAAAATTGTTTTGTCGATCACTCGTAGGCATAACAGGTCTCTCTTTTTCCTGCCAGCGACCTACGGGAAAGCGGGTGCAAAGATACAACAAAATATTGAACCTTGAACCTTGAACATTGAAAAATTTTCCTTAATCCCTTAAATCTTTTACTTTTTACCCTTTTAACCTTATTACTTTTTCACTTTTTTCCGTATCTTTGTACGTCAAAACTATGTTTTTCGATTAACGAATAGAGATAAAAGATAAAGTAATGGTGCTATGAGACGAGCGATATTTCTATTTATTCTTCACTTTTCACTCTTCACTTTTCACATTGCGCTTGCGCAAGAATATAAGGTACGTTCCTTCTGCTGGGAGCGCATCGAGGTGACGTCGGCGCTCGACGAGAATCCTTCTGCCGAGGCAGCAGCCATCGTGGCTCCCTTCAAGGCAAGCGTCGATAGCATCATGGCGCCGCCGCTCGGATTGAGCAGAGTGGCGATGAATCCCAAGCGACCGGAAAGCCTGCTCAGCAACTGGGCAGCCGACGTGATGGTGGAGGGCGGTACGGCAACCGGCTTGGAGCCTGCCGACATGGGACTCGTCAACATCGGCGGCCTGCGAAACAACATGCCTGAAGGCATCGTGCGTCGAGGCGACATCATGCTCATCTCGCCCTTCGAGAACTATGTCGTCGTGCTCGAGATGAAAGGCAAGGACTTGCTCGAACTGATGCGGAACATCGCCGCCGTCAAAGGCGAGGGCGTGAGCAGTAGCGTGCGGATGGAGATAACGGCAGACGGACAACTGCTCTCCTGCACCATCGACGGAAAGGAGATTGACCCGCATCGCACCTACACAATAGCCACCATCGACTACCTCGCAGAGGGCAACGACAAGATGTATGCCCTCAAGAAGGCCGTGAAGCGGCACGACATCGGCATTCTCGCTCGAGACATCATGATGGAGTACGTGATAAAGCACCGCGTGATTGACAGCAAGTTGGAGGGGAGAATCGTTGTTAAATAGTTCATAATTCATAATTCATAGTTCATAGTTCATAGTTGATAGTTGATAGTTATGAAACGTATATTACTCCTTTTTATTTACCTTTTCACCTTTTCACCTTTTCACCTTTTAATGGCGCAAGAAGGTTCGCTGTTTGTTGTTCACACGAGCGACACGCATTCCTGCATCGAACCCGTCTCGCCGAACTTCAGCGACACGGCTCAGGCCAATAAGGGCGGCTATCTGCGACGCGTCGTTCTCCTCGAGCAGTTGCGCAAGGAGCATCCCGACGACTTGCTCCTCCTCGACTGCGGCGACTTCAGCCAAGGCTCGGCCTACTACAACATCTATAAGGGCGAGGTGGAGGTCAAGCTGATGAACCTTATGCGCTACGACGCCTGCACCATCGGCAACCATGAGTTCGACTTCGGACTCGACAACCTTGCCCGCCTGATGCGAATGGCCGAGTTCCCGTTCGTCTGTTGCAACTACGACTTCACCGGCACGCCTTGCGAAGGATTGGTAAAGCCTTGTATTATAAAGGAACGCGCGGGCGTACGCGTAGGCATCCTCGGTGTCTGTCCGCAACCCGAAGGGCTTATCACGGGGAAGAACTTCGAGGGAATGGGCTACACAAAGCCCGCAAAAGCTGCACAGCCCGTCATCGACCACTTGAGGAATGAGGAGCATTGCGACGTCGTCATCTGTCTGAGCCACCTCGGCTGGGGCGAGAAACCCGACATGGACCCCGACTTTATTGCCAACACCACGGGCCTTGATGTCGTCCTCGGCGGCCACTCGCACACCTACTTCACAGAAGCGCGCTACCTGCACGACAAGAAGGGCCACGAAGTCCTTGTCGACCACCAAGGCAAGAACGCCCGTTTCCTGGGAACGATTGAAATAAAGACAGGCTTCCACAAGGAATAGACAACAAAAAGCCCCTCCTGATGGAGAGGCTTTTGTTTTTGTGTCTGTCCCCATTTCCTTCAGGAGAGGGGACGGAGACCTTTACAGCGAGATAGCACCGCTGGGGCATGCGTCAGCGCAAGTGCCGCACTCGGTGCACTGTTCGGGGTCAATTGAATACTTCTCGCCCTCGGAGATAGCTCCTACGGGACATTCGTCGATACATGTGCCGCAAGCAACACAATCATCACTAATTACGTAAGCCATGATAATCTACAATTTAACTTTTTATTGTTTACTTTTTACTGTGTTCAGTTCGTTTTCGAGTGCAAAGATAATTATTTTTAGTGATAATGGTGTCGCTCAGCCCGACTTTTTTTCTCCTTTATCACCAAAAACAATGATTTGAGCAATAAAACGCCCCTTGATTACGTTATTATTGTGATGCGCATGAACATTTTGAGGTGTTTTGCCTCGCTTTTTATCTTTGCCTTTGCTCTATGCGTCGTGGCGCAGGAGCGCAAGGTGCAGAACCGCCCGTACATCGACGAGCGGAAACTTCATTACGGCTTCTTGCTGGGCTTGCACATACAGGATATCGAGTTGGAGAACAACGGCTTCATCGACCCCGAGACGGGCGAGCAGTGGTATGCCGAGATAGACAACTACAGCCCCGGCTTCACAGTCGGCGTGCTTGGCGCCCTCAAACTGAACAAATACTTCTCCCTGCGCCTTTCGCCCACGATTCATTTCGGACAGAAACATGCCGTCTATCACGAGCAGAAGAGTGGGGCAGACAGCACGCAAGTCTTCAAGAGCACATACATCTCAGTGCCCGTTGACGTGAAGTTCGCAGCGCCTCGCTACAACAACTTCCGCCCTTACCTCATTGCAGGTGTCAATCCCATGGTCGACCTCACTGCCCGCAAGCACGATGCCCTGCGGCTCAAGCCGTTCGACATCTATCTGGAAGTCGGCATGGGCTGCGACATCTACCTCCCTTACTTCAAGCTCATCCCCGAGCTCAAGTTCTGCTTCGGCCTGCTCGACATCATACAGAAAGACCGCAGCGACCTCATCGACGGCACTTTGCTGAAGTACACCAAGGCCGTCAATGGCGGGCACAGCAAGATGATAGTCCTCACCCTTAACTTTGAATAACTATGAACCTCAAATCCCTTTTCCTCGCTGCACTCCTTGTCTGCGGCTTGTCTCTCTCGTCTTGTCATAAAGAAGACGAGGACCTGAAGGGCATTGCCTTCGAGCTGTGCCAGTACATCCCAGACCACGTTCTGCTGGAGCAGTCGAGGGACTTCATGACGAGCGACTTCTATGCCGTGCTCGACACGATGTTCAACCTCCCTGAGCACGAGGCGATGGACCACGAATGGCTCCATTACTTCGTTACCGGCAACGGCGGCACGATAGCAGATTTCACGGTGGACACGGTGGAGTTGCAGGACAAGACGCATGCCTTGGCGCTCCTGACCGTTCGCCAGAAGTGGGAGGACGGCTCGTTCTGCTCCGACGAGGACACCGAGGAGCACAGGCTCTACATGGAGAAGGTCGGAGGCAAGTGGCTCATCTCGGACTTCGACGGGCACAAGCAGGACTGCATCAACTACATCGCCATCTGGCGAGAGGAAGAGGCCTTGCGGCAGACGATAAGCGATTACCTCGTGAAGGAAGTCGGCTCGCAATACCTGGGGGGCGACCTCTGCATCCCTGTGCTGATGCTCGTTTCTACGGAAGAAGACGTTTCGGACAACACCCGCGTTTACGGGGATTTCTGGGTGTTCAACTACAACGTTGTAGGCGATACGCTCAAGACCGTTTCCGGGGGCAACCACTCGGGCTGCATCTCTGTTGCAAAGGAGGGCGGCAAGCTAAAGGTGACGCGCTTCGAGCAGACGGTAGACGGCGCAGGCAATGAGGCGAGTGCCAGGCGTATCTTTGCCGACCGCTTCGACATCTATCAGAACATGCACAGCAGCGAGGACGTCCGCGAAGCCGTCCGCATGGAGCAGCTGCAGCAATATGTCCAGCAGCACGGGCTGAAGGTCAAGTACTATCAGGACTACGGCTGGGACGCGAAGCAAATTGAATAGACGCTCTCCAAACCCGAAGGTCCGAGTCCCCAAGTCTTACGTATCCCGTATTGTTTCTTCTTTGATTTATTTGTCTGACTCCACGCTACGAATGCAGTTCAGCGCATTAAGTGTGCGGGGATAGCCGATGAAAGGGAGATTGGAGGAGATGACGGCAATGAGCATGTCCTTGTCGTTGCCCACGTGGTAGTTGCCTGCAATATGTCCCTTCAGCTGCGGCTCGCACCCGCCTTGAGCGGCAAGAAAACAGAACGTTATCAGCTCGCGCATCTTCAGGTCGAGGCCCGTGCGGGTGTAGTAGTCGCCAAAGCAGTTGTCGGCCAGCCATTTGTTGATGTGCCGGCTATCCTCAGGCCCCGACTTCCAGAAATCGAGCATCCCGTCGCCGAAACAACCCACTTGCGCCCGGGTGCCAGCCTCACGACGATTTTCCATTGTGGTGGTCTGCTGCGAAGCCAATGGGAGGGCGATGCCATGAGCGGACAGGATTTCATTGGTGGCCGTCAGGAACGGACGGACGCGCCCCATTCCCAAGTAGGCCGTGGCCTGATAGACGATTTCCTTCACTTCAACGGGTGTCACGCCGTTAGCCAATGCTTGGGGCAGCAGTTCGCGGTATTCGTCAATGCCCTGACAGCCCAAGAGCGTAGCCAGATAGCAGATATAGCGTGTGCGGTCGTCGAGCTCGGTTTTCACCTGCTCCACCACCTCGCCGTATGCAAAGGCATCAAAGCGCCTGATGTAATCGGCATCGGTCACACTGAGCAGTGCTCCGCTGGCGGGCAGCTTGTCGTACTCGGCATCCGTGACAGGCTCCAGCCATTCATTAGAAGCACCTTCTTCCACTTTCGTCATATACGTCAGGTGTTGCATCCATGAGTCTTTTGCAGCCCCGTGCCAGTGTTTCGCTTCAGCAGGGATGGCTACTACAACACCTGGGTGCAGGGCTACAGGCTCCTTGCCCTCTTCTACATACCAGCCGTGACCAGCCACGCAGACCAGCACCTGCACCGACTTGTGGTGGATATGCCAGTTGTTGCGGCATCGCGGCTCGAAGGTGACGTTCACGGGGCCGCCATTGTCGGCATCGAGCGGAGCCAGGTAACTGTTGCCGATGAAATACTTTGCGTAAGCTGAGTTCAGTTCGCCTTTCGGCCATACATTAAAATCTACGTTCTCTTTCATCTTCTCTTGTGCATTTATGTTCGCCACTGCCAAGAGCAGCGCGATGACGGTTGTGACAATCCTCATATATTATCTTTGTTTTTTGAATATCAGTTTCATCGTCTCGGGCAATCTTACTTGAATCTTCTTTCTGTTTTTTTGATGTTGCAAAGGTACGACGATTTCGTCATTCATGCCCTAACTGATTTACTGATATATCAACCATTTTTACTGATTTTGCAGTTTTTTGCTTTTGTATCGGTAAAAATGCGTAATAATATGTCTCCTCGAAGTGTAGCAATAGAGCACACAATTGCAACTTTTTAACGCGCAATACACGGCTCCCCCAAAATGTTAATTATACTGAAATGTTTGACAAATTTTAATCATTATATAAATAATATTAATACTTTTGTAGCAGATTTAAACCAATAGTAATACTTATGTGAAAAAATTTTTCCTTATCCTGTTCTTTCTTCCTATAGTTGCTCTGATATGTGCCCAGGAGCTGGGTGGCAATATTGTCATCGAGAAGGACAATGCGTGGATTCGTGTCCCTGCAAACGAGAAAAGCCAAGTGATGCTTGCTGTTCAGGCTTTGCAGAAGGACTTCAAGAAAGTGATGAACTTCACCCCTGCCATCGTGCAAAGTGGCGAAACGGGAACGGGCTTGAGGATTGTCGTTGTGAACGATGAGAATCCTGATGGCAGGGCGCTCATCGACAATCCTCGCGACTTGGACGACTTTGAAAGCCACCGCGTTTATGTGGACCAACCTTCGGGCAGCATCGTCCTGCACGGAAAAGACATGCGAGGCACCATCTACGCCATCTACAGCTTCAGCGAAAAGATTTTGGGCGTGCCGCCACTCTGGTACTGGTGCAGTTGGCAGCCGGAAGTAAAACAGTCGATTCAGATGCCTGCCAACTACGACTACTTCTGTCCCTCACCGCAGGTGCGCTATCGTGCATGGTTTCCCAACGACCAGGACTTGTTCATCCCTTGGCGGCGGAAATCGACCGACAACAACGAGCGTTGGCTGGAGACGATGCTTCGCCTCAAGCTCAACACGGTGGAATATACGGCAACCTGCACTAACAACGGAACGCTGAACAACGAGGCACTCCTTTACAAGAAGTATGGATTGGTGCTGACCTCGCACCACATGGTTGCGCTCAACAACTCGTTTTCCAACTGGGACAACTACTGGAAGAATGTGCGCCACACGACTCCGCCAACGCTGTCTGTCAACGACCTGACTTCGCTGAAGGAGTTTTGGCAGTACAGCATCAACTGCGTGATGAACAGCGACGTGGAGAACCTGTGGCAAGTGGCATTCAGAGGCAAGACCGACCAGCCTTTCTGGGAGATATTCTCCGACGCTCCGACCTCAGAATCAGAGCGCGGACGCATCATCAGCCAGATGGTGAAGATTCAATACGACATGATTTGCGAGTCGACGGGCGACCCCAATCCCTTCGTCCGAATGACTTTCTACGATGAGATTTCCTCGCTATTGGCAAAGGGCTACATCACGCCGCCCGTGGCCACCAATATGCTCTGGACCTTTGTGGCAGGGCGCCGCGACCACTATCCCTTCGACGACCTCGTCAACTGGCAGAACACCGACAACGTGAAACTCGGTTACTATATGAACCTGCAGTTCTACTCGACAGGTGCTCACCTGGCACCGGCAGAAGGGCCGTGGAAGATGGAGGACAACTATCGCTATGTCGAGTCGAAAGGTCCGCTCACCTTCAGCGTGGTCAATGCCGGCAACGTGCGCGAGTTCCTTATGGAGATGGCTGCCAATGCTGCTATGATGTGGAACTCCGAGACATACAACACCAACGACTTCCTCCTGCAATACTGCAAGCAGTACTTCGGCGAAGCGCATGCTCAGGAAATTGCCGACCTCTATCACGACTTCTACTATTCCTACTGGTGCCAGAAGAAGAGCGACTTCCTCGGAGGCTTCGACCGCCAGTATATCTTCCAGGACTTGCGCCACGAACGCGCCATCAAGCAAATCAACGACAAGTGGAACAGCTATACCCCCAATCCCCTTACAGATATAGGATATGAGTCGATACCCGGTCGCTCCTTCCGCATCGAAGGCTCGCATCAAGTGGACAGCATCATAGCAGGAACGGCTCGCGAGATGGTAGCCTTTGCCGACGTGGCAAGCCGTTGCGACGCTATCATTAACCAGATACCCGAAGCTCAGCGCACTTTCTTCTACGACAACCTCTCGGCCTATGCACACTATATGTCGCATGTCAGCGCCTGCTTGCACTATTTCACGCTCGCCTACAAGAGCAAGACCAACCGCTACGACAATCTTGAACTCTCTTTAGCCGAGATGAAGGCTGCCAAGAAAGCCCTTACCGACTCGCAGCACGACATCTTCTCGACCTGGTATGCCAGCGACGACAAGTTCGCCATGGATGCCAAGATTGAGATGATACAGCATCGCCTCGACGAAACGCTCCCTTTCACCATTGAGGCAGGCAAGGCCTATACCATCGCCTGCCGCAACGACAACAACCTCTTTGTGCAGGAGGGCGGCTCAGACATCCTGCAACTGGGAGCCATGAGCGACAACGCCTGCTGGGAGTTCGTCTCCACGGGAAAGCCCAATTGCTTCTACGTCAAGAACCTGAAGACGGGACGATATGCCCAGGCTTGCTCCACCTCAACCGAGGTCAGCATCACCATGGGCGAGACACCTGTGGAATATGCCATTGTAGATTGCTCGGAGCAGGAAGGCAGCCATTGCTTCGGCTTCACTTCCACCAACATGTCCGTCACAGACTTCACCGCAGGAAGCATCGGATGGAACTGGAAGGGCGACAATACCGTGCAGACCTATGCCGCCGTAGCCGGTACGAGCCATCGCTCTTTCTGGAAACTCAACGAGACCACCTATACCGACCCTAATCAGCAAGAAGACGAGGACTTGACCGCACTCATCTCCAACAACGACTTCGAGGAAACGACTGGCATGATTGTGGACGGAACCAACTTCCGCGGCATTCCAACTGGTTGGCATGGCTGGGGTATGAAGGGGTCGCAGGAGTACACCCAAGAGCCAGGCGTCAACAACACAACCTTGCTCCCCAAAACTTCCTACGGCTCAAACGGAGGTTGCAGCAGTTCAAGGCATGGCGAGAAGAGCTACTGGGTGAACTGCACGCCCATGCCTGATGACTTCAAGCTCTACCAGACCATCAGCCTTCCCGCAGGCACCTATCGCATCCAATGCCTGCTGGCACCCATGAGCACAGGCGACGACTTTCTCACCAACCTGCGCCTCTTTGCCGGCGACAACGCTTGCTACTTCGGCTCTTCCGACAAGTACAACGCTAACCTCGGACCTGAGACAAACCGCACCTTCATGGGCTATACCGCAACATTGGATGGCAGCGACCCCGTCATGAAGGAAATGACGATGGAGTTCACCCTCGATGAAGCAGCCGACATTCAGGTGGGCATCCGCACCAGCAACATGTTGAAGTCTGGCAGCCGTGCCACCTCCAACCAGGGACGTTTCCGCACAGACTATTTCCGCCTTTACGCCATAACCGAGAAGCATGTCCACAACTATACCCACAACGGCATCTGCACTTGCGACGGACCGGAACGCTTCGAGACACCCGAGAAGTCGGGCTCGTACTATCTCCTCGACAATGCCGGCAAGGTGGAATGGTTCTCGAACCAGGTGGCAGCCAATGGCGGCTCGACGGCCTACTATGCCCGCCTGACTGCAGACATCGACTTCGAACGCGAGGTGAACCTGCATCTGCCCATCGGCAAGACAAGGGGAAACAAGTTCAAGGGCGTCTTCGACGGACAGGGCCACCGCATCAAGAACATGGTCATCTATCGACCCGCCGACGAGGCACAAGGCTTCTTCGGCTACCTTCAGGGCAATTCGTCCTGCACAGTCAAGAACCTCATCATCGACAAGAGCTGTTCCGTCATAGCGTTCACGAAAGCAGCCGGACTGGCCGGTTCGTGCCAGAACACAGGCGCTACCATCACCATCGAGAACTGCGTGAACGAAGCCGACGTCACCGTATCAGGGCAAGATGCAGCAGGCATCATCGGCGGACAGAACGACACGAACCCCCGCTTCATTATCCGGGGCTGCGTCAACACCGGCAACATCACTTCCACACATGCCAGCCCTTATGCCGGAGGACTCTGCTGCTACCTGGGGAACAACGAGAACACCATCGAGAACTTCATCAACCTGGGCAGCGTGACCGGTCACCTCGGAGGCAACATCGGCCGCATGATGGGCAGCGTGAAAGGCATCATCGACCTCTCGGATACAGAGGACAAGACTCAGGGCATCGTGGAGGGTCTCACTTCCGATGACATCGCAAGCGGCGTGCTGACCTATTATGCAAATAAAGAGGCAGGCAAGGAAGTCTTCTTCCAGACACTCGGCGAAGACAACTATCCCGTTCCTTTCAGCACAAGCCAGTCAGTCAAGCAGATAAGCGTCAGCGAGACCGGCCACGCCACCTATGTGGCAGAAGGCAATGTGCAGTTCCCCTCGCCGCTTCAAGCCTACACAATCGTTTCTGTAAGCAACGACTACGCCCATTTGTCCGAAGCCATCACCGAGGCTCCCATCGGCGAACCAGTCCTGGTGAAGGGAGCAGAGGGCAAGTACTGCTACAATCCCGTCGCATCGGCGGCCAGTCCCGCCATCAACATGCTTCAGGCAGCAACAGCAGATATCCTTTGCGACGGCACACAATTCAGTCTTGCAGACGGAGAAGACGGCATCGGCTTCTACAGAGCCACCATAGGAAGCACCCTCGCTGCAGGCGAAGCATATCTCCCTCTTTCAGGCGACGAAGTGAAACCCTTCTACGGATTGGAATTCAACGATGCGACAGCCATCAAGTCAGTTGATGCCGGACGAGGCACAGCAAATGTTTACAATATTCGAGGGCAGCAAATATCAAATAGCAGATTGCCCCAGGGCGTCATCATCTTGAACAACAAGAAAGTGGTAAACAAATAAAAAAAGTATTTTTCACGTTCGCATGAAACTGTCCGGTCTGTTGCTTCTCTCCCCCGTTTGCTGTTTGGCTCAAAAGCAAGTCAGGCCAAACATACTCATTGCCATTGCCGACGACCAGGCCTATCCCCATGCCTCGGCTTACAGCTCGACATGGATACACACGCCAGCTTTCGACCGTGTCGCTTCCGAAGGACTGCTTTTCAGCAATTGCTATGCAAGTTCCCCTGGCAGCAGCCCTTCGCGAGCCAGCATGCTTACAGGCCTTTTCCCATGGCAGATAGAGGAAGCAGGCACACATGCCAGCAGTTTCCCATCGAGATATGTCTGCTATACCGATGTCCTGCATGAGGCCGGCTATCATGTAGGTTATACAGGAAAAGGGTGGGGGCCGGGCGACTGGAAAGTGTCGGGCCGAACACAGAACCCAGCAGGACCGGAATATAACCGGCATCGGCTCGAGCCACCGGTCAAGGGTATTTCGGATATAGACTACTCAGCCAACTTCCGAGCCTTTCTCGATACCCTTCCGCCCGACCAACCATTCTGCTTCTGGTATGGAGCCAACGAGCCACATCGCCCATACACACGTGATGCCTGGAAAAAGAGCGGCAAGACGGAAGCCAGTGCAGAAGTGCCAGCCTACCTGCCTGATGTGAAAGAAGTCCGTGGAGACCTGCTCGACTATGCCTTCGAAATAGAATGGTTCGACAGCCACCTCCTGCAAATCATTCAGGAACTGGAGAGGCGCGGCATGATGCAGAACACCATTATTATCGTGACGGCCGACAACGGACTGCCCTTTCCCAGCGCCAAGGCCAATTGCTATGATGCCGGCATCCATGTCCCGCTGGCCATTTGCTGGCAGGGGCACACCCTTCGTCACGGCTTAGAGCAGACAACAGTCAGCCTGACAGACATCTTTCCCACCATTATGGAGCTGACAGGAACTCCGCACACCGCAATCCCACTTTCCGGCCAGAGCCTCGCACCCCTGCTTGGCATAGGAGAGAGCAAATACCAGCCCCATGAAATCTACAGCGGAAGGGAGCGGCATTCCTATGCCCGACCGAACAACTGGGGCTATCCCATTCGCAGCATGCGGCAGGGGAAGTATCTGCTCATACACAATTACCATCCCGAGCGAATGCCCGCAGGAGATGCCCTTCCGCAGGGAGAGAGCAACCCCGTGAACGGCTATTGCGACATAGACGGCTCGCCATCCAAGAAGTTCATCATAGAGCATCGTGCAGACTCAGCCTTTGTCCCTTATTTCCGTCATGCAGCCCAGCTGCGTCCTGAGTATGAGCTATACGACGTCGAATGCGACCCGGACTGCATGAACAATCTGGCAGAAGCACCATCCTGCAGAAGAGTCTTGAAGCAGATGAAGAAGAAGCTGTCCCGTTCACTTCGTCGAATGCACGACAGCCGGACAGGCAAGAACCCCGAAATATGGGAGTCCTATCCGCGCCTGAGAGGACCGATGAGGAGCTTCCCTGAAGAAAATTGATATTTCCAAAGTCTTCAATCTTTCTGTGACCTGCAATAGCTTATCTCTCGAAAACGCTTGTTGCGGTTGTTGCGGTTGTTGTGGTTGTTGCGGCCAAGTTTTAATCTGCTAAAAGTCAATGCCGTACTGCAAATATATCCACCGAACTGCCCGGGGATGCAGCAAGTGAGTGGTGGGTTTCACGCCAAAGCGAGACAATCTGCTACGGTTCTCTTTAAGCCATCGCAGGAAAGTCCTGCGGCTCACTCCAGCAGCATCGGCAAGTTCATATTTATAAGCGCTTTTCATGGTAGATATTGTTTGGCAATGATATAGTAGTTGGCACGCTTTTTGGATAAGTGTAAGAGCTTAGTTGAGGAAGGCTGAAGGCTGAACCGAGGTTCAAGCTTCCATCATGCCAACTGCTATAATATTTGTATATCTCTCATTTTCGTACCTTTGCAGCATGAAAGCGATGTATAAGAATGAGCTGGCAAATGCCGTAGGAGTGAGTTGCAATACCTTCCGTCGTTGGTTGAGTGGTAAACGCAGCAAGTTGGCAGAATTGGGTGCGAGTCCTCGCGGCCAGTTGTTGCCGCCTCG
>CACXLY010000044.1 GCA_902768605.1 uncultured Bacteroidales bacterium
GGCCTTGCGAACGTACTCGCCCTTGCCAATCTTGGCGATGTAGTAGTGCGTCTTGCCCTCGCCGTCCTTCTTGAAATAATCGACAAAGCCCTTCTCGTAAAGCATCCGCATCTCTGTGGCGAGTGTCGTGTAGGCAGGCTTCGGGTCGAGCAGATCGTAAATCTCGCGTGCGGAGACGGAGCGGTTGATGTCCCAAATGATGGACATGATGTCGTATTCCGTCTTGCTGAGGATAGCCTCTCGTCTGTTGTTCGTTTTCATCTTTTTGCTTGTTTCTGCTGCAAAAGTATGGGGAAATGGCGTTCGAAACACAGAAAAAAGCCCAAAAGATGACGTGTTTGGCCGAATTTTAACTTTTATTAATAGAAATAAGGGCGTTCGTGCCTAATAAAGTATCAACAAGTTAATGGCAAACGACACGTATGTAAAATGCAAACGACATGTGTGAAGTTTGCTAATTACACGTGTGTTGTTGGCCATTTTAACGTGCTTAGTTGTGACAGTTAACGTGCCGCGATGGACAGTTTAACGTGTATTTCTGTGACAATTGACGTGCCACGAGTGCCGTTTTCGCGTGTTGAAAGCCCTGTTTTGTGCAAAAAACATCCGAAAGAGGTCTTTTGTTTGAATTTTTGCGGCGAGGAAAGATGCGCCAAATAGAGGAAAAAGCATCTGAACGAGGGGTTTCAGTACGTGTTTCGAGGTCTGAAAGAGGCTTTTTTGAAGTTTTTTGTCACATTTCGAGGCCGGAAATCCTGAGAGCATCAGCCTTACAGGTTCTGTATCTCGTTGTATATCTGCTTTCTAGATGAAATTAAATTGGACATTCATTACAATTACAGTTGTTACAGTTTCTTGTTTTGATGTTACAATTACCCCTTCTTATATATATATATATAACTATATATAGGGGTTATTGTCATTCATTTTTTTAATTGTAATAACTGTAATTGTAATAGACACAGCCTTTCTTCACTCACTCATGTTCTCTTCTATGAGGCCAAAGAGCTTGACTTCAACCAAGGGTGTGTCAGCCATAGTGAAAGGCAAGTTAAAATTCTGAATTTTAAATTCTCGTTTCAAGCCCCGTAGAGCGCTTCTTTTTGCCTCGGAGGCATGAATTACGTCAAGGGCATTTGAAGAGACCGTTTTCGTTTCCTGTCTATAAGTTACTTTCCTACTTTCCTACTTTCTCACCCGCGCCCCCCAAAAAACTGCATTTTTGTATGAAAATAATTACCAAATTGCTTGCATAATTCAAGATTTTTCGTATGCTATGCACCGTAGCTGAGAGATAGAAAACTTGGCCATGGATGAGGGCAGGGACGGGCAGGCTGGCGAGCCAAACAGACACGTCTAAGTAGGCCAGTTGACAGTTTTAACTGCGCAATTAGACACGCCTGCCATATCATTATTTATATTGGTGTTCGGTAAAATCACAGAACACATTCGAAACATGAAGTCTATTCATACAGAAGGTATTTCTGCCTCTTCTGCTTGAACTCCTCCACTTCGTTCTGCCAGCGAGCTCGGATTTCTGCTTCGTTGCGTCCCGCTTCAATCATTTCACGGACGTAGGTTCGGCCCAGCAGCTTGTCGAAGAATGAGGTGAAGAACCCGTCTGCCTTGCCCTCAACCTTCAGACACCGATAGGCATCTATGACATAGGCCAGACTCATCTGGCCGCGCCATATCGAATCGTAGGGAATGGCAGAGAGGTCACGTCCGTAGCACTTCTCCCCAAGTAGCGTAGGACGTGTGGCTCCTGGCATGCTTTGCGGGGTAAAGGAGTAGGTATGGCACGCTTGCATCCCAGGATGACCATACTGCTGGAAAGGCTTGTCCGTGCCGCGTCCCATGCTGACCACAGTTCCTTCGAACGGGCAGAGGGAAGGGTAGAGGTAGATGGACTGCATGTTGGGCAGGTTGGGCGACGGCGCTACAGGCAGGGCATAGTGCGTCTGGTGAGTATAGTTCAGGCAGGGGATTACCGTCAGCCTGCACTCATTTCCCTCGTTCAGCCACTTCTCTCCAACAGCCATGCGTGCCAGTTCGCCAAGCGTCATGCCGTGCACGACGGGGATAGGCAAGTATCCCACTCCGCTACGCAGCGACATATCCAGGATTGGGCCGTCCACATAGTGCCCGTTGGGGTTGGGGCGGTCCAGTATGATGACCTCTCGTCCGTACTTCGCGCAAGCATCCATCAGGTGGCACATCGTCACGTAGTACGTATAATAGCGCAGACCAACATCTTGAATGTCAACAAGCAGCACGTCGAACATGCTCATGGCTTCCTCGCCGAGGTGTTTCTTTCGGTTCTGCCCGTAGAGCGAAAGGATGGGGATACCAGTCTGCCCGTCCACCTCGTCGGCCACTACTGCTCCCGCATCGGCATGGCCTCGGAAGCCGTGTTCGGGCGAGAAAATGGCCGTCATCCTCACACCCTTTTCCACAAGCACGTCGAGCACATGACGGTGGTCTGGCCCTACGAGTCCAGTCTGGTTGCTGTACAGCGCCACGCGTTTCCCTTCGACAAGAGGCAGATAGAGTTCAGTCCGTTCGTCGCCCGTCACAACACGCTCAGCCTTTACGTCCTGGTTGTCCGGGACATGCTGACAGTCCTGACAGCTTTGCCAATCGCAGCTCCAAAGGTAGCTGTATGCCGGCAGGAGAAATAATAAGGCGACGCTCAGTATAAGTCTTTTCATATATATATCGATAGGCTGCAAATAGGTAGTTCTTCCACCCGAGATTACCTGCAAAGGTACAAGTATTTTGTTAATCTGCTCCTATGGTGAATAAACTTTTCTTAATTCTTATTAATTATTTTCCTTTCACTTTTCACTTTTCATACTTTTTCGTATCTTTGCAGACAAAACCGTATAATAATAAAGGTATGGACAAGAAAACAAAGATAATCCTCAGCCTGGTGGCGTTGCTGGTGGCAGGTGTCATCGGCTTCCTCCTATATACTATGCGCCAGCAGAAGCTCGAAAGCAAGCAGATGCTCGAGCTGGCTGAGATGGATAAACTCGAGATGGAGAACGAGTACGAGCAGTTCGCCATGCAGTACAACGAGATGAAGACGCAAATCAACAACGACTCGCTCGTGGCTCAGCTCGAGATGGAGCAGAAGCGAACCGAGGAATTGCTGGAGGAGCTGCGGCGCGTGAAGAGCAGCGACGCGGCAGAAATCATGCGACTGAAGAAGGAGCTCGCCACCCTGCGCGAGGTGCTGCGCAGCTACGTCCTGCAAATAGACTCGCTCAACCGCATGAACGAGGCGCTTGAGCGCGAGAACACGAACCTCAAGACGCAGAACGAGCAGGCACGCCGGCACATCTCCAACCTCTCGACCGAGAACGAGTCGCTCTCCGACAAGGTGGCCATCGCCAGCCAACTCGACGCCACGGGCATCTATGCCGTTGGCCATAACAAGAAGGGCAAGGCTGCGAAGAAGATAAAGGACGTGAAGAAGTTCGTCATCGGCTTCTCGATAGCCCGCAACGTCACGACCTCGACAGGTATCCGAAGCATCTATGTCCGCATCACGACTCCCACGGGCGACGTCCTCACCAAGGGCGGCACCTTTGCCTACGAGAACCGCCAGCTCGAGTACAGCATCCGAAAGGACATCGAGTACACGGGCGAGGAGCAGAGCGTGACGGTTTACTGGGATGTGGCCGAGGCCCTGAGTGCCGGCAACTACCGCGTCGATATCTTTGCCGACGGGCACAACATAGGGACCACGCACTTCACGTTCGAGAAATAAATGAGCAAAGGAAAGCTTGCCAAGTTCGCCGAGATGGCGGAGAACCCGCTGGTGGTGGAATGCCCGATGGCTGCCCACATGCAGGAGGACTTCCCCCTGCGTGGCCGCTGGCACAAGGACTTCTTCCATAGCTGCAATCCCATCGTGCTGGAGCTTGGCTGCGGGCGGGGCGAATACACCGTGGGGCTTGGAAAGCTGATGCCGGACAAGAACTTCATCGGTGTTGACATCAAGGGAGCGCGTATGTGGACAGGAGCAAAGGAAGCCTTGCAGAGCGGCATGAAGAACGTCGGCTTCCTGCGCACGAACATCGAATTCATCCAGCGCTTCTTCGCTCCGGGCGAGGTCAGCGAGATATGGCTCACCTTCTCCGACCCTCAGATGAAGAAGGTCACGAAGCGCCTCACCAGCACGTACTTCCTGGAGCGTTACCGTCAGTTCCTCTGCGACGGAGGTCTCATCCACCTCAAGACCGACTCGAACTTCCTCTTCACCTATACCGAGGAGCTGCTCAAGGCAAACCACATCGAGCCGGTGTTCAAGACGAGAAACCTCTACGGCCTCTCCCAATCAGAGTCAACGGAAGCTGCCCTCGCTTCTTCCATCCAAACCTACTACGAGAGCATGTGGCGAGCCCGCGGCATCGACATCAAGTACCTTTGCTTCCGCCTCCGAGGGGGTACACCTCTCGTAGAGCCTGAGGTCGAGATACCGCTCGACGAGTACCGGTCCTACAGTCGGGAGAAGCGGAGCGGCTGCGAGAAACACGTCTGAGCGGACAACAGACAATAGACAACAGACAATAGACAACGGACAACAGACGACGGTCGGTTTATGAAACTTCAATAACCAATAACCTAATTGTTCAATTTTCAATATTCAATTTTCAATATTATATTAACCCTCTAAACATCAAAAGTTATGGCAAAGTACGTTTGTGAAGTATGCGGTTGGGAGTACGACCCCGAAGTTGGAGTACCCGAGAAGGGCATCGCCCCCGGCACGCCTTGGGAAGAAGTCCCCGAAGACTTCGAGTGCCCGCTGTGTGGCGTAGGCAAGGACCAGTTTGCTGCCGAGTGAAGTAAGCCCGCATAATGAGCAATTTCCCAAGCATCGGCTCTGCAGCGGAGCTGATGGGACTTATTGACGAGATAGGCTTCCTGCCTTTGCTCGACAGCGGCATCTATGGGTTCTCGGCAGAAGAGATTGTCGATGACGACTGTCGCTACGTCGTCTTTTCCGATGGAGGCTGGGACTGGCCGCTCTGGAAGTGGAAAGGTCAGATTGTGACCGAAATGCCTTGCCTCTACGGAAAGTTCTTCAACAAGAAGGCGGGCTTCATCAGCAAGGCGTGGTGGCCCGACTTCTGCAACTACCGACGCAGCAAGTTTCCCTATCCTACGGACGACACCATCGATGGCGCAATCCTCGACACGCTGAGACAGGAAGGCAGCCTCATTACCAGAGAGTTGAGGGCGCTGTGCGGCTTCAACGGGAAGGGCATGCGGTCGAAGTTCGACGGCTACATCACGCGATTGCAGATGGCGACGTACATCGTCACCGAAGACTTCGTGTATCCCCACGACAAGCACGGCAAGGAATACGGCTGGGGCTGGTCGTTGCTGAACACGCCCGAAGCGCTTTATGGCAAGGAGGCCTGCACCTGCAGCCGCTCGCCCGAGGAGTCCCTGCAGAGGCTCATCAGTCAGTTCAAGAAGATACTGCCCGAAGCAACGGAGGGACAGATTCTGAGGCTCGTCGGGTAAAGGGGCGGAGCATATTCCTCCCTTATTGCCTTCCATAAGTGGTCACATTCCCTGTAGGTGCTCAGATGCAGAGCCGAAAGAGCAGTTGCAAGCACTGACTTGATGCTCCGTACTACAGACTGTCAGAAATTCCCACACGAGGGATTCGCTTTTCCCACACGAAGGAATCGCCTTTCCCACGTGTGGGAATTGCTTTTCCTTCACGTGGAAATTTCTCATCCCTCACTATATATCCGTCGTTCATAAAAAAAACTTAAAAACTCTTGAAATATGACAAGGTGTTTTCATATTTCGAAATAAAAAGTGTACATTTGCACTTGTGAACCCGATAACAAAGAGACATATTGCTTCGTGGGTGCTGCTGGCTGTCTATCTGCCGATGCTCATCCTCTCGTCGCTCCACGTCCACGATACTGTGGATTACGGCGAGACGACGTGTGCCGAGTGCGTGCATCACCAGTGCCATGGACATTTGTCACAGCTCTCCGACGGCATGCACCAGTGCGTGCTTTGCCAGTTCCTGACGCTTTCATACGTAGCAACCGCCTCAGGCCTGCTGCTTTGTTATCAGACCAAACGCAAGGTCGTTTATGCTCTGTACCGTCAGTCGATATGTCTGACAGACAAAGGCTTCGTCAGCCTTCGTGCTCCACCTGCTAAAGAAAAGTTGAAAAGATGAAAAGTTGAAAGGGTGAAAAAGGAGGGGTGAAAAGGAAAAGCCTTTCTTCTTCAACCTTTCACCTTTTCACCTTTTCACCTTTTATTTCTCAGCTTTCCTTTTTCACCTTTACTGCTGTTAGCAGCTGAGGGTACATTGTTACACATAAACACATTCAAACATGAAATACATTATTATATATATAGGAGTCTGCCTCATGGCAGTCTCTCAAACCCTATATGCACAAAATGTCCATCAGCACAGCGATTGTCTGGAGGACAGCATTAACCCGATGAAGGAAGCCATCCTGAGCGAAGTGACGGTACAGGGCATTGCCGGCGTTCAGAGGCTCAAGGATGCGGCCTCGCCCTTCATGGTCGTTTCGCCCAAGCAACTTCATGCCTCTCTCGGCACAAACATCGTCGATGCCGTCGGCCATCTGCCCGGACTCTCTCAGATAAGCACGGGCACAGGCATCTCGAAGCCCGTCATCCGCGGCCTCGGCTACAATCGTGTCGTTGTAGTGGAGCAAGGCATCCGTCAGGAAGGCCAGCAATGGGGCGACGAGCACGGCTTGGAGGTCGATGAAGAGGGCGTTCATTCGGTAGAGGTCCTGAAAGGTCCCGCCTCGCTCATGTACGGCAGCGACGCCATCGCCGGCGTGATGATACTGCACCCCGAACATCCCCTCGAGGAAGGTACGATGCAGGTAAAGGTCGGCAGTCAGTACCAAACGAACAACGGGCTCTACGACTACCGCGTCGGCTTTGCCGGCAACATCAAGGGTTGGCTATGGAATTGGCACTTCCTCGACAAGGCGGCCCATTGCTACAAGAACGATGCCGACGGATATGTCCCAGGCACATGGTTCAAGGAACGCGACGTCCAGGGCATGCTCGGCCTCAACAGGAATTGGGGGCACTCGTGGCTTCGCTTCTCGCGCGTCAACTTCACCCCGGGCATTACCGAAGGCGAACTCCTCGGCGGCGACTTCGACGGACACAGCTACGGCATCGTCTCTCCCTTTCAGAAGGTGCTGCATACGAAGGCCGTGAGCGACAATGCCTGGTACTTCGGCGACGGCACGCTGAAGGCCATCGTAGGCTATCAGCAGAATTATCGCAGGGAATACGAGGAAGAAGAGGAGGCCGAACTGGCCATGAGACTGCATACCGTCAACTACGACATCAAGTATCTCCACACCCTTCCGCACGACTGGCGACTCTCGACGGGCATCGGTGGCATGTGGCAGAGGAACGTCAATCAGGGCGAGGAGTACCTCATCCCCGACCATCATCTCTTCGACATCGGCTTCTTCGCCACAGCAGAATGGGAGGTCAGGAAGTGGCACTTCTCCGGCGGAGCGCGCTTCGACAACCGACACCTCAATACCTCATCTTTGCTCGAGGATGATGAGCTGAGATTCGAGGCCTTGAGTAAGAATTTCACGGGCGTGACAGGCAGTCTGGGAGCGGTGTGGAACGTGACCGACCGACTTAACCTCCGACTGAATGCGGCCCGTGGCTTCCGAGCCCCGACGGTCAGCGAACTTTCATCGAACGGCGTGCACGAAGGCAGCATACAATACGAACTGGGCAATGCGCTCCTCAAGCCCGAGAAGAGCATGCAGCTCGACATGGGACTCGACTATACTTCCAACTTCGTAAGCCTTCAGGCCTCGCTCTTCTGCAACTGGATTGACGACTATATCTTCCTCGCCCGCCTGCCTTTCGAGACCGACGGCTATCGTACCTATCAATACCGTCAGGGCGATGCCAGGCTGATGGGTGGGGAGTTGTCGCTCGACATCCATCCCCTCAATCCGCTTCACATCGAGAACGACTTCAGTTTTGTCCGTGGCATACAGACCGGCTCGGAAGCAGAAGGGTGGGGGAGGTCTCTGCCCATGATGCCGGCGCCACGATGGACTTGCGACGTGCGCTACGAGTTTCCGGACTTTGCCAATGGGCATTGCAGGCGCACCTTCCTGTCTTTCGGCTCAGAGTACAACCTGCGACAGAGCAAGTTCTATGCCGTCGATGACACAGAGACAGCGACGCCCAGCTATGCGCTCTTCAACCTCTCGGCAGGCATGGACCTCCATGTCTTCGGTCATAACTGCATCGAACTCACCCTATCATGCCAGAACCTCTTCGACAAAGTATATCAGCCTCACCTTTCCCGACTGAAATATGTCGATACGGCCTCCCCTTCTGGCCGGCAGGGAATATCAGCGATGGGCAGGAACTTCTGCGTTAAAGTCAGCGTGCCTATCGACATACACATTTAGAAGATTGAAGATTGAAAATTGAAAATTGAAGATTGAAAAGCGAGAGCCGAACATATATCGCCATTGACCTCAAGTCATTCTATGCCAGCGTGGAATGCGTGGAGCGTGGGCTCGACCCGCTTGTAGCAAAGCTTGTGGTGGCAGACGAGAGCAGGACAGAGAAAACCATCTGTCTTGCTGTCTCGCCTGCACTGAAGGCTTATGGCATTCCCGGCAGGGCACGACTCTTCGAGGTCTATCAGAAGTTAAGGCTTCACCCTTCCACGCGTCAGGACAAGGACTTCATCATCGCTCCACCACGAATGGCAAAGTACATCGAGGTGAGCTGCAAAATCTACGACATCTACCTGAAATACATTGCGCCCGAGGACATCCACGTCTATAGCATCGACGAGGTCTTTATGGACGTCACAAGCTATCTCCAGGCTTACAGGCAGACTGCTCACGAGCTGGCCATCACGATGATTCGCGACGTCCTGAAGCAGACGGGCATCACGGCAACGGCCGGCATCGGCACGAATATGTATCTTGCCAAGGTGGCGATGGACATCGTGGCAAAGAAAATGCCTGCCGACAAGGACGGCGTACGCATAGCGGAGCTCGACGAGATGTCGTACCGCCAGCAACTCTGGGACCATCATCCCCTGACGGACTTTTGGCGAGTGGGACACGGCATAGCGGAGAGGCTCTCACACTACGGCATCGACACGATGGGCAAGATAGCTCGCTGTTCTATAGAAAAGGAAGAGCTGCTCTACAAGTTGTTCGGCGTGAATGCAGAGCTGCTGATAGATCATGCTTGGGGATGGGAGCCCTGCACCATCGACCTCGTAAAAGCCTACCGACCCGAAACGAACTCGATGAGCAGCGGTCAGGTGCTGACAGAGCCCTACACCTTCCAGAAGGCACGAAACGTCGTGATGGAAATGGCAGACGCCATCAGCCTCGAACTCGTGGAGAAACGTCTCGTCACCAATCAGCTCGTCCTTACCGTTAGCTATGACAGAGAGAGCCTCACAAGGCCGGAGATTGCCTCGAAGTATCATGGCGAAATCGTGATGGACTACTACGGCAGACCTGTCCCAAAGCACGCTCACGGGACTGCAAATCTCGCCTCTCATTCCTCGTCGAGCAGGAAAATAATTGCTGCCGTTATGTCGCTGTACGACAGGATAGTTAACAGGGACTTGCTGATACGACGCTTGAACATCGCAACTAACCATGTCATAAGGGAAACCGATGAGCAAAAGACCTCAGACAAAAGCCTTCAGCTCGACCTCTTTGCTGACTACGGGGATGAAGGCTTCGACGGTCAGAAAGAGCGTAAGGTGCAAGAGGCTTTGATTAACATCAAGAAGCGCTTCGGCAAGAATGCCATCCTGAAAGGCACAAGCTATGCCGAAGGCGCAACAGCAAAGGAAAGGAACAAGCAGATAGGCGGACACAAAGCGTGACCATTGACCATTTACCATTGACCATTTACCATTTGTCCATTTCCGTAATTACTGAAGTCTCGGAAGTTCTGAAAGTATTTGTAGTTTAGTAGAACTACTGACTACTTAACTACTTCAGAAACGGCTTACAACGTCATTCTGCCCCCATCGACTCGTTGTGCCGCTCTGCAGTCTCTTCGATGGCACTCTCATGGCCCGTCAATGCAGCGAACGGAGCGAATTGTGCTGCCCGCTGCTGCATCGGCATCTGCGGATGCTTCTTAGAAACATAATGCGGCAGGTTAATTATATCGTCGTATGCTCCCATTGGATAAATGGTAAATGGTAAATGGTCTTACATCTTAGTGCTTACGCATTTCAGGTTCTTTTGCAGCTGAGTCGTCGAACTGGCACCGACAAGCACGCTGGTGACGCCTTGCTGCTGCAGAATCCAGCGGAGTGCCATCTCAGCGAATGACTCGCCGCGAGCCTCGGCCTCTGCATTCCAACTTCTCAGCTGCTCCAGCAATTCGTCAGTCAGCATATCAGGTCGCAGGAACTTACCCCTCGACATTCGTGAATCCTCGGGAATGCCGCCCAAGTAGCGGTCGGTCAGCAGGCCTTGAGCCAATGGCGAGAAGGAGATGAAGCCGACTCCCGACTCGCGGCAGAGGTCGAGGATGCCTTCTTCCAAAGGCTCGCGGTCGAGCATATTGAGCTTGCCCTGATAGATGAGGCAGGGGACATCTCGCTCTCGGAGGTATTGGAAAGCCGCGCGGGTGGCTTCCAAGGGCCAGCGAGAGATGCCAACATAAAGTGCTTTGCCGGCTCGCACGACATCAACAAGTGCCTGCAGCGTCTCGTCGATAGGAGTCTCCGGGTCGAATCTGTGGCTGTAGAAGAGGTCAACGTAGTCCAGATGCATACGTCTGAGGCTTTGGTCGAGACTTGCCATCAAGTACTTGCGCGAGCCCCAATTGCCATAAGGCCCCGGCCAC
Source organism: uncultured Bacteroidales bacterium (assembly GCA_902768605.1). The sequence continues at coordinate 10,921 of CACXLY010000044.1, forward strand.
ATGTCGTAGCCTGCCTTGGTCGAGATGAACAGCTCATCGCGATAGGGACGGAAGTCGTCATCCATGAGCCGCCCGAATGTCTCCTCTGCCGAGCCGTAAGGAGGGCCGTAGTTGTTGGCGAGGTCGAAGTGCGTGATGCCGTGGTCGAAGGCATAATGAGTAATCTCTCTGCTGCGCTCATATGGGTCCACACCGCCGAAGTTATGCCAAAAGCCAAGACTGACCTTTGGCAGCAAGACGCCCGACTGGCCGCAGCGATTGTACTGCATCCCGTTCTCGTAGCGCAAGGAATCTGCTATGTACTTTGCCATATTGTTACTTGAATTGATTAAGTTTTGCTTCTTCGTGGAGAATCTTTGTTGATACTTTATATATTATTGGAATGCCTTTTGCTGGCGCTCCACTTCTTTCAGTTGTTCGCTGGTGACCTGCGAGGACGCAGCTTCGTGCGGATTGATGTGCAGAACGGTTGTTGGCCGGGCATCGGTGTTGGGTGTAGCCTTGCGGTCAAAGAGTAGCGGATACTCCGGTGCGATGCTGGTCAGCGTTATTTCCGCGTCCTTGATACTGGCATTTCCGCTATAGACGAGCTGCGCCTTCACGCGGATGGTGCCCGGGTTCGTGGTGGCGCGAAGCAAGATGGGAGCCGTGCCAAAGGACACATTGACCGGGTTGCCGCCGTTCTGCTCGTTGCCGAGCAACTGACCTTCGCCCTCGACGGAGAATAGGATGCGCTCATTATTCAAGACGCGAATGTTGCCGTTCTCGTCGCAGACGGAGCAGATGATGGTGACGAGGTCGCTGCCATCGGCTCGCAGAGGCATTCCTCCGTCGTCGGCCTTGAGCATGAGCCGAGCCGGTCGACGGGCTGGGAAGCGCTTGTGGGTTGCCACCACCTTGCCGTCGATGTACCCTTCGGCCAGGTAATAGTCGTCTTGTCCGTGGTTACGTCCGTGCCTGGTATCGTCGACATAATCCCAGGCGGATGGGAAGTTGAGGATTGGGCTTGGCATGGCCAGATGCTCGTGGTCGGGGCGCTGCGTCATCACTCTTCCGCCCTTGCGGATGGTGAGTCGAACGGAGTCGCAATTGCTGTATACAGTTATGTCGTTCGGCGAGAAGGGCGTCAGTTCGTTGGCGATGAACACCATCGGCTTCTCGTGTTGCTGTGAGGCGAACATGTAGTAGGCGTACTTCTCCTGACGGAAAGCATCGAAGGGTCCGCTGTAAAGCGGGTCGGGATGATAGCCGCGCTGATACTCGAAGGGATGCCACAAGCAGCCGCCCAGGTGCCGGCGGTCCATCTGCCATAGCGTCTCGATGGTGGTGTATCGATATGGGGGATTGCCGTAGTGAAGGGCTTGCAGAAGTTGCGGCACCTCGCCCCAGCTACGGGCGGCGCGGCTGATGGAGTTCTGCGAGTTCCAGTTGTCAACGATGTCGCCGAACTCACGCGTGAAATAGGTCTTGGTTGTATCTTCTTCTTTTTCCGTCGAGCCTGGGTTGCCTGTTGGCGGATGGCAGTACCAGACATCGAAGTGTCCGCGTCCGCTCTGCCGACTGTCGCACGCACATGCCATGTGGCTCCACGGATATTCCTCGCGGACGGCACGTACGGCGCTGACGGCAAAGGTGTCGGGATAGTGCGTTTCGTTTAGGATTGGTTCGAACATCAGCAGGCAGGGACGGTTGCGGTCGCGGCGCATAATTTGTCGGATGTCGTCATAGACATGGGCAGCAAACTGCGGACTGCTGTTCCAGTACTGCCAGCCGGGTGTCGTCTCGATGACGAAGATGCCCAGTTCGTCGCAAGCATCCATGAAGGCAGGGTCTTGCGGATAATGCGCGTTGCGTACGATGGTCATCCCTGCGGAGCGCAACTTCAGAGCGTCGCGGTAGTGCTGGCTGTTGGTCATGGCATTGCCCACGACGGCAAAGTCCTGATGGCGGTTGCCGCCTATGAGCTTGGGCTCGTAGGGCTTGCCATTGAGCCACAAGCCATTGCTTCCACGAAAGTCTATGCTGCGGATGCCGATGCGTTTCCGATAGCCGTCGCAGGCGCGACCCTTGGCATCGTTCACCCGTACATATATATTATAAAGGTAGGGAGTCTCAGGGCTCCAGAGGGCAGGTTGCCGCACGGTCATCGTTCCCTTGACGGTCTGGGCCGAGCCTCCGGGGATGTCGAGCGGCTTGCTTAACTGGGATACGAGGCGGCCGTCGGCAGTCTCCAGCCACAGCTCCGCTTTCCCGCGGAAACGGCTCGACAGGTCGTTGCGCACGTGAAGCGAGAGATTGACGTCGGCTTGTCTGTCTGAAACATTGGCGTAGCTGACCGTCAGACCACCGCCAGCAGGAATATGCTCGACGTTAGGGTCCGTGATGTAGGTCTTTGAGGAGGCGATGAGCCAGCAGTCGCGATAGATGCCGCCGAAGTAGGCGAAGTCGAGCTGATACTGCGGCTTACCGGGCGGGTAGCTGCCGTCGTCGCTATTGTCGGCACGTACGGCCAGCAGGTTGTCGGCATCGGCGAGGAGGCGGTCCGTCACGTCCACGATGACGGGCAGATAGCCGCCGGTATGCTCCACGAGTCGTTCCCCGTTCAGCCAAACCTCGCTTCGCCCCATGATGGCCTCGAAATGGATGAAGAGTTTCTTGCCCTTCGCGTCCTTTGGCGCCTCGAAATGTTTGCGATACCATACGGGACCTTGGTAGTTTTTGCCTCCGCTGGCATCCTCGGGCAACAGTTCAATCCCGTTGGGCAAGCTGACGCGCGTCCAACCGCTATCATCAAGCCCCGTGGAAGCGCCGTCCGCGATGTCTCCGCGATGCAGCAGCCAGCCGGGATTCATCGACCACACACTACGCCCCATGCCCTCCACGACGTAGAAGCCCGCCGTGCTCCAGGGAGCGGCGGTCGGCTTGACGGCCCATCCGTCAGCAGAAGGCCAGAGCAAAAACAGCATTATGATGAAATTAATCCACTTCATAGGCAACCCGTATTTTTGTTTTGACAAGTGATATCGCGCTGCAAAGATACGAATAATTTTCATATTATTCAAGTTTTGGGAGTTAATGAAGTCAAAGAAGTTAAAGCGAATTACCAAATAAAGGTCCTCGAATTATCATAAATTATATGTCCTTTAGTTTTCATCGGACTCACGATAAGTTAAAAATGGTACAAGAAAAGCAAATTTTTCCTGTAATAGCAATTCCGATTCATAAACTATTTGTATTTTTGCATCACTGGTATTCCTATATCGAAAAACTCGTCATGAGCAAAGCATCCCAACTTCTGAAAACTCTGATGCCGATACTTTCGGCAGTTTATGGCTTAGCAATCATATACATGACAGCCTTGCCCGTCGGCGACACCATCTTAATTGTACAACCACAAGACAAGGGGGTGGTCAGCATTACCGTTTCCTCGCCTAAGCTCAGTTCAAAGGGAGCATTCAGCGTTGTAATGAAGTGATGGACAGCGCGCCGATTCATCTGCAGAATGAATTCTAATTTGGTGAAGGATATCAACATAGAATAGACATCTCAAATTTGTGCCCGTAAAACCAAGATTGAAGATAAAATGAAAAAAGTACGCATCACAGCCATACGCCAAACGGTCTATACCGACTTGATGGCTCAATATGAAAACCCTATCGAGCATACATGTGACGTGCGAGAAGGGCAGCAGTGGATTTCTGTTGATGGACAGCAACCTGAAGGAATGTGTCCGTCAGCATGGTCCACTATGCGCGAGTTTGTTGAATCCCTTGCCAAGGGCAAAGGCAATTTCTATGATGGATGGATGAAGAATCCGATGAGTGCTATGATAAGTTGCAACGACGGCTTCCGTCCGTTCAGTTTTTATATCGAGGTGGTCGAGTAGAGTATATGAGTCCTGTCTCGCCCTCGGCTGTCCGGCAGAAGGCGCAGAGCCGTTAGGCTACCACAACAGCCGCAAACCAATAAAGAAAACAGTAACTTACCTGTAACATTAATTCAAAATTCAAAATTCAAAATTCATAATTCATGGATGTATCGTGAGGCATGGGCAATTCCCACGTGAAGGAAGAGCAAATCCCACGTGAAGGAAGAGCGATTCCCACGTGAAGGAAGAGCGATTCCCACGTGAAGGAAATTCTCGAAACGCGAAACAAAGACCAATAGATGATGAAAACAAGGTTGACAAACTTGCTATCAATGCTGGCGTGCACTTTCCTTTATGTGATGAGTGCATGTACTCAGGCGCAGTCGAATGATATCGTCGCAGAAGGGGAATCTCCTGTGAGAATCTCCGATTCCTTCAGCTTTACCGAAGGGCCTGCGGCAGATGCAAGAGGTGATGTGTTCTTTACAGACCAGCCCAACAACAGGATTTACCGTTGGGACTGTGAATCTGGCGAGATAACGCTGTTTACTGACCAGAGCGGCCGCTCCAACGGGATGTACTTCGATGCACAAGGTAACTTGATAGCCTGTGCAGATATGGACAATCAGCTCTGGTCTTTCGACATGAAAGGCAGTCCTAAGATACTTGTGACCGACTTCGGCGGAAAGTTGCTGAACGGCCCCAACGATGTATGGATAGCGAAGGATGGCAGTTATTATCTGACCGACCCTTATTTCAAGCGCGACTATTGGACACGCAGCCCAGAGCGCCAGCAGCCCGTGGAGGGCTTGTATTATCTGGCTCCGGGAGGCAAGCAACTCGTCATGCTCGACTCGACGCTTAACCAGCCCAACGGTATCATTGGAACGCCTGACGGAAAACATCTGTATGTAGCCGAGGCAAAGGCCAACAGAATCCTGAAATATGACATCCAGCCAGACGGTTCGCTCTCGAACCGGCGGGTGTTTGCCAATATGGGGTCGGATGGGATGACAATCGACGACCGCGGGAACATCTATCTTACTGGCGACGGCGTGACCGTCTTCGACAATGATGGCCAGCAGATAGCCCATTTCCCAATTCCCGAGGATTGGACAGCCAACGTCTGCTTTGGCGGAAAAGAGCGTAACGTTCTGTTTATTACCGCATCGAAATCCGTTTACACCCTGAGAATGCTTGTCCATGGGGTAAAGTGAGGACTCTGTAGTGATAAGATAAACAATTCAAGTTTCCAGAAATGAAAATCATCGACGACAAACTGATTAGCAGTGTAGCAGAACAGGCAAAGCAATCACCCAGACTCAGGATGAACTACAACTTCCATGAGAGTCTGGACGACAAGTGCCACCGATTCCTGAATGTCTTGATGCCTGGCACACAGGTTTCCGTGCATCATCACCCCACAAAAGCAGAGACTTTTGTTATACTGAAAGGAAAAGTCAAGGTCTCAACCTACAATGATGACGGCGAGATACTGGAGTCATGCGTTATCAGTCCGGAGAGCGGAACCTATGGTGTGGACATTCCGAAAAACGTGTGGCATGGGGTAGAATGTCTGGAGCCCAGTGTGCTTCTTGAATGTAAGGAAGGGCCTTTTGTAGAGCATGAGGTGGACGGAATACTGGAAATAAGGACCATTTTACCGAATTGACGCTACTGCATCGGAGCGATTGACACATCATAGTCCTTGGCTTCGCAAGGTGAATACACCTCGCAGTTCGTGCCTTGCTTCTTGTAGTAGATGACCAGTGTCCTTCCGTCATTGAATTTCGTGGTCTGCTTCACGACAATGTTCTTTGGGATAAGGTTCTTCACATCACTTTTGCTGTTTTTCGCAACAGCGGGCGTTGATGCCATCACGCTCATGAGCGCAATCATCAAGGAAACAAATAGATTCTTCATCACTTTAATGAATTAAAAGTGTTTTAAGTCTGTTGATTTATAATGGAACACCGACAATATCAGATTGTCTGCCGTTTCGTCCAACTTGAACCAGGGTGAGCGGAAAGGATTCTGAAAGTTTCTCAGAATATGTATGTTCCGCGCAGGCGTATTTCCTTCTGCCAGCAGGAAAGCTTTCTTGCCACTCTTGCTGACTGCGACATCTGCCACCATGATGGCATGGCCGTAAATCTGACTCTTGCTTCCATAGAGAACCCAGAAGGCAAATCCGCCTGCACATGCTCCCAGAAGCATCATGCCAATAAATGTCCATTTAAGTATTTTCATCATCTCGCACTTTGTTTGGTTTGATGCTGCAAAGGTAAACGATACTAACGACATCACAATGCGAATTTCAAGATGTTGTATGAACCGGCGGATTTTATGTATGAACACTATTAGCGAAATAAATCACCATGATATTTGGGAAATAGAAGAAACTCATAGCATTTCTTGCTGATGAATGTGCAGAATGGCTCAAAACATTAGACAAATAACAAGATTTATTATTCTAACAGAATAGTAATTCCCATTTTATTTCGTACCTTTGCTGCGGATTTAGGATAATATATTATGAATACGAAAATCATTCTCGCAGTCGTTCTCGCCATTATTGTTGCAGCAGCTTGGGCTGTGAATGCTCATCGCAATAAAGGTTTCAAGACAGTCTCCCCAGAGGAGTTCGCTCAAATCATAGGCGACACAGCCACAGTTCAACTGCTGGACGTGCGCACGAAAGAGGAATATGAGGAAGGTCATATTGCTGATGCTATGCTCGTAGATTTCTATTCCTCTAACTTTGAGGAGCAGGCAACTGCCAAGCTCTCAAAGGAGAAGGCTGTGGCTGTCTATTGTCGCAGTGGCCGTCGCAGCGCATCGGCTGCTCAGAAGTTGGTAAAGCTGGGGTACGAGGTCATCAATCTTGATGGCGGCATCTTGGCTTGGCAACGCGCTAAGAACCAAAGGTCGTCGGCCGAAGGAAACATCGCGAAGTAGTCTTATTGTTTTTTTTATTTGATAATTGGGTCAACATCTAAATCATTACCATTATTTTTATTTCCCTTTTATCAAAGTCTTTCGGCTGTGATGCGGGAAGATTTTTCTGCTTTCAGAAGTGCGGATAGGGCAAATAAGGCAAGACTGTCGTGAAGAATACGCTTTAAGCAATAATTGACTAAAGGAAGATTGTTCACAGAACACGCCTTGCAGTTTGACAAATCCAATGTAACTTCACAGAAAAATGATTCCCCAACTATACAAAGCCGATATAATCTATAAGTTTATGGGAGGAAAGCTATCGTGTTTGAACGAAATAGTCAGAAAAGTTGAGCCAAATAGAAATGTCTGTTTACCTGAATCATCGTACCTTTGCACCCAGATTCAAACATCGTTTAACTTAAACTCAAAGGTAATATGAGAAGTAAGATTGAAGACTACAATGCAGTAGTGGAAGCTGCAAGCAAGTTCACGAAGAGCGTTGCCGAAGGCAACAGCAAGTATGCAAAGGAGTTGTTCACCGAAGATGCCTGTCTGTTTGGCTTCCTGAACGGCAATTTCGAGCGTGGCAGCATAGAACAGTTCTATCACAATGTTGACACCGTAGGTGCTGGCGACGAGTTCAAGACCCGCATCGACGTGTTGGAGCTTGAAGAGACGCTGGCCGTAGTACGTATTTTAGAAGAGGGCTGGGGGGGCTCCATCGACTTCACCGACGTATTGCTTCTGCTGAAGATTGACGGTGAGTGGAAATGTGTGGCCAAGGCATATAACCAAAACTCAAATACGATTAATAAATAAGTCGTGAAGCGTCTTTGCGGAATAGTGACCCTTACCATGCTATTGTGCATCGACTTTGGTGGGGTAAATGCTCAGACAATAAAAGAAAGTACATCTAATAATAACGTAACAATGGAAAAGAACAATTCGAAGGTGGCTGCTATCCTGAAAGCAGTAGAACTTTATGCTGAAGCTGGCCGTAAGGCAAGCCGTGAGATTGGCATGCAAGCCTTTACAGAAGGTTCATTCAACGACATGTTTACGTTAGCCGAGCAGAGCGGCGAGTGGAAGATTGTCAGCAAAATCTACAGTGTGAAATAATTCTCGCAAGACATAAATGGGGCAGATGGGAGGCAAATAAACCCCGTCTGCCCCCTTTTATAGCATAAAGGCAGCATCAAGTCAGAGTTTTTTCGTAACTTTGCAGCCGGAACAAGAACTGGAAATCAGCATCTTGATATGACAAGAATAACGAAATTCCCTTCTGCGTTGATTAGTGGCGATTGTACAACATCGTCGCTCCGGCTCGATGGTGGCAGCATCATCGACCAATGCATTGTGACCGCCGGTGAAAGCGGCACGTTCTTCCTTGAACAGCATCTGCTCTATGTGGTGCTTGGTGGAAGCGTGAAACTGACTTGTGGACGCCAGTCGTGGACAGTGGGCAAGAACCAGATGATTCTGCTTCGCAAGGCCCACAGCGTAAGCTACGAGAAGAAAGGCTCGCCAGAGACAGGACTCTTCGAGAGCCAGTTATTTGCCATCAACGACGAACTGCTGAAGGACTTTCTCACCACACAGCAAGTCAACGTGCCGCCAATGACCGAAGAGCTTAGTGCGCAGGTTTCGCCCATGAGCGACCGTCTCGTGGCCTATTGTTGGTCGTTGGCTCCATACTTCAACGAGCCCTCGCAGGTGAGCCCAGGACTGTTGCGCCTGAAGGTAATGGAACTGCTGTTCAACGTAATGGACTGCTCAAAGAACATCTTCCGGCAGATGCTCCAGTTGCGTCAGCCTGTCAAGGCAGATGTCCATCGGATTGTGGAGGAAAACTACACATCGCCTGTCTCTCTTGAAGAGCTTGCCTACCTCTCAGGGCGCTCGCTTTCCAGTTTCAAACGTGACTTCCAGAGCATTTATGGGGAGTCTCCAGCCAAGTGGATTCGAGAGAAGCGATTGTCAAAAGCCCGTCAGATGCTCCAATCGTCACAAATGTCCGTTGCAGATGTAGCCTACAGTCTTGGTTTCGAGAACCCCACTCATTTCAGCCGTATCTTCAAGCAACAGTTTGGTGTGCCACCATCACAACTAAGCATGTAGCGTATACCGAATTATTTTTACATATGTGAGAGTCCTTTTGCCATCTTTATTTCACTTAAAAAATCACCTCTCATAATTCTGTCGGGGGACAGATTTTTGTCTCTCGAGAAACTGATTTTGTCCTTCATCGGTTAACTCAGGGTACAAACTAGGGACAAATTTAGCAAAACAAATGATAATCAAAAAGTGTTTTGATAAAAAAGGAATAAGTCGCCAACATTATTTAACGCCTGAAAACAAAGGATTTACGGACATTTTAGTCGTTTTTTTGTGCAGAAGTACGAAAAGATATTGCCGTGGATTTCATGGGTTGTGATGCGATGATGAGTCTCAGGAGTATGCTTTTTGTTCCAAAAGACGACCCCAAATTGTTAAAAATGTCTTGAATTGCTATATTTGTTGTTATAACATATCATAAAATAAAGAAATTATTGTATCTTTGCGCTCGTAAATATAAGTTGAGTATCAATATGAGCAAGACAACAATGGGCAATAAGCTGCCCCGGAAACTGGAACAGAAGATGCAGACCGTAGGTGAGCAAATCAAACTGGCTCGTCTGCGTCGTAATCTTAGTGTAGTACAGGTGGCAGAACGGGCTACCTGTCTCCGACAGTAGCGATTGGTATCTATCTCCGTGTGCTCTATGCACTACAGCTGGATGATGACATCCTGTTGTTAGCGAAGAACGATGAAATGGGCAGGGCCTTACAGGATCTTGCACTGAAACATCGTGAACGTGCCTCTAAAAAACAATAAGGTATGAAGACACTGTATGTATATGCGGACTTCGACTGGCTTGACGAACCTATGCTGGTCGGCGAACTGGGCTATGAATCCCTACGTGGTTCAGACTCCTATTCGTTCAAGTATGATAATGACTGGCTCCGTCAGTTTGGCAGCCTATTCCTGAGTGCCGACATCAACAATTATCCCGGTCAGCAATACACCCAGCCGAACAGGGACATATTCGGCTGCTTCAGCGATGCCTTGCCTGACCGTTGGGGACGATTGTTGCTTAACTGTCGCGAACAAATCCTTGCCACGGAAGAGAAACGCCCCGTACGTAAGCTTTCGTCATTTGATTACCTCATTGGTATCGATGACTATTCTCGTATGGGTGGTTTCCGCTTTAAGGAAAAACAAGATGGAGAGTGCATCAATTGTGAGAAATCGCTTCGTATTCCTCCTTTGACCGACATTAGGGCTTTGGTGGCAGCCAGCATGGAGATTGAGAAGAGCGAGGAGCTGAATCAGTTGCCAGTGAAGAAATGGCTCATGCAACTCGTCCATCCTGGCACTTCGCTTGGCGGTGCCCGTCCCAAGGCAGGAGTCATGAATGATGAAGACCGGCTTTGCGTAGCCAAGTTTCCGTCAAGGAACGATGACTATGATGTGGGTCTTTGGGAACATCACAGTCATCTGTTGGCGAAAGAGGCTGGAGTCGTAGCTGCAGAGACGAGCGTCATTGAGACGGGCGAGCAATACCATGCTTTGCTCTCCAGACGTTTTGATAGGACAGCCGAAGGACGAAGAAAGCATTTCGCATCAGCCATGACCTTGTTGGGCTTGACTGATGGCTGTGATGCCAAGTCGGGCAACGGCTATCTGGACATCGTGGACTTCATCCTCCAGAACTGCTGTGACGTAGAGCAGAACCTTCGTCAGCTCTATCGTCGAGTGGCATTCAATATAGCCATCGGCAATAGCGATGACCATTTCCGCAACCACGGATTCCTGCTGACTCCACGTGGCTGGACGCT